>DAOTMJ010000001.1:12469-312469 GCA_035450225.1 Candidatus Hydrogenedentota bacterium
AGGCGAAGGCGAAGGCGAAGGCGAAGGCGAAGGCGAAGGCGAAGGCGAAGGCGAAATACCCGAAATTCTGGTCACGCCCCTTTCAAAGGACTTTGGTGAAGTCACAACGGGCGAAACGGCCGAAGCCACGTTCACCGTCAAGAACACGGGAACCGGCACTCTGACGGGCACGGCCACGATTTCGGGCGAAGGTTTCGAATTGGCATCGGACGCTTCCTATTCGCTGCAAGCCGGCGCCACAAAGGAAATCGTGGTGCGATTTCGGCCAGCCAAGGCAAAGGCCTATTCGGGCACGGCGATCTTTACCGGCGGAGCATCGCCGGTGGAGGCCGCCCTTGCGGGCGCTGGTATTGCACCGCCGGGATGTTTTGGCGGAACCGTTTCTCCGGTTGCTCCACCCAAGGGCAATTACGGCATCTTGGCGGCTGTGGCGGTGTTTTTGGCATTGGGACGCCGTCCGTATTCGAGGCAGCAAGCCACGATTTGAAAGTCGGAGGATGTAGCGATGGCAATTGCCAAAAAAATCGCAATTCTATGGATGGGATTGTTCGTAGTTTGCGAATCGGCTTGTGCCCTGACCGAATACGCGGATATCCCGGCGAACATACCCCGGATTGATAATAATTATGTCAAGGCCATCGCGGTTGGAACGACGCATGTGTATGTGGGTGGAAGTTTCACCACGGTCAGCAATGGCACGGTGCGCGCGGCCTTGGCGGCATTTGACAAGACCACGGGCGCACTGGACGTGAATTGGGATCCCGGTTTGGCGGATCCCGTAGACCTCAGCGTCGAAGCGCTGGCGGTGGCAGACGGCAAAGTATATGTGGGCGGACGTTTCAAGTCCGTCCGGGGAGGACTGCGCACTCGCAACAACCTTGCGGCGTTCAGCGAAGCCGACGGCAACAGTCCCGCCGGCGTGGATTTCGCATGGGATCCCAACATGGACAAAAACGTCTACGCCATAGCCGTTTTTGGAAACCGGGTGTATGTCGGCGGCGCCTTCGAGTATGTGACGGCATCGAGCGTGCAGCGCAGAGGAGCGGCGGCCTTCAACAAGGCGGATGGATCCAGCGCCGCCGTGCTAGATCCTTGGAACCCAAGACTTTCCTATCCGGATCTATATCCATGGATGGGCGACTGGCCGGTCGTAAACGCCTTTGCTTTCGCGGGCGATCGCGTGCACCTCGGGGGTGAGTTCACCAAGGCCAACACGTCCATCGTGCGCAACTACTTGGCGGCCTTCGAATTGGCCAACGGCTCGAATCCCGGAACCGTGGACGCCGCATGGAATCCGAACTTGGACGATGCCGTCAATACGCTTGCGATATCGGACGGACGCCTGTACGCGGGGGGCGATTTCACAACCGTCAACGGCGGAGCAGCTACCCGCAACCGCGTGGCCGCGTTCAATGTCGCGGGTGGCGGCGCCTCAGCCATGGTGGATCCGTGGAATCCCAACATCAACTCGACCGTCTGGGCGGTGGCGGTAAGCGGCCCGCGCGTTTTTGTTGGCGGAACTTTCAGCGCCGTCGGTGGCTCCACGACACGCTATGCCTTGGCGGCGTTCAACACGGCCAACGGCTCGAATCCCGCTGTGCTCGATGCGTGGAATCCGAGTTCCAGCAGCAGCAACTACATCTTTACTTTGGCGCCGTCGCGAAGCGCGGGCATCATCGTGGGCGGCAGCTTTACCTACATGGGCCACGAAACACGCCGCCGTATCGCCGGATTTAATACCGATTGGGACAATCCTCCATACGTTATGTGGCAAATGCCTGCTTCGGGCGGTGCGATCGGCAGTAGTCATGCCGCCATTGACGTGACGTTCAATGAACCCGTCTATGGAGTTGACGCAGGCGATCTCATTCTTACCGGCCCTGCGGCCACCGGTGCGGTCGTGGGGACGCCCACCTTCCAGCACGGATTTACCGGCTCCACGCCGCGCACCATGTGGCGCTTCCCCGTCCTCAATCTTTCGAGCGGAACACTGAACGTCAGTCTGTCTCCAACGGTGGGCGCCATCGTTGACGAGGCCGGCTCGACGCTCAATCCCAGTCCGACAACCTCGACGTATACCGTAACGGCCACGCCGGCCACGTTGCCTTTTTTTGAGGATTTTGAGAGCGGCAGCCTGGCTTCCTATTGGGATTCGCGCGGAACAGCCTATTTCGGCAACACCGTAACCTCCCTGTACGATCCCCATGCCGGATCCTATCACCTGCTGCTTGATGAAGCGTTGACCGGTTACCTGTCGCGCAACGAAGTCACATTGACATTGGATCTTGCCGGCCGCGCCAATGTCGAACTTTCCTTCTGGATGAAAGAACTCCTCGACGACGATCACGGTCCGCCGTCCATTCCGTATTTGAACGGTGCGGACTACGACGGGGTGGCGATCAGCGCCGACGGCTTGATGTGGTACGAAATACAGGGATTGCGCACGGCGGACGGGATTTCCGGATCGTATACCCAATTCACCATTGACCTCGATGCGGCGGCCGCCGCCCACGGCCTTGCCTACAACAACCATTTCCAGATCCGTTTCAACCACTACGACAATTGGCCCGCCTCGAGCAGCGGGTTTGTATTCGACGACATCCGTGTGCGCGAAGTCGTGACAACGCCGGCCGTCGTGAATGTAACGAGTCAGCACCCCAACGGCACTTTTCCACTGGGCGAGGTCGTTGACGTTCAGGTCGTTTTCTCGACTCCTGTGGCGGTAATGGGATCGCCAACTCTCGAACTCGAAACCGGCGCCGTGAATCGTCTCGCGGCAATGATCGGCGGCGATGGGACGAACACGCTCGTTTTCCGTTATACGGTGCAAGCGGGCGACAGTTCGCCAGACCTTGATTATGCCGGCAGCGACGCCCTGCAACTCAACGGAGGCAGCATTCGCGACGCCGCCACGGGTACGCTGGACGCCGACCTTGCGCTCCCCATTCCCGGCGAAGCGAATTCGCTTGGATTCAACAAGAACATCGCCATAGACACTGTGGCCCCTTCCGTCGGGACGCTCGAAGTGCAAGCGCCCCTTGTCATGAATCTCTCATATAACCAGGCGATGGGAACGGGCGTACTTGACCCGGCCCGTTACACGCTTTCCGGCTTGGGCCAAGGATCGCTTGCAAATCATCCCGATCAGGTGGAGGACCTCGGCGGCAACGTGTACAAGCTTTCATGGGCAGGCGGCGAAATGCGGACCGGACATGATGTAACCGTCACTGTGACAGATGTATTCGATCTCATCGGCAACCCGATCGGTCCCTCGAACAGCGCCACGCACACGGAAGGCGGCATGGGTGTTGCCCCTACCGTGACCGGCATCATGGTCCAAAGCGGACGATTCATCTTGGTTGAATTCAGCGAGACCATGGGAAGCGGCGCCATCCTTGCATCCAATTACACGCTGGCTGGTTCGGGAAAAGGCACGCTGGCCGCCAACCCGAACGACGTCCAATGGATTGCCGACAACGAATATCGCTTGGAATGGACCACCGGAGAAATGCGCGACGGCGGCGATATTGTGATTTCGGTCTCAAACGCTGTGGATCTGGTGGGAAACGGCATGGGCGATCCCGATTCGGGAACACATCCAGGCGGCGGAATCGGATATGCGCCCGAACTGGCCGAAGTGGACGTGCAGGATGAGAGCCATATTGACTTAATTTTTAACGAGGACATGGGCGCGGGCGTAGCCGATGTGGACCACTTTACCGTTTCCGGTCCGGGCGCGGGCAGTCTGACGATGCACCCTTCTTCCGTCGAGGCTTTGGGCGCATCCTATTACCGGCTGGCATGGTCTTCGGGTGAAATGCGCGACGGCGGCGACGTGACGGTGACTGCGGCGAATGTCCATGATCGTGCCGGTAATCCAATCGGTCCGTTGAATTTTGCCGTGGACATCGGTGGCGGCATTGGCATTCCCCCTGGGTTGGCTGATGCGACGGTCATGGACCTGCGCATGGTTCTTGTCGTTTTCAGCGAGTGGATGGGAAGCGATGCGGTCAATGCTGAAAACTACACGCTTTCGGGATCAGGCCGTGGAACGCTGGCCGAGCATCCGAATAGCGTGGAAGACACCGGCATGGGGATGTACCGGCTGCAATGGGCCTCCGGTGAAATGCTCGACGGCGGCGATATCACCATTACGGCTTCGGGTGTTGCGGACCTTGTCGGCAATCCCATCGGCACGGCCCATACGGCCACCGATCCCGGCGCGGGCATTGGCGGGGCGCCCCGCGTGACGAGCGTGCAGGTCCTGACGGGCTCTACCGTGCGTCTATCGTTCAATGAACCCATGATGGGAGGCGATCTCGGCGATGCAAGCCGCTACATGGTTTCCGGCGACGGGATGGGCACCCTCTCCATCCATCCGGATACCATAACCACCGAGGGTTCATCGGCTGTCGTCGCGGGATGGAATGAGGGCGAAATGCGACAAGGCGGCTCCATCTCGCTTACGGCCGCCAATGTCCGGGATTTGGCCGGCAATCTCATCGGAGCGTCCAACAGCGCCACCCATGCCGACGGCGGCATGGGTGTTCCCCCCACAGGGATGCTGGTCCTGAACGATGCAGCGGTATTCACGCGCGACCGGCAGGTAACCGCCACTTTCCTCGGCGCCGACGGCACGGGTAGCGCCCTTGACGCCATGCGATTCGGCAATGGCGTGGCGGAATGGTCCGATTGGCGCACCTATTCCGTCTCATCGGCGTGGGAACTTCCCGACGGCCAGTCATGGAAGACGGTTTATGCCCAGTTGCGCGATGCCGCCGGCAACGTGTCGGACGAAACGATCGCCGACACGATAGCCCTCGACACGGAACCCCTTGCCCTGTCGCCCGGAAGCGATACCGCCGTGGAAGCGGAGTACGGCTCCTCATGTCTCCTGGAAGTCCGTGCCGAAGGAATTTTCGGAACGCCCCTCTATACATGGAGCAAACGAAACAACGAAGGCCAATGGCAAATCCTTTCCGGTCCGGCCAAAGACGTTACGGGTTCGCAATACTGGATCGCCCCCGTAACCGTTTCCAGTGCCGGGGCATACCGATGCGAAGCAGCCGATGAAACCGAAACGGCTGGTCCCGTCGAATTTATCGTGACGGTGAGCGACCCGCTGGAAAGCCTGCCGTTGTTTGGATTCGCTGGGATCCTGCTTCTTGCGTTATGCTGCCTTTTGGCAGGCTTCACGTGTCTGCGCAAATTTTCGTGTTGACAGGCATTCGATAAATCAACGCTAATCCACCAACTCTGCGGGCGAGAATCCATCAAATTCCACCGTCCCAGCGGCGTTTCTCGTGCTCGTGCTCGTAATCGTCATCGTAATTGCAGTTGATCGGAGAAACATGTCCCCGCCGGCTGACTTCATTTCAACAAACAATAAAGTGTAATGCACGAGACGAATCAAGAGCGATTTCAATCAGTGGTCAAATGTGGTTTGACGAGAGCGGTCCATGCGTCGTAACCGGCTTGGTTGAGGTGGAGGCCGTCGGATTGAAACATGTCTTTCCGGGGCTGGCCGTCGGCGCCCAGAATTGTCCCGCTGGTCTCGACGTGGACTATGCCGGCATCGCCTTGGGCGTATTCGGCCACGCGGGCGTTGAAGTCTTTCATCATGGAGTAAAGATTCCAACGGGCGATACTCGGTTTGGCGGCGAGCACGATGATGCGTGAAGCCGGCGAGGACTGGCGGATATGTTCGACGACCTCCTTGAAATCGTCGAAGACCACCGTGGCAGGCCTGCCGTGCGCGATGTCGTTGTCGCCCGCGTACAGAACGACGGTCGTGGGCTTGTGCGGTGTTACGATGCGGTCGAGATAGTACGCGATGTCGCTGTATTCGCATCCGCCGAAACCGCGATTGATCGTCTTGAATTCCGGGAAGCAGCGTTTCAAGTCCCACAGGCGAATCGTTGAACTGCCGACGAAGAACACGGTGTCGGGCGCTGGCGGGTTGGCCCGGTCCTGTTCCTCGAACGCTTGTATGTCTTTCTCATAAGGCATCGCGCGAACGAGTTCGAGCGCCTGGATGAATGCCTCGCCGGCAACCCCTGCCTCTTTGTCGCCTCCCGCGAACTTGAATTCGATGGCGCCGTTGCGCGGTCTGAGCGATCGCAGTTCGATGTCGAGCACGCGGTTCGGACCGTCGGCCTTCTCCGCCACATCCATCTTCTCAATCATCGGCTGGCCGTTCACGAACACCGACACGCGGTTCTTCGCCGTGTCGAATCCGCGCGTCGCGGCGAACTTCAGCGTTGCGCGGTACATGCCCGGCGCGACAGTTGCATTCACGATAAACTCCGGCGCATGAATCCCGTAGCGATAGAGATTGGGCGAGTCCGTACCCTCGATGGTTTCCGCGACGGGTTCCGTCCACCACGCCGCACCGACGACATCCGCGCCCTGGTTCATGCGGACAATCCACTCCGTGGCCGGACGCCACGCATTCCCGGCCTTGTCGCACAAGTCTTCACGTCCCGAATAGCCGAACACCATGCGTTGCGGATCCACGGGCCCTTCGCCGGACCCGAACCCGCTTGAGCCCGTGGCGGCGGAGGAGACCACGCGATGAACACGCACTCTTGCCCCTTGCGACAACGGATTCTTTTCCCCGCGCACGACCACGCGTAGTTCGTGTTTGCCTTCGCTCAGCCCGCTTCGCGCGAAGAGCGTTTGCGCGTCCCGCCCAACCGGGCACCAGCAATCGATGCCGGCCCGCTGTTTCTCGCCGTCAATAAAAACGTCCGCCAATCCCCCCGCCGGTTCGACGTCGCCGATAACTCGCACTTGGTTGC
Organism: Candidatus Hydrogenedentota bacterium; assembly: GCA_035450225.1. Classification (NCBI taxonomy): domain Bacteria; kingdom Pseudomonadati; phylum Candidatus Hydrogenedentota; species Candidatus Hydrogenedentota bacterium. The sequence continues at coordinate 19,270 of DAOTMJ010000001.1, forward strand.
CGTCGAAAGCGCAGGTTATCGCAGCCCCTGTTGTTTCGCTCGCATCATGCGAATCCCATGTTCCCGTCCGCGTGAACGCTTCACCGGATGATGCGTTCTTTGGATCGTCGCCTTCGACAGCGATCGCCGTCAGGCCATCGTGGCGAATCGTCACAATGTAGTCGCCATTGGGAAGCGGCTTCATGCTGAAACCATTTCCGTCGGCAACTTCACGCCTTTGCAAGGAAATACCGTCGCCGGTGATGTGCGACGGTTCAAAAGCCAGCCGGAGAACGGTTAGGGTATGTTCAGGAGAATCGAATGTCGTAAAAGCGATACGGCCCTTCTCATAGGCCGCATCCACAATCTCCGCCGAACTCCGCATGACATGATTTTCGCGGTTTGGGCCGAAGAGATCGGGCATCCATGCCATGATTTGCAGCATGGTCCGCATCGCGAGCGGGTGGATGATATTGAGCCACGATGCGGCCACGATCGGATTGCCCAGGAGTCCGTCAACGACCGTCCCGTTGTCGAGCGCATCGTAGGATCCGAGTATGGCCATGCGCCGTGCGAGTTCCCGCGCCCACGCGTCGTCGGCCAACGCCGCGTATTGCGCCAACGCGCCTGCCGTGAGTTGCTGGCCATAGGACAAGGATGTGCCGCAGCAACTCGGCGATTCGGGCATCGCCCACGCGCCGCTGTACACTTCCGCCGCCGAATTGGGATCCACGCCGGTTCGGTTCAGGAGCAGCGTCAGCACATTGCGCACGTCGGACTTCCACAAGGGAAACGCTTCGCGATAGTCCATCACATATTGCATCGCCCACACGTTGACCAGCGAAATCACCGGGCATTCCCAGTCCCAGTAGCAGCGCCCCCACGTGTCCACCGCGGCCCATTTTGGAAATAGGACGTCGTTGAGATAAGCGTGTCCCGCGTCGCGCGCCCGCATGATGGCGTCGTCTGTGCCGCGATAGCCGAGCCGAATGAGTGAATCCAGGAATCGCAGGATAAACGTTACGCTGCCGGTCAGTTCATTGCTCCAATTGACCTCTTCGGGATTTGCGTAACGCGGCCACGGCGGTTCGCCAGGCGTCCGGTTGCAGTGCTGAGCCAACAAATCGCCCCAGTGCCTTGCAGCCTCGAAGTACCGCGCATCGCCAAGTATCCGATAGGCGCGCAGGATGGCCGCGCCGATGTCCGCCGAAAGATCGAGTTGGATGAATCCCTTTGGATCGCATGGGCCGTAGGGCTTGCCCTTTGTGGGCACGCTGATCGGGAAGTTCGGCCACGGATGATCCGATGGCGTCTGGGCATAATCGAGAATGTAATCGGCCTGCAACTTGATGAAGCCGAGGGCGGCCGGGTCGCCCGCGTAGCGATAATAGTCCGCAAAGCCGTTGATCAAACTGACGGTCCGCTGGCCAAGGTCGCCGCACATCCAATTTTCCAACGGTGGCGCGCCGATGTTCCCTTCCGCGTCTATGCTCCACATCGAGGTGTATACGAAATGCGGCGCAGCCATGACGGCCTTGTCCGTGCCGACCCACGGGTAGCGTTTGAGTGTTTCCATGGATACGCGCACACGATAGTCAATCTGTCCGTTCAGCCCTTGATACCATGGCGCGATGACGCCATGCGCGTCCTCAATGGCCGGATGTCCATAATATGCCGGCAGTGTCGTCGCGCCGTTTGCCAGAAATCCGATCAGCAATGTCGTCATCATGCCGGGCGCCCACTCCTTATTGCCGCGTGTATGTGGATGATAGGGAAATGAGGAAATGAAGGGGGGTAGCGGAAAAAATTTTTACAATTTTCAATATCCCCAAACAGTCTCCTTGTCTTTTCTTTTGCACAACGGGATGGCGATCGTCAGAGATTTGCCAGGTTCGCCACATATTCCTTGCTGCCGTCGTTGGCCCATGCATCCAGCTGATTCGGGTCTTTGAGTTGCTGGCCGCGCTGACGAGGCACGGCAAGGTAGCCTATCCGGATGTCGGAAAGGCCCGTCATGTCGCTCCAGAGTTTTTCGAATTGGGCGACGGGATACACGTCTTCCTGCCCATGGCCCCATCGTCGCTTGACATCCTTGATGGTTACATAGGTCGGCATCCGGTGCGCCATGGCGCGGACGGCGTGGGTGATTTTATCGGCTGGACCGTCGAGATCGGCCCGCGTGAGGCCGAACAAGGCCAGCAGCGGATCAATTTGTATCCATGTGGTCATCGAATTGTAGTACCGCAGTTTGAGTTCGTCCTCCTCGCGCGGCTGGGCAAGCCCTTCGAGCAGGCGCACACGGCCATTGACCCGCGCAAGGCCGCCGCCGCGATCGTCTATGCGGCGGGGGACTACCTCAAAAGTCAGCACATTGCCTGCCTGCAAATGCGCGCCCAGCGCCTCGGCATCGAGATCGGCCCCCAGGGTGTCAATGTTGTGGAGCATGATCGTTTCGAGATGCGGATGCTCCCTGAGCAATTTCGCCAGGACGCCGTTGCGCAGGAGGTTGGGAATTTCGTACCAATGTCCGGGCGGATTGAATCGCTGGATGGCGACGTTGTCCACATAATCGCTTCCTTCGCCCTTGGATCGCGCCCAGTCCATGAGTGCGGCGCGGGCATCCTCGCGGACCTTCTGCTTCTGTTCATCCAGCATTTCCTGGGGCATTTCTTCCCACAGAAAAACGAGATCGCGCACCATCGGGATCAGGCGCTGCCCGATGGATCGCCCCGGACTCAGCACGATCGGTCCCTCGTAGCCGTAACGGCCGTTCAACTCCAGATGTTTCTCGATGGGGCCATGGGTCAGGTAACTGGTCGAGATGATATGTGGTGGGGCCGTTCCGTACCGTTCGGCGCTCACACGGGTCTTGGCCACATGAATTTCAAGAAAACTCCGGTGTTTTCCTCCCAAAAAGAGGAATGGATTGATGGCTTTCACGGCGCCCGCGCCGGTGGTCCAACGGCTTCCAACGCCCGCGGCCAGGGAGAAAACGGCGACGCGACCGTCGCGGAGGGATTCCTCGCCGATACGCCGGCGCTCCGGATCGCCGAACAGGGTGATCACATCGGAGTCGTGCACGTCCTCAATGGAGGTATCCACGGGAAGCCGGTTGTGCGCCAGTCCGATGCGCCCACTGCGCAAGTCTGCCCGGATCTCTTCGTGCTGAATCGAATCGAAGCCGTTTTCGGACTTGATGCGCGCGGCGTCTTCGTCCCATGCCTGTCGCGTGGACTGCGTGGCGGGATCGGCGACCCGGAAAAGATTCGCCGTCAACGTTCGAAGCAACCCGTAAGTCTCGACGGCATCACTGCGACGCGCCGTGAAATGGTCCAATTCGACACGACGCAAGTAAGCGATATCGTCCGCGCTGCGGCGGACCAGTTCCGGGATTTGCAGCGCATAGTAGCGCGTGGGCATGACCGCCTCCTCGCCCAGAAGAAGGCACGAGGTCGATCCCTGTGCATTGATGCGGAAATTGTATACAACGGGATCCATGGCAAAGGGCAGCGCATCTTCGAGCGTGCGTTTGGCGGAGGTCATGATGGCGAGAATTTCATCCCGAAAAGCGTCGCGCCGGGACGGTTCCACAAACATGGCCATGCCGCCGCCCGACATGCCGCCCAACATGAGGAATCCCCAAAAATCGTCTCCAAGGGTGTTGCGCGCTTCTGCGATGACGGTTTCAGTGAAACGGTTTGTAACCCATGGGATGATAGTCTTGAGGGGAACGTCCCAGTTTCGGGTCGTATTGGCGGCGAGTTCGCGGATATCGCCCGATTGGAGCGCGCCGAGAATGTTGTCAAATATGGTGCGCATCGAAAGGCGCGCTTCCCATTCACGTTGGGCCCGAAGAAGGTATTTTTCGGTCACCATTTCGAGGATGGGGCCGACGTTTTGCGCCATCCCGCCGTGAATAAGCACCAAAGACGCGGCCAAACGCTCCTTGATCTCCGGGTGGAGATCGTCCTCCCCCAATATCCGGTGACGCGGCAACAGGCAGCCTTTGCTGATCCCGTATTCCGGATCGCCCTTGCAGGCGATGGCGCCCTCGATGACCTTGATCCCCGGCCAAATGCCGCCGGAGTCCTGCCAGCCGCCGCCGGAACCGCCCAGCCATTCGCCGAGGATTGCGCGCGAGGCCGCCAAGCGGCGCTCTTCCTCCGTAAGCGGACCTTCCAGCGTGGAGGTTTGCCCCGTGGCGCGCATCAATACACTGATGATGGAGGCAAGAAGATTGGTCGAAACCGCAAGGCGCGAACCTTTTGGGATGTCATTGACTTTCGTGACGAGTTCAAGGCCCATGCCGCGCCCTACAATGCGGCCCAAAATTGCCTCGATGGACTGGTTCGTTCCCTCGAAGGACGGCGGGATCAAACCGGACGCGATGACCCCGGCTTTGAGGAGGCTGAGGTAGTCATTGCCGAAATTGAACAGATCCCGCAGATCCGTAACGTCCTTGGTGGTGTCGAGATCGGTACTCGTCAGACGCAGGACCGGTTCCGGAATGGCGCGAACATACGTTTCGATGGGGGGCTGGATGATGTCGTCGCGGCCGTAGACCCCCAGATCCACGGAAATGTTGAGCACCCGTGCGCCTTCCGGGTAATCCATGCCCAGAAAAAAAATGTCCGACCACCCGCTATGGCTCAGATCGAGCCGGACCGGCGTCGTTTCACGCAGGATGGGGTAAAGAAGCGTACCGTTCGGCCGGTAGAGCAGTTCACGGCGCAACCGGATAGGCTGATCGTCCGCATGGCCGACGCGGAACATCCACTGGTTACCCCTGCTGGCCCGGACGCTGCGCCGCACCTGATCGCAAAGCGTTTGAAACGACAAGTGATGATAGGCCTCGGCGAGAGCGCTGAAAAGCGCCGCGTTCGGACCGTGTTGTTTCATGGCCGCGCGGAAACAGTCTATGGCCTCCTCGAACCGGCGGCCCAGCAGATCGTGAAATCCATCGTAGGGAATTGTCCCCGTATCGGGAAAGGCCGGAGATTCCTGAAACGAAAACCGGTAGGCCGCATACAGGAACATGGTCGCCCGAACCCGTTCATAGAGATTGTCCGCCGAACGGCGAAAGGCGTCCAGTTCCTCGCAGGCCGCCATCAGCTCTTGTGGAGAAAGTTCCTCGCACAGCGATCGGAACGGCCGGTTCCGTATCTTGGAACCCTTCGCGGTGATGGTTTCAATCAGTGTGTTCACGAAAAACATCCTCATCCGGCCGGCCGACGCATGCCGGCTTCGGCCAACACGTCCACCAACACTCGCAGGACCTCGTCGCGATCCTTACCGGCCATGCTGATCGCGAGTTGCGTCTGGAGCATTCCGAAACGGGATCCTATATCGTAGCGGGATCCGGACACTTCGACCGCCAGATACCGTTCGCGTTTTGCAAGTTCCTGTAAAGCCGGCGTCAATTGGATCTCCGGATCGCCGTTCTTGTGGGCCGCCACTTCCGGCTCGAGCGCGTCAAACACCGACGGCGGCAGCACATGCATGCCGAACAGGCAGAGATAAAATCCCGCCCGCAATCCCGGCGTTTGCAGGTGCAATTCAGCCATGCTCAGCGAGGGTTTCTCGATGATTTTCTCGATTTGGTACAGACCCGGTGCGTCCGGCACACGCTTACCGCTCAAGGTTCCGTAATGGCCGACCAGATGTTCCCGCGTGACCTGCACCACCGCGACGGCGCATTCCTCGCGTACCGCAACGTCAATCAATTGCTGCGCGCACCGGCGGCTGGGCATGTGTGACACGTAGAGATGATCGCTTAGCAGCAGCAGGAAAGGCTCGTCCTCAACGAATTCGCGCGCAAGATACACGGCATGGCCGTAACCGCGCGGTTCTTCCTGCACGGCAAAATGCAGGTGGCGCAACACGCGATCAATTCGTTGCGCCTGTTCCCGTGCCCAATCCACGCCTTCGTAGGCGTGAAGAAGATTATCGCGCAGCAGATGGAGTTGGGCGCGATATCGCGACTCATCGCCCGGAGCGCAGATCACGCAGACTTCCTCGACACCGCTGTCGAGCGCTTCCTCGGCGATGATCTGAATGACCGGTTTTGCCAATCCGTCGCGGTCCACAATGGGCAGCATTCCCTTCTGAACCGTTTCAGCCACGGGATACAACCGTACGCCGCGACCCGCCGCCGTGATGACTGCCTTTCTGACGTGCATCGTGCCATTCCCTCCCGCGTTGCCGATCCAAATAAAACAACCACAACGCAATATCTCACAGAGATGAAAAAAAACTCATGAATCGAAAGGGCGGATCCTGTTTAGTCGTTTTTTTCGTCTCTTAATATGCCCCGATTGCAAGACCTGTATTCGCGGGGTCATGTTGCAATTTGAATCAGAGTCCCTCTTTCCGTAAAACGATAACATCCTTGCAGACGTCTTTGGCTTTGGTGGCTGAATATTCGCGTTTGGTTTCAATGTACCCGGGCTGCTTGAAAAGGACCTGAATGGCCGGGCTTGGTTTTGCCAACTGGGTCCGCACGGAGTCCACTTTGGACTCATCCGCCAGCGTCTCGCCTGTCTTGCGGTCCGTCACCGTGATGTCCGCCACGCCGTTGGGGTTGCACTGGGTGAAATCGCCATCGGTGGCGGCGTCAAACGCCTCCTTGGTGTCGGCCAGCCAGACCTGAAAGTCAATTTTCTCAATCGCCGGCTCTGTTGAAGCCGACGGCAGGGAGGACGGTGTCGTTTGCATGCCGGGTTGGACAGATGTTGGAGTTGACGCCGGCGATGTTTCATGCGTATTGCCGCCGCGCCCGGACATGAATAATCCGGCGGCAGCGATAATGATCGCCAGAACGGCTGCGCCGGCCACGGCAGGTATCGTGAGACTTCGTTTGGACGGTGCGGCGGGCTGAGCCGGTTGCCCGGACGGCTGGCCGCCGAGCGCGATGGTCGGCGTCGCGGCGGCGGAACGTTGCGGGCCGGTCGCCACGGTGGCCGCATGATCCGGCAGATGACTCGACACGACCGTTGCGTCGGCTTCACCCGCCATGACGGTGGCGTCGGTGGAAGCGGCGGAACGTCCGCACGGGCCGACGCCCGTAATTGCCGGATCGGGCTGAGCCTTGAGAGATTCCATTAATGCGGCGGCCATGGCCACACCCGTCGGATAACGTTGCGCGGGATTCTTGCTCAACGCCTTCATGATGACCTTGCTGAGGCATTCGTTGACGGCGAAGTTGAGTTCCTTCGGTTCGACGGGATCCACCTTGATGACCTTGTGCATGACGGTGCTGAGCACTTCGCCGGTGAACGGCTTTTCGCCGGTCAACATTTCATAAACGATCAGCGCCACGGAGAAGAGGTCGGAACGCCCGTCAATCTTGTGTCCCATGAACTGCTCGGGACTCATGTAATGCGGCGTGCCGATCATCGCGCCTTCCTGCGTCAGGTTCGAGTCGCTGACGTGCGCGATGCCGAAGTCGGCAATCTTGACGGTTCCGTCGGACAACATCATGATATTGGCTGGTTTGATGTCGCGATGGACGATGCCCTGCGCATGCGCCAGCGCCAGCGCCTTGCAGATTTGCGCGCCGATTTCGACCGCCTCTTCGGGGGACGGCCGGCCCCTGTGCGCGAGGTAGTCCTGCAAATTGCCGGAATCAATAAATTCCATCGCAATGTAGGCGATGCCGTTTTCTTCGTCCGCATCGTAAATTGTGATGATGCCCGGATCGTTCAGCATGCCTGCGGCGCGGGCCTCACGCAGAAAGCGCTGCATCATCTCGTCTGCGCGCCCGCTCGCCTCCATGACATCGCGCCGGGCGGTTTTGATGGCGACGCGCCGCCCGATGATCGGATCTATGCCCTCGTACACGACGCCCATCGCGCCCTTGCCCAATTCGCGGACGATCTTGTACTTGCCCAGTTTTTCGGGAGGTTGCTGTGCCGACATATGTTCCTCTCTTTTACCATTGAATTCGGAATTAAGGAGGCGCAAACATCCAAACGCCAATCCCGCTTATTCCGACTCCAAACTCCTGTCTACTTCTTTTCCAATTCCAATTTCGCAATCCATTCCTTGACGGTCCCCGAGTCCGGTGCATCGGGGGCATCGCGCAAATAGGCTTGAAACTGCTCAATGGCATTGGCGTTTCGTCCAAGCGCCGCATAGGCCAATCCGAGATTATACCTTGCCGCGGTATAGGCCGGATTGAGTTTCAAGGCTGTTTCAAAGGACGAGATCGCCTTTGTAAAATCCTCGGCTTGGCGGCGCGCTTCCCCAAGGTCGTTGTGCGCGGACGGGTCATTCGGCGTCAACATGGCGGCGCGTTCGAAGCAGGCAATCGCTTCGGGATAGTTGCGTTGAAGCAAAAGGACGCGGCCCTTTCCGCGAAAAACCTCGACCGCGTTTGATTTGAGGGCTTCCGCGCGCCCAAAACTGTCCAGGGCGCGTTGGTGTTCGCCGGCTGCGGTGCAGGCGGTCGCCAAATTGAACCATGCCTCGTAGAATTCCGGAAAGAGTTTTACTGCTGTATCGTAAGCCGAAATTTTTTCGTGGATGCTTTCGGCGCGAACACCCCGGTTGTACGTCTCGATGGCTTGCCGGTGCAAGCCATCCGCGTCGAGCGCAGGAACAATTTCGCCCAAGGATTCGCCGTTTTCTACGAGCGGCGCAATGACGCCGTGTTTTCGCAGCAGCGCATAGGCATTGTTGACTGGATTGACAATCGTAATCCATTCCTGATCGCGCAACTTTCCGATGAGCACCCCGACGAGCAGGCCGTCGCGATCAAAGACCGGTCCTCCGCTCGATCCCGGGCTCGCGGGGATGTTGGTCTGAATCACGGGGCAATCCCGGTACGTCCGGTTCGTGTTCGACACAATACCCGTCACGGTGCTGAAATCGAGATTTTCGGGCGTGGCAATCGCCACGAGGGGCGATCCGCTGCGCAGGACGGACGCATCGCCGATGCGGGCGACATGGGAGGGAGGCGTGTCGGATTGGAGCAGCGCCAGTTCATTGTTTTCGTCAAGAACGGCCACGCGCAATCTGAATTCCTTGCCGTCGAGTGTCTTGGCGCGCAGGGCGCCCACGCCCTTTACTTGATGCGCAGTGGTGAGAATCAGGCCCGATTCGTGAATAAAACAGCCGCTGCTCTGGACGGGCGCCCCGCTGCCCTCCTTTTCACCCAGTATGACGACCACGGCCTGTTCGTTCCGGCGGACGATCGTTTCCGTTTCAATGGCGCACAAGTCGAAACAATACCCCATCGCCAGGATAAGCATCGTCCATCTCATGCCTGTCATTCCTTTTCCCCTGCTATTCCATGCAAAGAATATACCACGTCGTGCCCGCCATCAAGGAACTCATGCCAGACCTTCGCCTGTGGAACTCATACTAAGGCTGGCATGCAACACGCCCTTTTCGCGGCGCAGATGGCTGGCCAGTGTCTGCAACCGCCGCGCCGGACCGCGTACCACCACGATTTCCGCGCATAAATCCGCGTCCAAATGAATGTGCGTGCTGGCTAGGATGACGTCGTGATGATGGTGCTGCGTGTGCGTCAGCCGGTCGCTGAGACCACGCGTATGGTGGTTGTACACCAACGTAATCGTTCCGACGGCCTCCTCGTTCTCTTTCCATTCCTTCTCGACGAGCCGGTCCCGGATCATGTCGCGGATGAATTCGGAACGATTTGCGTATTGACCTTCCGCAACCAGCCGTTCCAGCCGTTCCCAAAGGGGCTGTTCGATGGAAAAACTCAGTCGCATGACGCCCGGCATGTCTCTATCCTCCGTTCCCACGGCATTCTACGAACATATTGAAGACGTTGCAACGTGTCGAATTGATCCAACCGATGCCATTCGGGTATAGGAACCCTTATGCGAATGGGGCGGAAATCGAACATGGCGGCGGCCGTGTTCGCCTTGATGACCTTGGCTGCAGCGGCCGGCATGCTCTGGCTGCGGCAGCGTCATTTGGGAATTCCAATTTGGATTCCCACGTGTGCGGCCTCGACGTCGTTTCTTTTGACTGCGATTGCGCGCGGTGCGGGTGGTCATTGGCCGGGACGATTGATGCTGCTTGGACTGGCCTTCTGTTGGCTGGGAGACCTGATCGGACCGCTTGATTTTATGTCGGGCGTGGGGGCATTCCTAGCGGCCCATTTGGCATTCATCGCCGCCTTTGTCGTCCGCGGACTTCGGCTGCCACTTGTCCGGCGGGATGCCGTGCTGGCGTTTGCGATATCGGGCGTCATCGCGTGCTGGCTCTTGCCGCATGTGCCGTCCGGCCAACTTCCACTGGTTGCAGCCTACATCCTCGTCATCTCGACGATGTGGATCTGCGCCGGCGGTACGGCTTTCGACGGGCCGGGACGCCTGATGCTCGTTGGCGCGACGATTTTTTATATTTCCGACATTTTTGTCGCGCGCTGGCGTTATGTGGACACGAGCACCGTCAATGCCCTCTTTTGCTATCCGCTGTACTATCTCGCCTGCGTGATTCTGGCGTGGGCGTCCGGATTTGGATACCATGCTCACTTGCAGCGCGACGGGAAGGAGGGCTAGAATAACGCTAGGCAAACGGAGGTGGCGCAAATGGTTCACGAGGAATTGTTGAAAATTCTTGTTTGTCCAGAAAACAAAACGCCGGTTGTGTTGGCGGACGATGCCTTGATCGCGAAGGCCAACGGCGCCATCGAGGCGCGGACGCTCAAGAATCGCGCGGGCGCCATCATCGAAACCCGGATTGACGGCGGGTTGGTGCGCGAGGACAAGGCTTACATGTATCCGATTCGGGACGACATTCCCATCATGCTCATTGACGAGGCCATTCCGCTCGATCAACTCGCCGGATAACTTGTAAATTTATTCGCGCCACCGTACGCGCATCACCGAATTCCTGTCCCGCTGAGGTGGCACGGACTATGCCGAATTGGAATTCGGCGTTACGGGTTGTTGATCAGGTCTTGATTCCATAGTGTCATAACAGCCTTCCAAAACAACCGGGCGGTGCAGGCACTTCCCCTTCACCCTCGCCCTCGCCCTCGCCTTCACCCTCGCCCTCGCCTTCACCTTCCCCCTCACCTTCTCCTTCCCCTTCGCCTTCACCCTCGCCTTCACCTTCTCCTTCGCCCTCACCTTCTCCTTCGCCTTCCCCTTCGCCTTCCCCTTCGCCTTCTCCTTCACCTTCGCCTTCTCCTTCACCTTCGCCCTCGCCTTCGCCGATGTTGGCGGGAATGGTGATATTTCCACTTTCTATTTTGACATCCAGACCCATGCCATCGGGCCGGGTGACCGACACATCGCCGCCGAAAAGGGTTACGGCCGAAGCGGTGGCATCAGGCCGCACTTGAAACGCCAGTGTCATGAGAACACCGTCTCCCATTGAAAAGGCATTGAGGCCGAACACAGTAAGGCGCACCTGTCCGGCGAGAGACTCGTTGGCCGTGACGGTTTTTCCTGACGCGATGGGGACGGGCCCCGTTGTTGTTTCCTGATAGGACAATTGCTCTTTGTCGTAATTCACACTAAACAGAATGGTTGCGGGCAACGTGCCGTTCGTGGACAGCGTTACACTCACATTCACGGTTTCACCCGGATTGCCTTCTGCATCCGCGATACGGATTTGGGCCACTCCGGGTGTTGGAAACATTTCCCAAATCGCATCCAAATCGCCGGAAAAATGGTCACAAAGATAAGGATATGCCGTGGCGACAGGAATGGTATCGCCCGTAGCGCCGCCAAAGTCGTCCCGTAGACGGTTTGGATAAGCCGGGGCATCGTCGCTGTTGGCCAATGCGTCGAAAAGATCGAAAACCGCCACATTGTGTAGATGGGGATGCGCCGCATGGTATGCCGGCATCCACTCGCCTTTCAGCCATTCGCTGAATAATCGCGCACGATGGGCGTTGGCATCCGAAGTGCCCTCGCGATTGAGCGGCGGCGCCGTTATCGCAATGAACAGAATATCGCCATTCCGGGCAAATACATCCTCCAGCGGCGAATAGGCATGGCCGCCATTCAGATAAACGTTTCCAGCGCCAGCGGGGTGCCGGTAAATGGACTTGTAATTCGACAACGTGCGTTCAAAAGAAAACGGATCGCCCGGTTCAGAGCCGTCGTCCGTGATATCGCTGTTCGACGGCGAGCTCTTGAACAGGATAACGCGATTCACACCAGAAACACGTCCGGAATTGGCCATGCCGACAAGGTAGTCATTGAACCAATAAAGCCAGTGCCGCATGTCCGTGTTGTCGCCCGCGACGAAACCCAATGAGGCCGGGCGGCCCACATCCTCGAGGACCGCCCTGCCCTGGGTGATGGAATAAACACCGTCAAGATACGGCTTGCCGTTCAGTATCTCGCGCAAACAGCCGTCAAGCCAGTTTGATCCCGTTTCCTGATGGATAAACAACACGCCGCCCGCGTGTGCCGAACCCGTTGTGACAATGAATGCCGTCAAGATCAACCCTGTAATGCGAAACATTTGCCGATCCTCCGGTTTTTGTTTCATTATACACGATATACACGATGCTTGACGTGGGATTTTGTTTTGAATATACTATATAATTGATAGATTAGGTAGACTGATTCGGTTTCACGCTGCGAAGGCCTGTAAGTCGTCTGAGCGCCGGCGGATTGGAATAGAAAGGTACAACAGGAGATTGCTACGTGATCGAGGTCCGAAAATTGAGCAAAGGGATAGGCGCGGTCTGCATGTTTTTTTCATCGCTGTGCGGAGCGCAGCAAATGGCCTTGTTGAACGTGTCCTACGATCCGACACGTGAATTGTATCAAGATGTCAACAAGTCGTTTTGTGCGCTATGGGAAAAGCAGACCGGTAAAAAGCTGATTGTACGCCAATCGCACGGCGGTTCCGGCAAGCAGGCGCGGGCCGTGATAGACGGCCTGGAAGCCGATGTGGTGACCCTTGCTCTGGCCTACGACATTGACATGCTCGCCGAAAAGGGCAAATTGCTGCCGGCGGATTGGCAGAAGCGTCTGCCGCACAACAGTTCGCCGTACACATCCACCATCGTCTTCCTTGTACGCAAGGGCAACCCGAAAGGCATTAAGGATTGGGGCGATCTCGTGCGCGGGGGAATTTCGGTGGTGACGCCTAATCCGAAAACGAGCGGCGGCGCCCGGTGGAATTACCTTGCGGCATGGGGGTATGCGTTCAAACAACCCGGCGGTTCCGAGGAATCGGCCAGGGACTTTGTGACCAAACTCTATAAAAACTGTCCTGTATTGGACACGGGCGCGCGCGGTTCGACGACTACATTTGTCGAGCGTGGAATCGGCGATGTGCTGATTTCGTGGGAAAACGAGGCGATACTGGCCGTCAATCAATTCGGGAACGGTGAGATTGAGATGGTCATCCCGTCGCTGAGCATTCTAGCCGAGCCGCCCGTGGCCGTGGTGGATGCCGTGGCAAAAAAACACGGAACGGAAGACGTCGCAAAAGCCTATCTCGAATTTCTGTATTCGGATGAGGGGCAGGCTCTTTGTGCGAAACATTATTACCGTCCCGCGGCAAAGCCCCTGCCGGATCGCTTTCCCGGCGTGCGTCTTTTTACCATTGAAGAAGTGTTCGGCGGCTGGAAGCAAGCCCAACAAAAACACTTCGCCGATGGCGGTATTTTTGATCAAATCTTCCAGATGAAATAGTAGGCACGCATGGCGCCGGCACGAAGACGCTTGGTACGGAAAAGCATCCTGCCTGGTTTTGGGCTGACAATGGGGTATGTATTGGCCTATTTGGGGCTTTTAGTGCTGCTTCCGCTGTCGTTCCTTTTTTTCCGTGCGGGCGCGATGGGCTGGGGGGATTTTGTGTCGGCCATCGCATCGCCGCGCGCTGTGGCGGCGTTCAAACTCAGCTTTGGGGCATCGGGATGCGCCGCGTTGCTGAACGCGGGTTTTGGTCTCGTGGTGGCGTGGGTGCTGGTCCGTTATCGTTTTCCGGGACGCGCCCTGCTGGATGCCCTTGTTGATCTTCCCTTTGCACTGCCGACGGCCGTGGCGGGCATTTCGCTGACCACGTTGTATGCGTCCAATGGCCCATTGGGACGTTGGCTGGATCCGCTGGGCATCAAAGTGGCCTATGCGCCGGCGGGCGTGATTGTGGCCCTGACCTTTGTCGGGTTGCCCTTTGTCGTGCGGACGCTTCAACCGGTCATTCGCGAGATTGATCCCGAAGTGGAAGAGGTTGCGGCCAGTTTGGGCGCCCGGCGCTGGCAGGTCTTTCTGCGCGTGATCATGCCGGCGATTTTTCCCGCCCTCCTCGCGGGATTCGCCATGGCGTTTGCGCGCGCCCTCGGCGAATACGGTTCGGTGGTTTTCATTTCCGGCAACATGCCGATGCGCACCGAAATCGCGCCGCTGCTGATCATGACCAAACTCGAGGCGTACGACTACGCCGGCGCGGCCGCCATCGCGGCCGCCATGCTGGCCATGTCCTTCGTGCTGCTGCTGGGCATCAACTTCTTGCAATGGTGGAGCCGGCGTAATGAATCGGTCTAAAGGCAGACGCAATGGGGAAAAAACCGGCGGCGTGTTTATCCGGTGGCTGCTGACAGGCATTGCGTTGGTGTTCATCCTGATCTTTCTGGTCGCGCCGCTGGTGGCGGTGTTTGCTTATGCGTTTCAAAAAGGCGTGCAAGCCTATTGGAGCGCCATTGCCGATCCCGACGCATGGGCCGCCATCCGTCTGACGCTGCTGACGGCGGCCCTTGTGGTCCCGGTGAACGCCCTGTTTGGGATTGCCGCCGCGTGGTGCATTGCCAAGTTCGATTTCTGGGGAAAAAACATTCTCATCACCCTGATTGATTTGCCCTTTACGGTATCGCCCGTAATCGCGGGCGCGGTTTTTGTTTTTCTTCTGGGCGCGAACGGATTTCTGGGAGCCTGGCTCGAATCTAGTCAATTGAAAGTGATATTTGCCGTGCCCGGCATCGTGATTGCCACGCTCTTCGTTACGTTTCCCTTGGTGGCGCGGGAGCTGATTCCGCTCATGCAATCCCTCGGCAACGACGACGAGGAGGCGGCCTTGTCGCTGGGCGCGAGCGGCTGGCGGACTTTCTTTCGAATCACCTTGCCGAACATCCGCTGGGGGCTTCTTTATGGAATCGTCCTATGTACGGCACGGGCCATGGGGGAATTCGGCGCCGTTTCCGTGGTGTCCGGCCACATCCGCGGCGTTACGACAACCATGCCGCTGCACATCGAGATTCTATACAATGAGTACAACTTCGTCGCCGCGTTCGCGGTGGCGTCGCTGCTGGCGCTGTTGAGCCTGGTGACGCTTGCCGGGAAGAAGGCGGTGGAGTGGGCGTCGGCCCAACAGCCGAATAGCGACGCGGGCTGGGGCGAATAGAAACGATTCAAAGAAAGGACGCACACGATGGCATGGCGGGGACACGTATTTGTTTTAGCGGTGGCCATCGCAAGCGGTGCGGCGCAGTCCGCCAAAGTCACGTTGTCGGTAAATCACCGGACAATTACACTAAGTTGAACGACGGGAAATCTGTGTCGGTAAACTTCGAGGGTATGATGATGACTCTTTCCATGGACGATTTGGCGGTTGGGCCGCATGCCTGTGTTTTGGCGGCCAATGGATGTCATAGCCATTTCGCCTTGCCGAAGACGGAAATGGACACACGCCTAACGCGGCTCAGCCGCAATACCTCAATCAAGGATATGATTTCTTTGTCCGCAACTTCTGTGTACCATGCACAGAAGTTGCGTACAAAGAAACTAAAACAACCCATTCCGTCACGTGAGGCTTTCGATTATGTCAAGTGAATCAAAGGCAACGGACTGCCTCGGAGAACCCAGATGAACGCGATGCTCCTGTTTGTGATCTCCCTCTTGAGTGCGACCACATTTCCTAGCCGCTATAACGTTGTCTGGGACTCGCCCAGCCAAGACGCATCCGGTTCGATGCCGCTGGGCAACGGCGATATCGGCCTAAACGTCTGGGTTGAGGCGAACGGCGATCTGGTCTTTTATATCGCGAAATCGGACGCGTGGTCTGAAAACGCGCGACTGCTCAAATTGGGGCGTATCCGGGTCCAATGTACGCCGCCGCTTGTCGCAAGAGGGAAGCCGTTCAAACAGACGCTCGACTTGACCACGGGCAGCATGCTGGTCGAAGCCATGCACACAATGCGTATTTGGGTGGACGCCAACCGGCCAACGATTCGCGTTGAGGCCGAAAGCGCGGAACCCTTCGACGCGAAGCTGGAATTCGAAACGTGGCGTGAGAGTCCGCGTACCTTGAAAGGCGAGGAACTGTCAAGCGCATATGGCCTCGCCGAAGCGCCCTATGAGGTGACCGTATCCGCCGATAGGCTGGCCGTTGGCCTGCCTGATCGGCTGATGTGGGGTCATCGAAACGAGCGATCCATTTGGCCGGACACGCTGCGCCTTCAAGGGATGGGCGATTGGATCGCGCAAGGCCAAGATCCGTTGCTTCATCGAACCTTCAGCGCCGCCGTGTGTGGTGACGGCTGTATCGCGTCTTCTCCCAAGAGCCTCAAGTCGGTCCAGCCCGCCACGCATCATGCATGGACGATTGTTGCCGATACGAAGATTATTGATACCGATGCGGATTGGCTTGAACCTCTTGAAAAGCGGGTTGCCGATGCACGCAAAACGGACTGGCATAAGGCGTGGTTTGATCATCAGGCGTGGTGGCGGACATTCTGGGAGCGGAGTTGGATCCAGGTGGACGGTGCGCCGGATGCGGAGATGGTTTCGCAGGGATATGCCTTGCAGCGTTTCATCAGTGCATGTGCAGGACGTGGTGCGTATCCCATCAAATTCAACGGTTCATTGTTCACGGTGGATCGGAGTGGCGGTAAATCATTCGATGCGGATTTCAGAGCGTGGGGGGGGCCTTACTGGTTTCAGAACACGCGCTTGGCCTACTGGCCCATGCTGGCCTCCGGCGATTTCGACATGATGCCGCCCTTGTTCCAAATGTTCTTGGACGCGTTGCCTTTTGCGAAAGCGCGCACACCGGTCTACTTCGGCCACGAGGGCGCCTTCTTCCCTGAAACGATGTACTTCTGGGGCGCCTATGCGAACGACAACTACGGCTGGAACCGCGAGGGGAAACCCGTTGGGCTAGTTGACAACCGGTACATTCGATGGCATTGGGAAGGCCAACTCGAATTACTCGCTATGATGCTCGATTACTTTGTCTATACACAGGACGAAGTGTTCGTTCGTGAAAAAATGCTGCCGCTGGCTGGACCGATTCTGTCGTTCTTCGACCATCACTTCAAACGTGATGTGACCGGCAAGCTGCGTTTGGAGCCGGGCCAGGCATTGGAGACGTGGCAGGATGTGGTGGATCCGTTGCCTGAGATTGCGGGCTTACAGGTCGTGCTCGACGGACTGCTTGCCCTGCCGGACAATCTGTTATCCGGTGAACAACGCTCGACCTGGCGGCGTTTGCGGTCCGAATTGCCTTCATTGCCGATGCGCCAAGTGGATGGAAACAACATCTTGGCGGCCGCGCGCGAAATCCGCGAGAAAGCGCACAATTCCGAGAACCCGGAACTATACGCTATCTTTCCGTTCCGAATCTTCGGTGTAGGCCAGCCGGACCTCGATCTGGCGCGGCGGACTTTCGAGGCGCGGCGCATCAAAGGCAATCGCGGCTGGCAGCAGGACGATACGCAGGCGGCCTTTCTCGGATTGGCATCCGAGGCGAGGCAACGTGTCGCGGAACGGTTTGCGACAAAAGATCCCGGCAGCCGTTTTCCGGCGTTCTGGGGGCCCAATTTCGACTGGATACCCGATCAGGATCACGGCTGCAACGGGCTGATGGCACTACAATCCATGATCATGCAATGCGAAGGCCGCGCAATCCGCCTTTTCCCGGCATGGCCGAAAGAATGGGATGTGGACTTCCAACTGTGCGCGCCGTACAACACCCAGGTCCAAGGTATCTATCGAAACGGCCTTCTTGAATCGCTCAATGTCATGCCCCCTGAACGGCGGCAAGATGTCGTGATTTTCGAAACGCAGTAAAAAGGGCGGGGGTGTCGTCACAGTCGAAAAACGGTGCGGAGGCGGAGGGCCTGTTCGGCATGTCCCTCGTATTGGATGCGGTTGCGAAGGGCGGCGGCCTCGATGCGAATTTTCCCGAGGAGAATGGCGGCCCACAGACCCGCGGTGGCGTGAAGCGTCAAATCGGCGTTGGGCGGCAATTCCCCTTCGCGCACATCGCAGGCGCCATCGTGAAAATAAAGTCCGTATTTCCCTCCCTCGACGCCGGCTTCCGGTAACAGTTCGAGTCCGATGACGGCATTCCAACCCTTTGCGGAGGCCGGATCGAACCGTTCCTGCAAACGCCGCATCAAGTCGTGGGCTTGTCGCGCATAGGGGGCCGTGCGGACGAACAAGTCGCCGATTCGGAGGCGGGGGCGGCGTCCGACGATGACATCACGCCGGTTGCGGCGGCGTTGGCGCCATGTGTGAAGCCACGGGAAGGGATGGTCGAACTCCGCCAGGTACACCTCGCGGTGTTTGGCGGCGGAACGCGCGATCGCAAAGGCGAACTGGAGGATGGCGCGCGCTTGAACGCCGGTTAGGAGGGGCGCTTCCCTTCCCAGAATCGCCGCGATGAAATTCCGGGTCGCGCCGGTGAAGCCTTCTGACCAGTCGGCGGGGATGTCGGTGTAATGTGTCCAACCCTTTTCGTTGAAGAGGCTGACGATGGGCGATTCGACGATATGGCCGGTGCCGCGATGGATTTGGATGATGCCGCGTGATCCCGTGATCTCGTACCATTCGTCGTTCGAATAGTATTCAGAAGGGATTTGCAGTTCCGGCGCATAAATAAAGTCGCACACGCCATATCGCTTGCCGCCGATACATTTCCACATAATTGTCGCTGGGCAATCAATCACGCCGTCGGTCGAGTCAATCCATGCAGAGACTCGTTCGGCGGCGCCGAGCAGATACCATGCCGTGGCCCATTCGTGATGGCCGTGGTCGAACGTTTCGAGCCCGAATCCCCGGGCCGACTTGGCGATCTGTTGCTGAATGGTGTGCGCGGGAACGTTCCAGCCTCCAAGAGGACTGCACACGTACTTTATCCGCATGCCCAAGGGTTCCCCGATGGCGCCCGATTCGACGAGGCGTTTGGCAAAAACGATGGGGGGATACGTTAAGTAGCATTCCGTGACCTTAAAGACTTTTCGAGACATTTCCGCCGCAAGCACCATGCGATCGGCGCTCTTGAGGCTCGTCGTCATGGGTTTCTGCACCGCCACGTGCTTTTCGGCGGCGAAGGCTTCCATGACGATTTTTTCATGTGTTTCGTAGGGCGTGAGCACTTCGACGGCGTCAATATCGGGATTGTGCAACAATTGACGGTAATCGGAATAGGACCGATCGGCGCCCCATTCGATACGCCGCTGTTCGGCGCGTTCCGCATTCTCATCGCATACGGCGAGAATGCGCGCGTCCGGATTGCCACGATATCCCAACGCGTGAAGATCCGCGATACGGCCGCAACCGATGATGCCGACGTTGATCATAACCCAACTTCCATGCCCAAGGGTAATCGTACCACAAAACGGGCGCCGCCTTCAGGGCGGTTGGCAAAGACGATCGTTCCCTTGTGCGCCGTGACAATGCGCTGGCATATCGCCAACCCAAGACCTGTGCCGCCTTCCTTGCGGGAAAAGAACGGCCGGAAGAGGTCTTCCTCCGGTTTCAAGTGAATACCGGGGCCGTTGTCCACAACCTCGAAGACCGCGTCCGAATCTTCGCGACGCGCCGACAACATTACCTCGCCGCCGGGCGGCACAGCATCTATCGCATTGCCTGCGATATTGATTAGAACCTGCGGAAACTTGTTCTCGTCACCCATGAACATTAGATCGGGCGGAAGGACGCTGGTATGCAATACGACCGATTTCGCGTTGGCGGCGGATTGGCAGACAGCGATGGTCCGGTCCACAATTGATTGCGCCCGGCAAGGGGTCCATTCAATCTCAAAGGGGCGCGCAAATCCAAGGAACTGGGCGACAAGCCGCTCCAGAACCTTGGTCTCCTTGAGGATGGCGTCAAGATTGCGGCGTCCCGGATTTTCAGGGGGAATCACGCGTTGTAGCAGTTCCGCATTTCCACCAATGACCGTCAACGGATTTCGGAGTTCATGCACGACACCGGCGGTCAATTCACCGACTTGCGCCAATTGCCGATTGACCTCGGCGGCACGCTCCAGCGCCCGACGCTCGGTCATGTCCACAAACAGGAATACGGTTCCCCCAAAAGATTCAGGCGTTCCAAGCAACGAGGCGGAAAAACCGATTTCCCGGCGCGTGCCGTCATCCAAGGTGAGCAGAACCTCCCGCCGTGTCAAGGCCTGCCGTTTTTCCATGACGTCGAAGAGGGCCGTGCGGAACGGCTCCGGAATAGGCGTGTCGCTGCAATGCGTTCCGGCGGGCAGATCGTTTTCCTTCAAGCCCAGATGAAGGCACGCCGCACGGTTGGCCAGCAAAATGCGCCCGGATGCGTCCACGGCCAACACGCCACTTGACAGGCTTTCCATGATTTGCACGAAGTGATTGGCCAGCACCCATTCAGTCATCGGTTGCGAAACTCCCTGAAAAAAACGATGGGTACGGTTGAAAAGGGAAGCGTCACCATGTTTACCGTGTTTACGCATGCGTGACGCATTTCAGCCGAAACCTCCTCAAATCCGCGCGCGGATTTCCATGGCCAACCGCGCAAAATCATCGGGTGAAAGGGTTTGTGCGCGGCGATCGCCGTCAATGCCCGCCGCCTCCAAGGCGGCAACGACCGCTTCCCGCGGCGCGCCGAACTCGCCTGTCCGCGTCAGCGCATTGCGCACGGTCTTGCGCCGCTGCATGAAGGCGGCGCGAATGACGGCCGCCAGGAATCGCAATTCGACATCAGGGTAGGGCGGCGCGTCGTGCGGGCGCAACCGCACGATGCAACTGTCCACTTCCGGGCGCGGCACGAAACAGGTCCGCGGGACGCGATGCACGATGTCCACGTCCGCATGGCACGCGAGTACCGCTGCGAGCGCGCCATATTCGGAATGGCCGGGTGGCACGGTCATGCGAATGCCGACTTCCTCCTGGACCATTACGACGATCCGGCTGAACTTCAACGGCGATTCGAGAAAATGAAACAAGATCGGCGTCGTGATGTAGTAGGGCAGGTTCGAGACCATTTTGTACGACGTTCCGCCGGGAAGAAATTCCTCCGCCAGTTTGGGCAGGCTGTGATTCAGGATGTCGCCGCGAAACAACCGCACATTCGCCTGTTCGCGGAAACGATCCTCCAGACACGGCATGAAGGTCCGGTCAATTTCGACGGCCAAGACCCGTCCGGCGCGCCGGCAAAGATGCGCCGTCAACGCGCCAAGGCCCGCGCCCACCTCGATGACGCTGTCGTTCCCGTCGAGCGCCGCCGCGTCGGTCATGATTCGGTTGATATTGTCGTCCAGGAGCAGATTCTGTCCCAACCGCTTGTTGAAGGTGATATTGTAACGTTTGCAGAGCGTTTGCAGATTTGGGGATTCCATGCGGCTATTACACCGCTTCAAGCCTTCCAAGTTCAAGTGTTTGTTGCCGGCGGTTGCCTGGAACCGTTCCCGCAACGCGCCATTCGTTCCCTTGCGTGCTGAACGGCCAAGTACAGGGCTGGCAATATCAGCAGCGTGAACAAGGTGGACGTCGCAAGGCCCCCCGTCATGACAATGGCGAGCGGTTTTTCGATTTCGGCGCCGGCGCCCCGGCTGAGGAGGATGGGCAATAGGCCGAGTCCCGTGCAAGACGCCGTCATCAATTTGGGGCGGAGGCGCTGCACGCTGGCGAGGCGGATGGCTTTTTCCGCGCCATGTCCTTCGGCGATGAAATCGCGGGTTTGGGTCAGAAGCACCAAGCTGTTTTGAACGGCGATTCCGAACAGGGCGATGAAACCCACGGCGGACGACACATTGATGGTTTCACCGGCCAACAAAAGCGCCGCCACGCCGCCGACGAATGCGCTCGGGACGGTTGCAAGAATGATCGCGGCATGCACGGCCGAGCGCAACGCCACGTACAGCAGCGTGAAAACGATCGCCAAGGCGACTCCCGAGGCGACAACCAGCGAACGCATGGCGCGTTGCTGGCTCTGGTACTGGCCGCCGAACGCGATATAGTAATCGGGCGGAATGGCAATGGTCTGGATCGCTTCCTTGATCTCGGCCACGACACTGCCCAGATCCCGGCCTTGGATACTTGCATCAATGCCGATACGCCGGTTCATGGCTTCGCGCCAAATGACGTTCGGGCCTTCGGCGAGACGGATCTGTGCGATTTGGCCAAGGGGAATGCGTTGTCCCGAAGGGGCGTCAACCATGATGTTTCGAATCGCTTCGGGGGTTCCGCGCATGGATTCGTCGAAACGGACAAAGACGCCGTAACTGCGCTGGTTTTTCCAGACTTGGGTCAATTCTTCACCGCCAATGGCCAGTTGCACGATCTTCGAAACGGTTTTGACCGGTATGCCGTAGCGTGCGGCGGCCTGCCGGTCAATCTCGACCTGCAACTGCGGGATCCCGGCGGCTTGCTCCATTTTGACGTCGGCAAGTCCCGGTATGTTTTCCATGAGGCGCGCGACATCTTTCGCAATCGTTTCAAGAACGTTCAAGTCGGGGCCGAATATTTTCACTTGCAAGGGAGCGGGAGTGCCTTCCAGGCTTTCGTCAATCTTCAGTTGGAGCGGTTGCGTGAACGCCGCCGCAACGCCGGGGATATGTTCGACCTGCTCACGCACTTCGGCCAGAATCTGCTCCGCGGGCTTGTCCCGAAGGTTCTTCGGTTTCAGGTTGACGATGATCTCCCCCAGATTGACCGGCAATACGCAGCCGATGGCGCGTTCGGATCGCCCATTTCGGCGGACGACCTCCGTCACGTTGGGATTCTTGATCAGGAGTTTTTCTATCTGGCCGGTGATTCGGTCGTTTTGTTCGAGGGAGGTTTCGGGCGGCGTGGCGGTGGAAATGACCCATGCGCCCTCGTCGAGCCGCGGCATGAAATTCTTGCCGATGACGGCAAGGCCGGCAACGGTCGGCGCGAGAAACGCAAGCGCCAGCGCGATTGCGAGCCAGCGGCGGCGCAGCGCGAATTCGAGCAGAGGCACATACGCATGCTTGATCCATCGGACGAATCGCACCTCGTCCCCGTTGCCCACTCCGGCGTTCGGACGAAGGAACCATGCGCCGAGCACGGGTGTGACCGTGAGAGACAGAACAAGCGAACCAAGCATTGCGGCGGCGACGGTTACCGCAAGCGGACGAAAAAGGAGGCCTTCCATGCCGCCCATGATGAAAAGCGGCAGGAACACGGCCATGATGACAAGGGTCGCGAACGCAATGGGGCGGCCCACTTCAATGGCCGCGCGCAGGGCGACCCGCTCTCTGTCCATGGCATCGAGAATGTCCGCGCGCTGCTGTTGAAAACGGTGATGAATGTTTTCGACCATGATGATCGAGGCATCTACCATGATGCCCACCGCGATCGCTATGCCGCCAAGCGACATGGTATTGAGTCCGATTCCGAATTGCCGCATGAGCACGCCGGCGATAACGGCGGAAAGCGGTATGGATGCGGCCACGATCAGCGTGCTGCGCAGGCGTCCAAGAAACAACAGCAGCACGACGACGACAAGCGCCGACCCGGCCAGAATGGCGCGGGTTACGCTAGAAAGGGAATGCCCGATGAGTATGCTTTGATCATAATATGGCACGATCCGCACGCCTTTGGGAAGTGTGCCCCGCATATCTTCCAAGGCTTCCTTGATCCCCTCGACGACCTGCATCGTGTCTGCCAAGGGCTGTTTGACGACAAGCGCCACGACGGTTTCTTTACCGTTCCGGCTGGCGATACCCCTTCGGATAGCCGAGGTTTCCGCGATGGCGGCCACATCGCGCAAAAACAACGGAGTCCCGCCGCGCGCGGCGATAATCGTGTCGCCGATGTCTTCGATGGAATCGTAGCGCCCGATGCCGCGCACGGTGTATTCGGCATCCCCCGTGCTGATAAAGCCTCCGCCGGCATTTTCGTTCGCGCCGCGGATTGCCTCTTCGATTTCAGCCAGGGTGATCTTGTGCGCATGGAGACGGTTGGCGTCGAGCGATACACGGTACTGGCGCATGAAGCCGCCCATGTTGAGCACTTCGGCGACACCAGGAACGGTGAGCAGGTTGTAGCGAATCTGCCACTCGGCAATTTCGCGTAATTCGCTGAGGGAGAGGTCGCCCTCAACCGCGTACTCGAACACTTCCGACAAGCGCGTCGTGGCGCTTGCCAAGGTCGGCGGCTCGGTGCCCGGCGGTAGTTGCGCGGCCACTTGCGCCATGCGCTCGGTGACGAACTGGCGGGCGCGCCAAAATTCCGTTTCAATATCAAAATCCACGATGATTGACGACAATCCCTGCGTCGTCTGCGATCGCACCCGACGGACGCCCGGCAACCCGTTCATGGCCGATTCCATCGGGCGCGTGATCATCGTTTCGATTTCTTCGGGCGCCATGGCCTCGTTTTCGGTGACGATGGTGAACACGGGGATCGTGATGTCCGGATAGACGTTCCTCGGCATTTGCCGGTACGCCATGCCCCCGAATACCGCACCCAACGCAGCGAGCATCAATACCACGGCCTTTTGCCGGAAAGCCGCGCGAAGGATTCGTTCAGTGAAACTTGCATGGGGCTCCATGATATGCTCCAGATCTAATGATCGTCGTGCAATTCGCCTTTTTCGAGCATCGCCTTCAAAATAAAGGAACCTGCGGCGACGTAGGACTGGCCAGCGGCCAATCCGGACAGAATTTCAACATACTTTTCGTTGCTGCGTCCCGGTGTTACCGGCACGGGCTCGAAATCTTCCTCCGTCCGCACGAAGATGCACGGAACCTTTTCAATGGTCTGAATGGCGGCTTTCGGCACGCAAACAGGCACGGACTGCGTTTCGGTCGTAATGGTTCCCGTGACGAACTGCCCCGGACGCCAGCGTCCGTCTTCGTTCGGCATGACGGCGCGCGCAATCACGGTCCGCGTATCTTCGCCCATGACCGGCCCGATGTATTCGATATGCCCGTGAAGACCCTCCGGCTCGGCGGCGCCGCCGGCCACCTTTACTTCCTGCCCTTTGACAATCGAGGGGATGTCTTTTTGATATACACTCAAATCGATCCACACGGTGCTCAAATCCGCAATGGTAAAGCATGAAACATCGTCCTTGAGCGATTCGCCCAAGGTAATGTGTTTTTCAATAACCACGCCGTCGAAAGGTGCGGTGATTTCGTGGTGTGTGTACGCGACATGGGCCTGGGACGGGAGGGACTCGATATACTCTTCGGAACAACCGATGGCGTGGAGTTGCTGCTCCGCGCTGCGCGTGTTGATGGCGGCTTCTGCAAGGGCCTGTTTTGCGGCGAGGTAGTCCTGCTCCGCGGAAATCTTCTTTTCCCACAACCCCTTTTCGCGTTCAAAGATGGATCGCGCAAGCGATTCACGTTCCCGGGCGGCAAGATAAGCGGCCTTCATCATGGCCAGTTCGCGGCTGTCGAGAATCGCCATGACTTCACCGGCCGTGACCGTGTCGCCGGCGTTTTTGAATACTTCTCGAGCGACGCCCCCTACCCGGGGAATGACATGTGCGACGCGATCGGCGTTGAGTTTGATTTCGCCCGGCAACGTGAGTTGTACCGCTATTTCACCGGGACCTGCTTCCGCAATCTCGATGCCATTGGCTTCGATTTGTTCCGGTGTAAGCGAAACCACCTTTTCTTCGGCATGTTCCGTATGCGTTTGGGGTTCTTCCGCCGCGACGGTGCATTTCACAAAGAAAAGGCGCCCCGCAAACAACGCGGCCGGCATTACGATGACTATCGCGATTACAAACCATTTATTCATTTTAGCGATTCTCCTTCGGCCCACAACGATGCGCCGAAGAGACGTTCCATCTCCGCGATGCCGCGGTGGTAGTCCGTTAAGGCATCCAAGTATTCACGTCGTGCTTCGAACAGCGTGCGTTGGGCATCCAAGACGTCCAGATAGCCGAACTTGCCCTGCCGGTAGGCTTCGTTGACCTGAGCGAAAGTAAGCGTAGACGCGGGGAGGATCGTCTCTTTGAGTGACGCAATGGCGGTCTGCGTGGCGGACAATTCCTCGTGCGCCGCCTTCAGGAAGCCGCGGACCGCAATTTCAGCGCCCCTCCGATCATCGCGCGCCTTGGCCGCAAGATGTTCCGCCTCCATGATCGCCCCCTGGTTGCGATGGAACAGGGGAATGGGCACTGATACGCCCGCCACCAGGAGGTTCTCGCTGTTCCCGTCCAGTTTGCGATATCCGAGACTCAGGGTGACATCGGAAATCGCTTTTGTCTTTTCCACCTTGATGGCGGCTTCACGCTTGGCGATTTCGGCCTGCCAGCGTAAAAGATCCGGTGTTTCCCGTATGCGGCTTTCCAGTATTTCCCATGGCGGGATTGGGCGGACACATTCAATATCGCCGTCAGCCCTTTCGAATGTTGCCTCCGTCTCGCCCCACAGCGCCGCCAGGCGAATCCGCGCGACAGCCAATGCACGTTTCGACCGATCCGCCTGCACGCGGGCATTCAACAGCGCCGTTTCGGCTTTGGTTTCGTCCAACGGCGAGACGCGTCCCGCTTCTACACGCGCCGACACCGACTGGAGCGTTTTCTCGGCCAATTGGACCAATTCACAGTCGAGCGCCGCGCGTTCCTGCGTAGATAAAACATCCACAAAAGCCTTTGTGACGTCACGGATTACGTCTGCCTTGGCCATTTCGTAATCCCAACGAGCCACATCACGGTCACATGCCGCCAACGCCATCCGTTTCACCCGTTTCCCTCCGAATTCAACCCGTTGCGCGAGCGAGAGTGTGAACTGGGTCTCGCTGGAGGGCGGACTGTACGGCAGAAGATGCAGCATTGGGACGATGCCAATGGGCGATTGCGATTTGCGGTCCACTCCGCCGCCAACCGCGATGTCTTCCACCTCGAAAGAGATTTCCGGATTTGGATGCAGCCGCGCCTGGATTTCGCGCGCTTCAGCGGCCCGAATCTCCCAAGAAAAGGACGCAAGCCCCGGATTTTTCTCCAAGGCCATCGCTAGCGCATCCGTGAGCGTCAACGCCGGCGCATCGAAGGCCATCGCCATTAGGACGCACGACAGGTTGGTCGCGAAACATGTCCGAAGTATTTTGAGTGCTTTCATGCAGGCGGTTTTTCCTTTGTCCGGTACACCGTATCAGTGAATATTGTTTGCGTCTTTTGCGATTTACGATCGAACCGACCGGAAAGAGACGCGCAACCGTTCACGAGAGGGGGGGGCTTGTGAAATCAGACTTCGGTTATCTCAGATGCGCAAAATGGCGATGCGTTGGGATCGCAAGGAAGAAAATACGACGGAATCGGTTGAAACCGTGTATGGGCCCGTAGAGAGAACGCTGAAAAGCAGGGGAATTTCCAGCGTGAATCCCTCCGGAATTCGCGGCGCATGCGAGGCCGAAGCGAGATACTCGCTCGCAAACGGGATATCCATGCACGGTCCGCACGCGGCCGGATTTCCAATCGGCGTATTCTTTAGGCTTGCGAAGATTGCTCGTTCCGGATGTTCCGCGGTTTTCGTGCCGCCGCAGCAACCGCCTTGGAACGACGACTCGATGGCCACATGATCATGGGCGATGCACAACACCGCCCCATGGCCGGCATAAGCAATGCCGGCCACGTTCACCGCAAGGCAAACGATGCCGTTGATGGCTTTGAATCGTCGTCCGATCATTAGTAATTCCTATCGCACGAATAAAGTATCCATTTGCACCAACATTTTTCAACATGGCGCGTATTCCGCGGCGGTTCGAAATGCCTCGATGGCGCGTTCAACGCCTTCATCCGTTACGTCGAGATGGAATACGGTGCGAATCCGGTCCGGAGCCGTTGCAATCACCCGCACGCCTCTTTCGGCAAGACGACAGGCAAAATCCGGCGCCGCGGGCACTTGAACGTATACCATGTTGGTGGGAGAGGGGAGGGGCAACCGCAGTCCTTCGATGCCATCGATTCCCGCGCGGAACCGCCGCGCGCGCGCATGATCGTCGCGCAGCCGATCGATATGATGGTCAATCGCATACAGGCCCGCCGCAGCCAATATCCCGGCTTGCCGCATTCCGCCGCCCAACATCTTGCGGAACCGGTGCATGCGATCGATGGTCTCCGCATCGCCCACGACCAGCGAACCGGCGGGACATCCAAGCCCCTTTGACAGGCAGAACGACAACGTGTCCGCATGCGACGCGTACTCCTTTGGCGAAACGCCGGTCTCGACCACCGCGTTGAAGATGCGCGCCCCGTCAATGTGAAACCGCAGGCCGCGTTCCCGGGCCAGCGCGCCGATCGCCGCAATCGTTTCGATGGGATAGATCGTCCCGCCGCCCCGGTTCGACGTGTTTTCGATGGTTATCAGCGACGTCGGCGCGAAATGGTGGTCCCGGGTCTGAACAATCTCCGCCGCCACGTCCTCGCATGACAGGATGCCGCATTCCCCGCGCACCGGTTTCGCCAGCAGTCCGCCGACCATCGCGATGTTCGCCGACTCGAAGTTGTACGGATGCGCGTCCTCGCTCAGAATGATGGCGTCACCCGGTCGTGTTTGCGCGAGAATCGCCGTCAAGTTCGCCATCGTACCCGTCGGCACGAACAGCGCCGACTCCTTCCCGAACATTTCCGCCGCGCGCCGCTGCAACGCGTTGACCGTCGGGTCTTCCCCGAATACATCATCACCCACTTCGGCCCGCGCCATCGCTTCCCGCATTGCCGGCGTGGGGCGCGTTACCGTGTCGCTCCGTAAATCCACATATCCGCCCGACATTGTTCACTCCTGTCGTTTTTATCATCATTATGCGCAAGTGAGGCATTCTACGCAACGGGAGTGGGCCCATGGATCCAATTTCCAAGAAACTCGACAAACCGGACCGGACGACTGTACCATCCTGTAATCGGACTTTGAAAAAGCAGCGGCGGTTTGTCCAGAGTACGCATCGAAAACATGGCGAGGTGGAGGGTGTGGCTTTTGCATACAGAGCCGTCTTGCATGGGACCACTGATTGCATGAGCATGCGACTGGGTGGAATCCTGTTCACACCGAACTCCGTAATGGTGTTGCTGGCGGCGGGGTTTTTCTGGGCGTTGACGTTCCGGCGTCTCTATCCCGGCGTTGCCCCATCGAAGAAAGTCGCGGCAGCATGGCTTTTGGCCGCGTCGGTTTTTGGCGCCACGCTGGGTATCGCCCATGCCCGAATCGCGGGCGTCGCAGGCGCGCAGGATGCCTTCGGACTTCACTTGGGCAGTCTGGGCGGCTATGCGGGCGCGATACTGGGCGCCATGATTGCGGCACGGCTGTCGCGGCCGAAAACTCTGCCGACAAACGATTTCCACGATGGCGCAATCGCGGATGCGTTCATTCCCGGCATTGCGGCAGGAGGAATCGTCGCCCGAATCGGCTGTCTGTTTACCGGTTGTTGCCGGGGATTTGCCGGCTTCATGCACATCTGGCCCCTTTACGACATCGCGGCATTGGCGGCGGCGTTCGGGATCTCACGCCTCGGCAGGCATCCAGGCAAAGGCGCAGCCCTTTTTTTCATCGCCTATGGCTTGCTGCGTTTCCTGCTGGAATTTGCACGGCCGTCGGTTTCGTTCTGGGGTCCGCTATCCATCAATGCCATCCTTGCATTGGTGCAAACCGGAATCGCCGCAACCTGCATGATTCGGAGATAATTGGACTCCCGAATACCCCGCCACATTACACGCGATTCGTGCGGAATCACGCCACAAGGGCTTTGGCGTCGGGCCTGGCTTGAGTCTCAAAGCCTCGCAGGAGGCATTCTCCCACAAGATCCCGAATTTCGGACCAAATGTCAGTAGGCCACGCCACGGAGTGGGGTAGGGCTTCAAGCCGGGGATCGCAAGCGCCGGCAGGGCGCCGATATTGTTGCAGGACGTATCGTTTCGCGCCCCGGATCCGGCGGGCTATCGCCAAGACGTCCTTATGCGTCAGTTGCGGGGTGACGGTCGTGCGGAATTCGTAATCAATGACGCAGGACAACAGAAGGTCCATGCTCGCGTTGACGGCATCCTGTTCGACTTGCACACCCGCGAAATCGTTGTACTGTTCCATCGGCGCCTTGATATCCATGGCGACATAATCGAGCAGGCCTTGCTCCAGTAAACTCCCAAGAACATCGGGTCGAGATCCGTTGGTGTCAATCTTGATGCGGAACCCTTTTCGGCGAACGCACTCGATAAATTCGGCCAGCCCGTCTTGAATTGTCGGTTCTCCACCGGTGATGACAACGCCGTCAATCAGCTCTGTTCGATCGTCGAGCCACGCCAGCGCCACTTCGAGATCGAGCCACGGTTTAGAGGCGTGGATGTCCACCAATCCTCGATTATGGCAGTAGTAACAGTTCCAATTGCATCCGGGTGTGAAAAACACCGCCGCGAGATGGCCCGGATAATCCACAAACGAGCATTTCTCGATGCCGGCTATCCTCATGGCGTGCTTCCCGCGCATAAGACCGATTCCGGCACCACGAATTTCTTGCGATCCTTGTATTCTTGGCGTTTGCCGTCGTTGTAGTTGGCCACGGGGCGTAAATACCCCGTCACCCGCGACCAGACCTCCGTTTCGGAACCGCATTGCGGGCAGGTGAATTGTTCTCCGCGCAGGTATCCGTGCGCGTTGCAGACGCTGAAGGTGGGCGTTATGGAGAGATAGGGCAATTTGTAATGGCTGAATACTTTTTGGATGAATCGTTTGCAGACTTCGATGTCTTCGATGCTTTCCCCGAGATAGGCATGCAGCACCGTCCCGCCCGTGTAGAGCGACTGAAGATCGTCTTGCAGGCGAACCGCCTCGAGCACGTCGTCCGTGTAGCCCACGGGCAGTTGAGTCGAATTCGTGTAATACGGCGTTCCATTGCCCGCAGCGATAATTTCGGGATAACGCGCCTTGTCGAGTTTCGCAAGGCGGTAGGACGTGCCTTCGGCGGGCGTCGCTTCTAG
Organism: Candidatus Hydrogenedentota bacterium; assembly: GCA_035450225.1. Taxonomy (NCBI): domain Bacteria; kingdom Pseudomonadati; phylum Candidatus Hydrogenedentota; species Candidatus Hydrogenedentota bacterium. Next base: position 50,343 of record DAOTMJ010000001.1, read on the forward strand.
GTTGTAGACATGGCCGGTTTCGACTTGGATCTCCTGCAACAGTTCCCGCAGATAATTCATGATTTCGATGGCGAACGCCTGGCCTTCGGGCGTGCCAATGTCCTTGCCCATGAAATTGAGCAGGGCCTCGTTCATGCCCACTATCCCGATTGTGCTGAAATGGTTGTGCCAGTACTCGCCCGTGCGTTCCTTCACATGCCGAAGGTAATTGGTCGAGTACGGATACAAGCCGCGTTCGCTTTGCTGCTCAATGACCTTTCGCTTGAGTTCCAGCGAGGTCCGTCCAATTTGGACAAGCCGCCAGAGCCGTGCCTTGAACTCTTGCTTCGTGCGCGACTGATACGCAATGCGCGGCAAGTTGATGGTAAACACCCCAATGGAGCCCGTAAGCGGATTGCTGCCGAAGAGGCCGCCGCCCCGTTTGCGGAGCTCTTTCGTGTCGAGACGCAGACGGCAGCACATCGAAATCGCGTCCTCGGGAGATAGATCCGAATTGACGTAGTTGGCGAAATAGGGGATTCCGTACTTGCAGGTAATGCGCATGAACGCGTTTACCGACGGCGTGTTCCAGTCGAAATCGCGGGTGATGTTGATCGTCGGAATCGGAAATGTGAACACGCGCCCCTTCGCGTCGCCCTTCATCATCACTTCGCAGAACGCCTCGTTGAACAGATCCATTTCGGCCTGAAAATCGCCGTAGGTGTCGTTCGTGAGCCGGCCACCGCGGATTACCGCCTGGTGCTTTAGCATTTCGGGCACCTTGAGGTCGAAGGTCAAGTTGCTGAATGGGCATTGGAACCCAACGCGCGTGGGCACATTAATGTTGAAAATAAATTCCTGGAGGCACTGCTTGACCTGTTCGAAAGTCAACTTGTCATACCGAACAAAGGGAGCGCAATAGGTGTCAAAACTCGACCAGGCCTGGGCGCCGGCCGTCTCGCCCTGGGTCGTAAACGTCGAATTGGTGATCTGGCCCAAGAATGAACGCAAATGTTTCGCCGGCGAACTTTCAACCTTGCCCGGGACGCCCCCGAACCCTTCCATGAGTAATTGACGCAAATCCCAGCCCGCGCAGTAGGGACCGAGAAATCCTAAATCGTGGATATGGGCATCGCCATTTTCATGCGCCTCCCGTATTTCGGCGGAGTAGATTTCGTGGAGCCAATAGTTTTTTGTAAAGAATTCCCGTACATAGTTATTCAGACCATTGATGCTTTTCTGAGTATTGGCATTTTCGCGAATCCGCCAATCCCGATCACCCAAATAATCCGAAAACATTTTTATTGTGGCGCCAATCAGGGCATTGGCATTGCGGGCGCCTGTCCGCTTCTCGCGATAAAGAATGTAGGCCTTGGCGGTTTTGGCATGGCCATTCTTTATAAGGGTCCGCTCCACGAGGTCCTGTATGCTCTCGACATCGGGAATCCGACCGCTGAATTGCTCTTCGATAAGGGCCACCACCTGTTCGCACAAATGGCGCGCCAATTCGTAATCGTCTCCCCCGCAAGCCATCGCGGCCTTGAAAATTGCGTTGGTAATCTTTTCCGGACAAAACTCTTTTATACTGCCGTCCCGCTTCCGAATACGTTCTACCATCCCCGAATCTCCTTCCTAAAAACCGCCGCCTCGTCGTTCCGCACCGAAACGGTTATTTATTGTCAAAATAACCCCAACTGCCAATTTTCTTTGTTCAATTCACCCAAACTCCCTACTACTGTCCGTTGCGGCGCGTCTGACCAATTTCGCCGCGCTATCCACGAACGTCCACATTATATAGTGGTTTCCTCTTTCTGTCAATACAAAATATTGCGTACCCTGCCGATTCGCTAACTTTAGGTCCGACAAGGCTCTACGCCGATTTTTTGCCTGCGGCAATCCCTTTCGGGTATAGTGATTCCATGAACGATGATCCAAAAATTGGGGAGTTGAAACCGATTTCCGCCGTTACCGGAGGCGCTATAATTGCCGGAAAAGCCTTTTTGAAACATTTCGATCCGGCGCTGATTCCATCCTTGCCGGGCTGTTACATCATGCAGGATGCGAAAAAACGGCCTATTTATGTGGGTAAAGCGAAGGATCTTCGCGCCCGGTTACGTACTTACATCAATGAACAGGACAGTCGGTATAACGTCACATTTTTGTTGCGCCGCGTGGCGCATATCGAATTTCTTGTCACAAACACGGAGAAAGAGGCGCTGCTGCTTGAAGACAGCCTGATCAAGCAGTACAAACCGCGTTACAACATTCGTCTACGCGACGACAAGACGTATGTGAGCCTGCGGATCGATCCCGCGGAAAAGTATCCGCGCGTGACCATTGTCCGCCGATACCGCAAGGACGGCGCGCGTTATTTCGGGCCGTACGCGAGCGCATCGGCGGTGCGTGAAACGTTGAAACTGATACGGCGTTTCTTTCCCCTGCGCCTGTGCAGCGACAGCGTGCTGCGAAACCGCACGCGGCCTTGCCTCTATTTTCAAATGGGCCAGTGCATGGGGCCGTGCATGGGAACGGACGAGGCGCAATACCGAGAAGTGGTGGACCAGGTGATGCTTGTCCTACAAGGTCGCACGGGGGAATTGGAAAACCGTCTTTCGGAACAGATCCGCGAACTAGCCGGCCGTCTTGAATTCGAGCAGGCGGCCGTGCTGCGCGATCGGCTCCTGGCATTGCGAAAAACGGTTGAACGCCAACGCACCGTCGCAGTGCCGGGCGCCGAAGATCGCGATGTCGTCGGACTCTGCCAAGAGGGTAGGTACGTCGTTGTTCAGGTGATTTTCTTCCGGGGCGGCAAAATGGTGGGAGGGCGCGACTACGCGTTTGAAGGCTGTGAAATGCCGCCCGACGAGTTTCTTCGTTCGTTTCTGATGCAGTACGGGGCGCAGACGCCGACATTGCCGGCGGAGATCCTTGCGCCCATGGACCTCGATGACGCGGAAACCATCGCGGAGATCCTGGCCGAACGGCGGGGGCGAAGCGTGACGATTATGCATCCGAAACGGGGCGATAAGGCGGCGTTGCTCGAATTGGCCGCCCGTAACGCCCGGCAGTCGTTCGCGGAACGTCAATTGGCCCAGGAAGCCGGTAGGGATTTGATGGAACAGGTGCGCAAGACGTTTGGCATGGTGGCTGTGCCGTATCGCATGGAATGTTTCGACATATCGAACCTTCAAGGCGGGAGATCCGTGGGCGGCATGGCGGTTTTTGAAAACGCCGTCCCCGCCAAGGCCCGGTACCGCCGCTATGCGATTCGCACCGTCGAAGGCCAAGACGATTTTGCGATGCTGCGCGAGGTGCTTATGCGCCGGTACACGCGGGCCATTGAAGAGGACGACTTGCCCGATTTGGCGGTGATAGATGGGGGCCGTGGCCAATTGAACGTGGCGCGGGCGGTATTCGACGATCTCGGCATCGGCGATCTTCCCGTTGTCGGGATCGCCAAGTCGCGTTCGGAGGGGGAGTCACGGTCGCCGGAGCGATTCTTTCTGCCCAATCGCGTAAATCCAGTCATTCTGCCCCAGCATTCACCGGTCGTGCGCCTTCTGGCGCATCTGCGCGATGAGGCTCATCGTTTCGCAATTTCCTATCATCGAAAACGGCGGAAGAAAGCAACGTTAAAGACATCGCTTACCGAAATCCCCGGCATAGGCCCCAAACGGGCAAGGATACTCTTGACCCGGCTCGGATCTCTTGCGACAATAGCGGACAGTTCCATGGAGGCCATTGCGGCCTTGCCGGGATTCAATGAGACGATCGCACGCGAGGTTCTCAAACATCTGCGCGCCGGTGAAGAAACGAAAGAAGGGAAAAGGGTATGAGTCTGTTGATGTTCTTGATATTGATTTTTGTGGCCGGGGCAATCTGCTGGTGGGTCTTTTCGGTCCATGCGTTCAGTCCGCCCATCAGCGCCGATGAAGTGCATACGATTACCACGCCGGATCGCTGGCATTTGCGTCTCTGCCGCCACAAGGCGAAATCCGGTCCCGGCGAACCCGTGTTGATGGTTCACGGATTCATGTCCACCCAGTTCAACTTCTCGTTGCCCGCAGGCGCCTCGATGGCCGACGCGCTGTCGGCCGCTGGATACGATTGCTGGCTGATCGATCTGCGCGGCAATTCGTGCGCGATACCGCCTTTCGGCCACTCCCTGAACGATGCAAGCATGGACGATTATCTCTTCAAGGATATTCCGACGGCCATTCAATACATCCGAAAAATGACCGGTTACGAAAAAGTTCATTGGGTAGGCCATTCCATGGGCGGCATGTTGCTATATGCCTACGATGCCGTTTCCGGATCACCGGATCTGGCGAGCGGCGTTACCCTGGGATCCCCCATCGGTTTTCATGACGTTCCGTTCAAACGGCCCGGCTGGGCCTTTGGATTGCGAAGGAGTTCACGACTTGCATTCCGTTGCGGACAACGGCTGCTGATTTCCATCTGCCATTTTTTCAAGCCCCAACTGGCTTTCCTGCCCATCAATTATGAGAACATGAATCCCATTCTGGACGCCAAGGCCATGTTCAGCACGATGGATGCGCCTCCCCTTGGCGTGTCCGAATCGCTGGCAAAGGCCGCTGAATCCCATGTGTGGCGTGTGAAGGACGAAAGCGTGGACGTTTTCGATCACCTGAAGGACCTGCAGGTCCCGTTGTTTGCCATTTTCGGCGCGGCCGATCCCTTTGTTCCGGTTGTCCATGCGGAAACGTTTTTCCGGGAAATCAAAATTCCGGACAAGCGCTTCCTGATGCTGTCGAAAGCCAATGGTCATGCCGCCGACTACAGCCATGTGGATCTTGTGTTTGGACGCGAGGCCCAAAAAGATGTTTTCGATCCGGTAATCGAATGGTTACGCGCACATGCCATTGTGCAACGATCGGCCGACGGCGTCAGACCGGCGGCGGAAGTCGTTGAATATGTTTCCCCCTCTTCCGCCCCCTCCAAGCCCAAGCGACGGCCCACCGTAAAAAGAGCGCCCAAAAAGGCGGATACCGCTCCGAAAGAGGCGTCCGTTCCCAAGGCCAACCCCGCAAAAAAGAAGACGGCGCCACGTAAACCCACCCCGAAGAAGGACACCAAAACCAAATAAGCCGTGGTTGGTGAAAAAGCAGTTTTTTCATCCAGAAAGACAACGTGGACGGAACGCCAGTTCGTTCCGTCCACGCCATTCCACCATTCGTCCGGGCGCCGCAGGCCGCGCGGCGCAGATTGAGAAAACGCCTGTGGGGATCAGGCAACACCCTTTACTTCAATGACGGCGCCGACCGCTTCGAGGGTTTCGCGGATCTTCTTGGCCTCGTCTTCGGGCACGTTTTCCTTGATGGGCTTCGGGGCCCCGTCCACGAGATCCTTGGCTTCCTTCAGGCCAAGGCCGGTCAGCGCGCGCACTTCCTTGATGACCTGGATCTTCTGGCCGCCGGCTTCCTTCAGGATGACGTTAAAGGAGGTCGGGGCTTCTTCCGCCGGAGCCGCTTCCGCGCCTCCGCCCGCCGGCATCGCGCCCATCATCACCGGGGCCGCGGCCGTGACGCCGAACTTCTCTTCCAACGCCTTGACCAGTTCGCTCAGTTCAAGCACCGACAATCCGGCAATCTGATCGATAATCGCATTCAACTTATCCGACATGACTTGTGTTTCCTTTCATTCTTTGCGCGGCAAGGTTCGTTTTCAGGCGGCCGCGGCTTCTTCTTTTTGTTTCCGAATTTGATCCAACACATTGACCAAGTTGCGCGGGAGGGCATTCAGCACGCCCACCGCGTTGCGCAACGGCATGGCGATGGTCCCGACGACTTGCGCGATCAACACTTCGCGCGGCGGCAGGTTCGCCAGCGATTCAACTTGCGCCTTCGAAACGACGCGGCCTTCGAGGATGCCGCCGTTCATGGAAAGCACCTTCACTTCCTTGGCGATTTCCTTCATGATCTTCGGCGGGGCCACCGGGTCGTTCGAGAACGCCCACGCCGTCGGTCCCTCGATGAAGGCCGCCGCGTCGGACAGGTTCAGTTCGTCCAGCACGCGCTTCACCAGCGTGTTTTTGTACACCTTGAATTCGATATTGGCCTCGCGAAGTTTACGGCGTAGCTCCGTTACCTGCTCGACGGTGATTCCCTGATATTGGGTGGCAATCGTCAGCATATGGCTTTGGAGCCGTTCCTTGAACTCGGCCACGGCGTCAATCTTGTATTGCTTCGGCAATGGTATTCACCTCCCTTCCAGTCTGCTTGTGCAGCCGGAAGAAAAAAGCCCCGCACCGTCCTCGAGACGGCACGGGGCATGAATACTGTTCAGCCTCGTTCCTTCGTCTCGGCAGGCAACTTTAAGGCCCGAAGGCCGCCGGCTGTCTTCGACGGACGCAGCTTCTTTCTCGCTGCCGAGTGGAACTATAGCAGGAAAATGGAAAAGAAATCAAAGTCGTTGAATATGCCGCCGCCGATTCGGGATACTTCCGGGAAGGAGGATGTATGCCACATGAACTCCACGGAGTACAGCCGGCGCGGCTTCATGCGCAGCGCGGCCATCGTGTCGGGGGCCGGTCTCGGCGCCGCCGCAACGCCGCAAAGTCCAAAAACGCGGGGAAGGATGCTTTCGATGAAAAAAGCGCGTGAATCGCTCGGCGAGTTCCTGGCCGGGCTTGATATTATTGATTGTCACGAACACGTGCCCATCGAACCGGATCGTCTCGCGCGAGCCGTGGATGTTCTCACGCTCTTCAGCCTGTATGAATACGTGGACGCCACGTCGGCGGGCTATTCGCCGCGACCCGGTGAAAACCTGTTCGCGAACAACCTTTTTCTGGACACGGACGTTCCGCTCGACGAACGATGGGAAAAGGCATGGCCGCATCTGAAAAATATCCGTTACGGCAGTTATTTCCGTGCGCCCCAAATAGCCTTGCGCGATATCTACGGCATTGAAAAACTCGATGGCGCGACGTACCGGGAAGCCACGGAACGGATTCGGGCCAACAACACCCCCGGCCTGTACACGCGCATTCTTCGCGAGCGATGCCGCATCAAGACCTGCCTTGTGCAGAACGGGAAAATAAAGGGACAAGTCCCGCGCGATCTGCTCACACCTGTTTTTGTAAGCATGCCGTGGTACCAACTCCCGGATCCGAACTTCGTGCGTTCGCTCGAAGCCCAACGGGGGACGGCCCTGCCCGATCTCGATGCGTACATCGCCTGCTTCGAGCATGAACTTGAGGACGCGCGGGCGCAGGGCGCGGCCGGTTGCAAGATCGCCGCGGGCCTTTATCCCGACCCAGACCGCGGCGCGGCGGCAAAATCCTACCGGGACTATCTCGACGGCAAAGCGGCGGATCCAATTCTACAGGCCACTCTGCTCGATGTGCTTCTGACCAAGGCGGCTGAGTGGGACTGGCCCGTGGCGGTCCATTCCGGCGTCTGGGGCGATTTTCGTATGATGGAACCGAAACTGTTGATCAATCTGGTCATAAAGTACCCCGGAACCCGCTTCGACATCTATCACCTCGGCATGCCGTTTGTTCGCGAATGCCTCTTTGTCGCGAAAAACTTCCCCAATGCCTATCTGGACCTTTGCTGGTGCTATGTCGTGTCGCAGGAAATGACGCGGCAGACCATCAACGAAATTCTGGACACCGTTCCCGTCAACAAGATCCACGGGTTCGGCGGCGACTACATCTGGGGCGTTGAGAACGTCTATGGCCATCTCGTCATGGCCCGCGAAACCCTCGCCGATGCGTTTGCGGATCGCATCGGCCGGGGCCAACTGGATCTCGACGACGCAAAACACATTCTGCGGCTTTGGCTGCATGACAATCCGGCGCGGTTTTATGGCATCGGCTGATTCCACCAAAGGCCCGCGCTTGCAGATTACGGCGGGCATGCGGAAGATCCTCGATTACCCCCGGTTCCGCGGGCCTACTCGCATGCTAATCCTGGATGCAAATTACTTCTTCGAGTCGAGTTGGCGTCGCGCGGCGGAATCGCTGGGATGGGAGACGGCGTCCGTTCCCTCGGCGATGACCGGCGGCTTGACGCGCGAGGATGTACGGCTGTTGTTTACGGCGATAGGGGAGTTCAAGCCGGATTTCATCCTTGCCTCCAATTTTGCCGGCATGGACGCGGAAGCAATGTTTTCGCGCTTTTTCGAGGACGCGCGCATTCCCTATGTCAGCTGGTTTACAGATACCCCGCGCATGATCCTTTATGACCGAAAATTACATTGCTCACCGTACATGGTGGCCGCGACATGGGAACGGGCCTACATTCCCCATTTCAAACAACTTGGGTTCCGGCACATTCACTTTATGCCGCTTGCCACCGATCCCGCCGTATTTCAGGGCAAACCGTCCGCACACTACGGGCGCAACCTGGCGTTCGTCGGCACTTCCATGATCGCGGAAGCCGGTGAAGCCTGGGAAAAACTTGGACATCTGCCCGAAATAACCGCCGCGATACAGGACGCGTTCATGCAAGGCCGGGTCACGCGCGAACGGTTTGCCGAGGGAATAGAGGCCGTTTTGGATCCCACGTTGTTGACCCCTTGCACGACCAGCGAGCGACGCCATATCGAACTATGCCTCATTTACGAGGCCACGCGGCGTCAGCGCGCCGAAATGGTCCAGCGGTTGTCGCCCATGGGAATTGAAGTTCGTGGTGATGCGGCCTGGCAACGCATTTATCCCGCCGCTGGCGGATCGGTGGCGTATCATTCCGACCTTGCCGAGTATTACCGGACGACGGCCGTCAATCTCAATATCACCAGCCTTCAAATGAAAACCGCCGTCAATCAACGCGTGTTCGACTGCCCAGCCGCCGGCGGTTTTCTGCTTACCGACGCCCAATCCGATATCGCCGAATTTTTCGACCCCGAAACCGAAATGGCGGTGTACGCCTCATTCGACGAACTTAAGGACAAGGCCGAATATTACCTCCGCCATGCCGCCGAACGTGGAGCAATGATCGAGCGCGCACAGCGGCGAATTGCCGCGCATCACACGCATGCCCATCGCCTGAGGAAACTGGAGTCTTTTCTGAAAGAGCACATGCAGGCCGCCGAAACGCCGGAATGAAGGCCGTCCGAATCAAATGCTGTAGTCTTCGACGAATACGGACATTTCCCTGGCGGTCAGGAAAACATCGCTGCCTCGCTTGAGGGCGAGTTCGCGATACCGTTCCTGGCTGACCACGGCGTCAATGTGATCGCCGTCGGAGGTGACGAGTTCAAGTTTTACGATGGGGCCGGCGGGGTTGATGTGCTCGACGCGCGCGCGAAAATGTTCCTGGCCGCTCGAATGGGTGTGGACGTCGAGAAGGTGCGGACGGACGAAAACCTTGGCGCGCTGTTCCTCGGACGCCTCCCCGGCCCCATCGCCCAGGACGGGCTCCCCGTCGCGCATACGCGCATGGAACAGGTTGACATCGCCGAGAAAGTGGAAAACGAACGGCGTGGCGGGGCGGTGGTAGACGTCTTCGGGCGTGCCGACCTGTTCGATGGCGCCGTGGTTCATGACGACCACCCGATCGGCCACTTCGAGCGCCTCTTCCTGGTCGTGGGTCACAAACACGCTGGTCACGCGGATTTCGTCGTGAAGACGGCGGAGCCATCGGCGGAGATCCTTGCGGACGCGGGCGTCGAGCGCGCCGAAAGGCTCGTCGAGCAGCAAAACGGACGGTTCCACCGCTAACGCGCGGGACAAGGCGACGCGCTGCCGCTGCCCGCCGGACAGTTGGGACGGATACCGGTTCGCGAGATTGCCGAGCTGCACCATTTCGAGCAGCGACATCACGCGGTCGCGAATTTCCTTTTTGCCGGGACGCTGCGCACGAGGACGCATGCGGAGTCCGAACGCGACATTGTCAAAAACCGTCATGTGGCGGAACAGGGCGTAGTGTTGGAACACAAATCCCACGCGCCGATCGCGCAGCGATTTCCGGGATGTGTCTTCGCCGTTGAACAGGACCGAACCCGAATCGGCGGTTTCAAGTCCCGCGACGACCCGCAACAGCGTCGTCTTTCCGGAACCGGAAGGTCCCAGCAGGGCGACCAGTTCACCCGTCGGTACGGTCAGGCTGACATTGCGCAAGGCGGTAAAATTACCGAATGTCTTGGTGACGTCCCGAATTTCGATGCTCATTTCGGGGACTCCCCGGCGCTTTCGCCGGCTTTGTGATCGTGCGTGGCCTTCCATTCAACGAGCGATTTCGCGGCCAGCGTGGCCACCGCCAGCAGGCACAAGACGGACGCCACGGCGAAGGCGGCCGTGAAGTTGTACTCGTTGTAAAGAATTTCTACATGGAGCGGAATCGTATTGGTCAGGCCGCGGATATGGCCGGATACGACCGAAACGGCGCCGAATTCGCCCATCGCGCGGGCGTTGCACAGGATGACGCCATAAAGAAGGCCCCATTTGATGTTGGGCAGCGTGATGTGCCAGAACGTCTTGAGTCCGCCGGCGCCCATCAGCAGCGCCGCTTCCTCCTCTTCGGAGCCGAGTTGCTGCATGAGCGGGATCAATTCGCGCGCGACAAAGGGAAATGTCACGAAGACCGTGGCCAGGACGATTCCCGGCACGGCAAAGATAATCTGGACACCGATGGAATCGAGCCACGATCCGAATATCCCGTGCAAACCGAACAGCAGTACGAAAATAAGCCCCGCGATGACGGGCGACACGGAAAAAGGCAGGTCGATCAGACTGACGAGAATGCTTTTCCCGCGGAAATCGAATCGAGCGACCAGCCACGACGCCGCAATGCCGAATACAAGGTTCAGCGGAACGGCAATAGCCGCCGCAAGAACCGTCAGGTAGACAGCCGCGCGCGCATCCGGCTCCAGCAGCGCGGCCCAGTAGGCGCCCAAGCCTTTTTGCAGCGCCTGCACGAAGACCGCCGCCAGAGGCAAGGCCAGGAAAAATCCGAGAAAAGCAAGCGCAAGCACTGTGAAGATCCAACGGACCATCCGTTTTTCCGGCTCAGCTCGATAGGGAACGGGAAGAGCCATGAATCTTATCCTCGGAGGGCGCGGGAGCCGCTCCACCATTGGAGCAGGTTGATGGCAAAAAGCATGGTGAACGAGATCAGGAGCATGACCACGCCGAGCGCCGTGGCGCCCGCATAATCGAACTGCTCGAGCTTGGTCATAATCAGGAGCGGCGTGATTTCCGTCTTCATCGGCATGTTCCCCGAAATGAAAACGACCGATCCGTACTCGCCGAGGCCGCGCGCAAATGCCATCGCAAACCCGGTCAGCAGCGAAGGCACGAGATAAGGCGCGAGGACGTGCAGGAAGGTCTGGGCGGGCGTTGCGCCAAGGCTGCGCGCGGCTTCCTCGATGTCTTTATCGAGATCCTCGAGAACGGGCTGGACCGTGCGCACCACGAACGGAAGCCCGATAAAGGTAAGGGCGACGACGATTCCCAGCGGGGTAAAAGCCACCTTGACGCCAAGGGGATCGAGAAGACGCCCAATCCAGCCCTTGGGCGAATAGAGCGTTGTCAACGCGATGCCCGCCACGGCGGTCGGCAGCGCAAAAGGCAAATCCACCAGGGCATCCACAAAGCGTTTACCGGGAAACGGGTACCGGACCAGCACCCAGGCCACCAGAAGTCCGAACACGGCATTGACCGCGGCGGCGGCAAACGCCGCCTGCACGCTCAGGCGATAGGAAGCCACGGCGCGCGGCGAGGCGATGGTTTCCCACAATGCGTCCCACGAAAGCGTGGACGCCTTGAGGAACATTGCGCCGAGCGGTATCAGGACAATCAGGCACAGGTAGAAAAGCGTGTACCCGCCCGCCAGTCCGAATCCGGGCAAAACAGTTTGTTTCCTTGCCAGTATGGCCGAGTCTCCCTCCGGTTTCCGCTTGGCGGATCAGATGCCGCTTCCGCGCGTGTGCAGTCCGCACTCTTTATGGTGATCCTCGCTGAGTTGATTCATCCAGCGCCAGCGTCCCGCGCGCTTATCCTCGCCGGGGCGCGTTGGGGTCGAGCAAATTTGGCAGCCGATGCTCGTGTAGCCTTTGTCGTAAAGCGTATTGTAGGGCACACGATGATTGGCGAGGTATTCACGAACCTGTTCCTCGGTCCAGTCTATGAGGGGACAGAGTTTGAGTATTTCGCGCCCTTTGTGATCGATCAGGGCCGCCTTGGGCGTAATCATCCGGGCCTTGGACTGATCGCGCCGCAATCCGGTTATCCAGACGTCCACGGTATCGAGGGCGCGATCATTCGGCTCGACTTTCCTCACCTTGCAACAAAACTCCTGTTTGGCGCGGCTGTCGAAAAACAGGTACTCGCCATGATCGCGAATCATCTTTTCAAGGCGTTGCGGGTCGGGCTTGAAGCGTTCAATCGAAATACCGTAGCGCTGTTCGAGTATTTCCATCAGATCATAGGTTTCCCGTGGAAGACGCAAGGTGTCCACGGTTATCACGCGGAGGCCGGGTGCGACGCGGTGCGCCATGTCAATCATGACGCACCCCGTATTTTGGAAACTGGTGAATATCGCGGCTCGACGCCCATGTTGCATCAGGGCCCATTGAAGCATTGCCTCGGACCCAAGGCCATTCAAAGCCGCCAATGTCTCGGATATTTGAAGCGAGGCATTCATTTCGATGCTTCCTCATCTACCGCGTTGGCCGTGCTGTGCGCCCGACCGGGCAGGGCAAAGGCCTTTTCCGATCCAAAGTCAAAAAAATACGATTTCGGGAGATCTTCCGGCGGTTCTTCATATTGAGGCGCGCGCGCACGCACTTTTATCGGATCGATCTTGCCATTGGTCAGGCAGTCCGCCAACAGTTCAGGAATCCTTCGAGCGGGAACGGTGGCAATTTTCTCGCCGAGCCGGGCGCCTTGGCCGGAGAGGCTGCCGCCGACATAAACGGTGTAATGCGGCACGAGAACGCCCTTTATCCGCCGGGACGAACCCTGAAGTCCGACCTCCGCAATTTGATGGGCCGCGCAACTGTTCGGGCAACCGCTGATGCGGATCACCGGGGACGATGCGTTGTCAATTCCAATCCCGCACGTTTGAAAATGATCCCCAATGGCCTGCGCGAGGTCGCGCGACCGGCAAATGCCCAGTCTGCACGTCGAGGCGCCGGTGCAAGCGACGATTTTGGGGTGACCGTTCGCGCCCTTGTCCAGCCCCGCTTCCGCCAGCAATCCCAGCACCCTCGGAACAACCTCTTCCGGAATGCCGGGAATCAGCAGATCCTGGAGTTGGGTTGTCCGGATTTCTCCTGTTCCGAAACGAAGGGCGATTTCAGCCACCACCGACAAGGCGTCGGCGGTAATGTGCCCAAGGGCAAGGGGAACGGGAATGGTCCGTTGGTTGCCGGGGTGGGCTTCCTTTTTTCGAATGACGGGAATCTCACCAGGCAATCCCTGCGCGTGCAAAATCTCCCGTTCCTGGCGATACAAATCGAGGAAGGCTTCTTCCCCGGAATCCGCGAGGACATAACGCAGCCGGGCCCGGTTACGGTTCGCGCGATTTCCATATTTGTCGAAAAGACGGCGGATTGCCTCGGCCACCCAAAAAACGTCGCCGACCGGGACAAAGTCCTCAATGCGGATGCCGGCACGAGGATTGACGCCCAGACCGCCGCCCGCATGGACCGCAAAACCCGGTTCCCCGTCGCGTATGCGCGCAAAAAAACCAAGATCGGCCACCGAGGCCAGCGCGCAATCCTTCTCGCAGCCTGAAAACGCTATCTTGAATTTTCGGGGGAGCATGTACGATCGCTCGTTTTGAAGAAGATATTCCGCCACCGCCACCGCATACGGAGCCACATCGAAAAGTTCATCCGTGCAAAGTCCGGCGCCAAAGCAGGCCGTGATGTTGCGGACGGTATTGCCGCCGCCTCCGCGCGAAGACAGGCCGGCTTCAAGAAGGCTCTCGACGACATCCGGCAAATGCGGAACCGTCACACCGTGAATCTGGATATCCTGCCGGGTTGTTACATGCAAGATTCCACTGCCGTATTGGCGGCTCAATTCCGCAATACGAATCAGTTGCCTGGAAAGCGCGATGCCCGCGCCTATGCGAACGCGCACCATGAACCGCCCTTTCTCCCGATGTTCGTAAATGCCCATGCCCACATGATGAGAATGGAATTCCTTCTCGGGCATTTCACCGCGCAAATAAGCATCCACCACGTTCCGAAACGCCAACGCATCGTTTCGGATACGCTCCGGAAGGTGTAGGACCGACGAATCGTCATTCATGGCATTCAAAAAAGGCTCCTTATATAAAATTAGTATCTTGGTCATAATAACAATGATTATACATCCAAATATTCCATTTGTCAAATAAATGAATGAGTTACGACGAACCGGCTATCAAACGGAACGTATGAAACCGGCAATAAATTCAACCGGTGGGACTTTATTTTCTTTGTCCTCAACTTCTGTGCATGGTACACAGAAGTTGCGGACAAAGAAATCATATCCTTGATCAAGGCATTGCGTCTGAGCTACGTTAGCGGCCTTTAGCCACGGGAAAAGCGATCATTCGCTTTCGACTTCAATGTCAATGGCGAAGTGATGTTCTCCGGTTCGCGGGCATTTGACCAACCACTCGCCCTTGGGTGAAACAACGCCTGTGGCGGCGTTGACAGCTCCATTCGGCACGGCGGCGTTGGCGGTGACGATATGGAGATTGCTTTCCATGGCCCTTAATACAAGGTTGGATTCATGGTAGGGGGTGTGGATTTCGCTTCCGCCTGAATTGATGGAGTGGAATATGACCTGTGCCCCCATTTGCCCAAGCTTATAGGTGAGGCGCGGGTCGGGATAAGGCCCGCAACCTGGCGTGACCCACAGATCGTTACAAATCAGGCAGCCAAACACGATCCCATGACGTTTGAACACACGCAATTCGCCGCCGGGACTGCAAAACTTGCGGTCACCGCTTGTCGGGACCAGTTTTTCGTGTGTCCCCAGCAAGCGTCCGTTGTCGCCATAAATGCGGCTTTGGATATAGGTCTTGCCTTCTTCACGCGCGCCGGTGCCAATGATGGCCGTGACGTAGGCCTGACGGCAAGCCGCCGCAATCTGCCGCCATGCCTTTCGCACCGCTTGATCGCTGAACTCCCCGTGATACCCGGTCAGGCTCATTTCCGGGAACAGGATGAAGTCGCAATCACTCATCGCAATGTAATGCACAATCTTTTCCAAGTTGTCAGACAAATTCGGCGTAACGAACATTTGGACCCCGGATACCCTGATCGTGGACATCGTTTATCCTCCGTTTGTGTTCTTCCGTCGGATCATATCACAAGGTATGGACGGTCCAACAAGTTGACAAAACCATGTCCCAGCCGGTACTCTTATGGCACAGAGGGATGGCGCGGCTGACGGCCGATCGTTTCCGAAAGCGCGCGCTTCCGCTTGGGCGGTCGCGCAGGAGACGAATGGCCGCTTTTGTTATTTTGGATATCCACACGGTTCGAGCGAGGCAACGAATACATGGCAAGAGAACGCAGAAAAAAACATCCGCTGGCCGGAAAGCAGATGACCGGCGCGGACATGATTATTCAGATACTGGCGGACGAAGGCGTGGACGTGTTCTTCGGCTACAACGGCGGGCAAATTCTTCCGACCTTCGATGCGCTGTTCCGCTACAATGCGGCGCAGGGTCCCAAGGATCAGTTGAATCTCGTTGTGCCCGCGAATGAGCAGGGCGCCGGATTCATGGCGTCGGGCTATGCGCGGGCCACGGGCAAGGTGGGCGTATTCGTCGCGACGTCGGGACCGGGGGCCACGAATTGTACGACGCCCATTCGCGATGCGATGGCCGATTCGATTCCGCTCGTTCTCATTACCGGTCAGGTGCCGACCCACGCGGTCGGCACGGACGCTTTTCAGGAAGCGCCGGTGTTCAGTTTCATGGGCGCCTGCGCCAAGCATGTCTTCATGGTGTCGAATCCGCTTGAGTTGGAAGCGACCGTTCGGACCGCGTTTGACATTGCCCGTAGCGGTCGTCCGGGGCCGGTTGTGGTTGACGTGCCCAAGGATATGCAGAACTACACGGGACCGTTTCTCGGCGAGGGACGCCTTGAACGCCGTGGCTATGATAATCGAATTGCCTCCTTGCACGAGGCGCGCTTGTCTTCCCAGGAAACCGATGCCTTTTTCCGCCTCTTGGGCAAGTCGCATCGCCCGTTGATCTATGCCGGGGGCGGCGTTATTAGCAGCAATGCCACCAAGGAACTACGTGCGTTTGTGGAACGATTCCGCATCCCTGTGGTGACGACGCTGATGGGCATCGGCGCCATTGATACAACCCATGAGTTGTGCCTGCGGATGCTGGGCATGCACGGCACGGCCTATGCCAATTATGCCGTCGAGGATTGCGATTTCCTGATCGCCATCGGCGCGCGCTTCGATGACCGTGTGGCCGGAAAAGTCTCCGAATTCGCCCCGCACGCCAAGATCGCGCATGTGGACATTGACGCCGCTGAAATCGGGAAAGTCAAACAACCCGATTGGGCGCATGTCGGCGACGCGAAGATGGCGCTGCAAGACCTCATCGAAGCCGGCAAGGGGTTCCGCCGTGACTTCGGACCATGGTTGCGGCATGCGTTGAAAATGAAGAAAGACCATCCGCTCAATTACAACCGGGCCAATCCCCTGATTCAGCCCGAATTCGTAATCGAAACCCTCAATGAAATGACCCGCGGCAATGCGATCGTCTGCACGGGCGTCGGACAGCATCAAATGTGGGCCGCCCAGTATTTCGATTTTCAGCGGCCCCGCACGTTTATCGCATCGGCCAGCATGGGCACGATGGGGTTTGGTTTGCCGGCCTCCATCGGCGCGCAACTCGGTTCGCCGGGCAAGACCGTCATTGACGTGGACGGCGATGGCAGTCTCCGCATGAACATCGGAGAACTCGAAACGGCGACCAGCTATAACGTGCCCGTCAAGGTCCTCCTCCTGAACAATACCGGCGACGGCATGGTGCTGCAATGGCAGCGGCTGTTCTACGGCCACCGCTACTCGGGCACCGACAAATCGCTGCGCAAGAAGGATTTCGTGAAAGTGGCCGAAGCGGATGGATTCACGTTTGCACGGCGGGTTACCGAGAAAGAACACGTCAAAAAGGCTCTCGATGCCTGGCTCGGCCACGACGGACCGGCGTTTCTCGATGTCACGGTAGACCAGAATGCGGATGTGTTTCCCATGGTAGGGCCAGGCCAGGGATACAAGGAAATGATTACGGGACCGTATATCCGATCACGTGAAGTCCCGCATCCGGAACATATCGAAACCGCCGATCTGAACGAATTATAACGGGAAAGACTCGCGTATCCGGGGCGTTCGGTTCCGATTCGGACATTGCCGTCGAAAGTCTGATTCTATGGTACCGGAATAAAGATGGATTGAACGGCGGCCTGAAGATCCTTGGCGAGTTGGACCTTGTCGGTTCCACGGATGGGTTCGGGCGCGAAGCGCACCGTGAACTCGTGCCACGGAAGCGCCAGCAGTTTGACAAGGTGAATGAAAAACGAACGCTCCGGTCCCCATGCTTCCAACTCTGAATCGGGAATTTTGCCGTCCGGCGTTCGGTAATACGGATCGGGACCGAACAGGACGACCTTGGACGCCGGGGGATATCCGTCGGGTGTGCGGCATGTAATGCTCGCGTAATGGACCGGGCAACCGGTCTGTACGGCCGATTCGAGTAACGCCGGACGGAACCGCCGTACGGCGCGTCCCGGTCCAACCACGCCCTCCGGGGCAAGCAAAATATTGCCGCCGGCGCGTATCGTGGCGGTCATTTCGTTCACCAGCCTTGGAATCTGATCGGCGCTCCGTTCGGAGAAAATCGGATCCAACCCAAGAAACAGGCGGCCTAAAAAAGGAAACGTGGCGTCCTCGGATTGAACGACGCACCGCATGTCGCAGAGGGCTTCCATCACAAATAAATCGCCCCATGTGATATGGTTGGTCACAAGAAAATACGGATCGGGCGGCGGCGTGCCGACGGTCTTGACGCGCATGCCGAAAATCGGCAACATGCGTTTGAGCCACAGCCGTGCGATTCGCTTGCGAAGAGTGGACGAGCCGGACCATTCAACAACCCGAATCGCCGCCCAACAAACAAAAATCCAGCAGACGCCACGGATTAGCCGCGAAGCCACGCGAAAAGGGGCGTATCGATCCACGAAGGCGAAACTCCTGTGAAGGCCGGCACTCCAAGGAGTTTGCATACGACCTCGTACATGTCCGGGTTGTTGATTCGCGCCATGCGGCCCACGGCCGGCGGCGAAAAAGGTTCACATTGGCCGTTTTGATAAGCCATCCAACGAAACGAGGGATCTTCGAGCGGCGCGTCGAATCGAAACGCCGCTTCTCGGGGCCGTCCGTCCGGGGTTACTTCCCGCACCTCGACGATCATGCGATCGAAGTGAACGGTGTCGCCCGGCTTGAAGGGCTCCCGCGCGGGATTGCGGAACGCCAGCGTGTATTGGTCCGTCAGGAATTCGTCGCCATACCGGAGCACGAGGGTGCGTTCGTCCTCGCGGCGCACCGTCAACGTGCGCGAACCCGCCGCCAGTTCGTAACAGCGGCGCGGCGCGGGCATATCAACCGACATGCGCACCACGGGCACGAATATGCCCCAAACGTCGGCCAAGGCATTGACCAGCACCACGGTATCCTCGCGGACGGCGGGATCCGAGGGCATGCGATCCAAATCACGCCGGACGGTCTTCTCGACGGCCACCGGCGTCAGGCTCATCAACGGCATCCCCACCGCCGCCACGACCCCGTGCAAGGCGATCCAGCAGACCAGCAGGCCGTAGGCATAGCGTCTCCGGCGCGGGGATTCGTCAATACGTATGACGGAAGAATCCCGGATTTCCGAGGAAGAAGAATTGCTCCGGCCAAGACGCCATGCAATGAAAAGGGCCACTAGCGCCATGGCGCCGATGCTCGTGCACATCAACAAGCGCGCCTGGGGAAACACGGCACAGGTCGGCAACGGGGCCAGCAGCGTTCCCAGCGCCCAGAAGCGCGCCTCGGCGCGTTCTCGAAGCAAGGGCCAAATCAACCATCCGACCAGCCCCAGAAACGCCAACGCGCCTGCAAGATAGGCCGCCGACAACGGTCCCGGGAGATAGTTCCAAATCATCGGCTCCCCGGCCGCCAATTCCGAGAAGAGCAGCATCGGCCAGTACTGGATAATCTTGACGGCAAAAGCCGCGGGATCGGACAGCGGGTCCGTGTACAGGCGGGAACTGAACACACCGTATCCAAGCGCCTTGTACAGAATGCGCCAAAGCCCCACCACCACCAGGTAAGGCAGCAGCGTGGCAAAC
Source organism: Candidatus Hydrogenedentota bacterium (assembly GCA_035450225.1). Taxonomy (NCBI): domain Bacteria; kingdom Pseudomonadati; phylum Candidatus Hydrogenedentota; species Candidatus Hydrogenedentota bacterium. The sequence continues at coordinate 69,648 of DAOTMJ010000001.1, forward strand.
CGTTTGAAAAAAGCCCCTCGATCGATGAAAAGCGCATAGGCAAACAGATAGCCCCCCGCCGTCACCGCTGCCTCGCCGCTCAACAGGCCCAGCGCGAGTGCACACCATGCCAGATACATGCCCGGTCGCCACGTGTCGCGCCGCCAACGGTCATGAAAGTAAATCGTCAGCACCACAAACAATGCCGACAACAAGGCGTTGCGATTGGCCAGCCAACCAGCCGTGAGCCCATGGGGTATGTCAATGGCAAAAAACAATCCGGCCAAACCCGCCACCCACGGCCGGTAATCGAATTCCGAAAAACGCCCCCCCGGTTTGATGGAAATATCCTTGCGCCCCGTGGCATTCGGGCTGAAAATGCGCTGATAAAGCAGCGTCACGACATAGACCAGCAGGGCATAGATAAAAATGCTGTGAACGTGCATGGGCCATGCTGTATTGCCGAAGAGTTTCCAGTCAACCCAATGGGTCAATGCGGATAAAGGACGGAAGAACGCGACCTGCCAACGTTCCGGCGCCCACCAGGGCATGCCGTGTTCCATGCGGATTCGGTTCCGAACGGGGTCGCCGTCCGAAAACGCAAAAATATCCACAGGAGAACACTTTAGGGAGGGTTCTTCTGGAAATCCATCCATTACGACGTGAAAGTAGTGATCGTCCATGGAGAAGCCTCCCCAGATGGACGGCGTCAAGGCAAAAGCGCCAATCAAGGCCGCGCACCACGGCACACGCGCCGGGTGTGCATTGCACCAATCGCGCATATACACAATAGATTGTACCAATTTGGCCACGTATTGCTCCTTCCCAACAAAATGTGGACTTCGCCCACTATACCGTCCTAATTGAATTATGTTTCACAAGATATCGGGATGAATTGAGAAGATTGAAACAGGTATCTATAATGGTTTTCGGAATGGAGGGATTGAAACATGCGGAAGACGTTGCGGATTGCTGGCCATGTCGCCTGGTGGTCGTTGATGGCCTTGTTGTTGGCGGGGTTGTACTTCTTTTTTTTCAAAAACGGGCCACAACCGATCCGCTACGATTTGTTGCGTGTTCCAAAGGGCGCTCCGGAAGCGCAGCCCGGATTTCCAACGTTTTATGCGGCCGGTGTCCTATGGGCATTGGGCCTTGTGGATGTGATTGAATTCGAGAACGTGCCCATTCCACCGGGCGTCGTGTTGAAGAAGGACATTGAATACGGGCGTGTGGGGGATCGCCCGCTTCGGCTGGATCTTTATACGCCTGAAAACCTGGACCGCCCCGCTCCGTGCCTGATATTCATTCACGGGGGAGGCTGGGCCGGCGGCGACAAGAAGGATTATGCCTACTACTGCGTTCGATTCGCGCAACGCGGGTATGTTGTGGCCAGCGTCGGTTACCGGTTCGTTCAGGAAGCCCTTTTTCCGGCGTGTATTCAAGACGTAAAATGTGCCGTGCGCTATCTGCGATCGCATGCCGCTGAACATCATATTGACGCGGACAAGATGTGCGCCATCGGGGGATCTGCGGGTGGCCATCTTTCGCTCATGATCGGACTTTCGCCTCATGTTCCGGAACTGGAGGGCGACGGCGGCTGGCCGGGCGTCAGCAGCCATGTGGCCGCCGTGGTCGATCTCTACGGCCCGACGGATTTGACCGTGCCGGGTGATCGCAATCATCCGATTCTCCGGCGGGCCATGGGCAAAACCTATGAGGAAGCCCCGGATCTCTACGCGCTGGGATCACCCATCAAGTTTGTCACGCCGAATGCACCGCCGATCCTGATTTTTCAGGGAAACATAGACGACCTCGTGCCTGTCGCGCAGTCAAACATGCTCGCCGAAAAACTCCGATCCATGGGGCTGCCCTATTGGTACGACTGCCTTTATGGTATGCCGCACACAATGGATATTCTCCTGCGCACCAATGAGCGTTGCCAGTACATCATGAATGCGTTTTTCGAGACATATCTCAAGGGCAATCCCGTCGAGGTGGCAGAAGCCGGAAGGCGGTGAACGCATACATCTTGATGCTGCCGTTTTCCGTCAGTGCGGGAAACGATTTCATGAACGAGGCGGCATTGCCACGGGCGTTTATAAAATCAATACGGAGAGGGCCGTAAAACCGCCGAGAGCGGCCATCACAATGCCGAGATAGGCCCATCCAAGGATTCCGCCCCAAGGAAATATTTCATGAAAACTCCGCGCCTGTATGATAATGACGGGCATTCGAATCAAATCCCATACTCCGAACACTTCCGCCTTGCCCAATGCGATCCAGAATTTTCCCTCATTCGCGGAAGGCAGATAAGAGACCAGATAGTATTTCCCGTCTTGGGGCAATGAAATGCGGTCCATTTCGAATTGCCAATCCACCGTTCCGGTGAATTCCTCGTGAAACACGGTCGGCTCCCGGCCTTCGGTGGAGAATATCGCGGCGCCCATTCCCTCGGGAACCGTGAAGGGCAATTCAGGCGCGGGCGGCAGGCCGGGACCCAAAAGGGCCGTGGCCGGGCGGAGTCCGGCATATCGGTCTATCTTGGGCAAACCCATTTGAAATTCAAGCAATTGGCCGGCCTGGCCGTCAAACGTCAGCCAGAGCAAAGGTTGTCCCTCCTTGGCGTGATGATAGGCGACCCTGCTGACGGAAATGTCTTTCACCGCATGCGCCGTTTCGGCATCCGTTGGCCCGCCATTGATTACAATGGGATTATGTGCCCATGCCGCGATCGGCACCGCCGCCAGAAGGCAAGCCAGTCCCAATGCCCATCCTGTTTGTTTGATCATCCATCGCCCTCCTTGTTGGGGGTCAAACAGACCCAATTCCACTTTTGCTTGTCCAAAATAACACAAACAGGAGTGTTCTTATTCTTTGTCTTCGCGCATAGAAATGATCCCTGTGATCCGATTAGAATGAAGATCAATCGCCGGACGGTTCGATCAAGGGATGCGTGGCGAAAACAAAACCGGTTGTTGTGAAAGGCGCTGACGCTGGAATGGAAATTAAAATCGGCAAGTGTTCGCAGACATGCACGGCCTGCGGGCGTTCATTTGTTCATGAGGAGACATTGACTTCCGTGGCAAGAGTTGAGCAAGGTTCGTTGTTGCGGGAGGACTATTGCATGTCCTGTTGGAATGTTGAGCGGGGCGCAAACGCCTTTTCGATATGGTCGCCCACTTTTTACGATGCCAAGGTGGCGGAGCAGGAACCGCCGGAGACCTTCTCGCCGCTGCGTCAGATTTTTTATGATTCGGTCGAGCGGGAGGATCGCGGGGAATTAGCCGTGGCGTATCTGGCGGCCCAATTGCTGCGGCGGCAAAAGGTGTTCCGGTTGATCAAGGAGTCCGATGAGGGAGATCAGGATGTCAAGATGATCCTGTTTGCGGATCGTATTGGCAACCGTTTGATAGAAGTGCGCGATCCCTGTCTTGGATATGCGGAATTGGAGGCTGGCCGCCAAATTTTGATAGAGCGTCTGGCCAGCCTGGAAAACCCGCCGAACGGAGCGGAGGAAGGAGCGGCCAATGCTCAATCCTAACGTAAACAAACCGACGCCGAGCGTGTCGCGGCTGAGTTCTGAGTTTTCATCGAGCCAACTCGTCATTGCAACCTGCGTTTTTCTAATCATGGCGCTGGTATGCTTTGCTCTTGGCGTATTGGTCGGCCGTTATGACGCCGCCGCTTCCCGTCCGAAACAAAACGTTCCGTCCGCCGAGACCGCCGCCGGGCCATCGAGGCCATTCCCTCCCGCGCCACGTGGCGGGAACACAGAACCGCAACCGGTTGGCGTGCAGAAATCGCCCCGGCCTGTGGTTATGCCGCCGACCCAGTCGCAAACACCGGGATTCCCTTCTGCGGATGGAGCGGCGCCGTCCGGCCCTCGCGTGAGCGAACATCCCGCACCGCCGGCCAAACCGGAAACGCCCGCGGCGCCTTCCGCCGCACCGGTTTCATCTCCGCCGTCCAAGCCCGAAACGCCCGCGCCGACGGCCGCCACAACAGAAGTGAAACCCGCAGCGCCGTCCGCGCCGTCGGCAACAACAACAACGCCTCCGGAATCGCCGAAACCGGATACGGAAAGTGTACCACCTGTCGTTGAAACACCGGCCGGTACAACCTTGCTGCCGGCAACCGCAGCGCCAGGCGTTTACGGTATCCAAGTAGCCTCGTTTTCGGGAGCGAACCGCCAGCAAATGGCCGAGGCCTCGAAAAAACGGCTTGAGGCAAACACCGATATGAAGGCGGACTTGCTTCCGTCCGAGGATGGCAAGATTATCCGCGTAATCGTAGGGCATTATCCCGACAAGGATTCCGCCGCCCAAGCCTGCGCGGAACTGAAGAAGAGGGCCGGATTCGCCGACTGTTTTCCTCGCAAGCGCTGAGGTAATAAACACATTCAATGACATTGTCAGAAAAAAAACGTTCAAAACGTTTGCCGCAGCTCGGATCAAGGACCGGCGACGGCATCAAGCGTTCATTGCCCGATGCACCCCGGCAGGGGGAAATTTCACGAACCAAGAAACTGAAAGTGTGCGTGATTGGTCCCGGCGCTTTGGGATGCCTGTTCGCAGCCCGGCTGGCGCAATCCGGCCTGTCGGTCACGCTGGCCGATTACCGGCCTGATCGCGCGGAACGTTTAAAAAAAAGCGGCATTGTGGTGGAATCTTCCACGGAAACGATTCATGCGCAGCCTGCGATTGTTTCCTGTATTCCCGAAGGAATGGATGTGCTGATTGTGCTCGTGAAAGCATATTCGACCCCGTTGCTTGAACTGCCGAAGACCGGCGCGGTGTTGACGTTGCAGAATGGCCTTGGCAACGCGGAGACTCTCGCCGGGCGCATTGGCAGCGCCCGTTTGCTGGCCGGCACGACATCCGAAGGCGCCACGCTTCTCGACGAGGGCCGCGTGCGCCATGCCGGCCGCGGCCGCACCGTCTTTGGCGCATGGACATCCTGCCCCGTCGAGCCGGCCTATACGATGATCAGCCAGGCCGGGTTCGATGTCGAAATCACGGAATCGCCCGGTCAATGTCTTTGGCAAAAGGCGGTCGTCAGCGCAGGCATCAATCCATTGACGGCCCTTCTCGACGTGCCCAACGGACAGTTGCTGGCCATCCGGGAAGCCCGGCAACTGATGCGCGACCTCGTGGTCGAAGCCGCCAAAGTAGCCGGAATCGAAGGATACCGGTTCAAAATAAGTCTCGTCGAACTGGCCGAAGAAGTATGCCGTCAGACCGCCGAAAATATCTCGTCCATGCTGCAGGATGTGCGTACCGGCCGCCGAACGGAGATAGACGCAATCAGCGGGGAAATCCTGCAACGCGCGCAGGCGGCCTCGCTGCCCACGCCCCGCACGCGCATGATCTGGCAACTGATTAAAAGCCTGGAGCAACGACGACCGTGACCGAAATTCCCGGTGTGTGCTACACCAGTCCGTACGCCTTCAGTGTGCGGCAGCGGTGCGCGTTGGCTCTGTTGCCGCCCCTGATCGCCGGCGCGATGAAACTGTTGTCGCGAAGCGCCCGGTGGGAGATCCGCGGCATGGAACATTGGGATGCAGTCCAACAAACGCAGGGCCGGGCCATCGTGGCCTTTTGGCATGAAACATTGGGGCTGGCGGCATGGCATCATCGCGGTTCCGGCGGCCACACGCTGACTAGTTACAGTTACGATGGCGAGATGGCGGCGCGGGTCGTGAGACGATACGGCATGATGGCCATTCGCGGTTCGTCTTCCCGGGGCGGATCGGATGCGCTTCGGAGTTTCGAGGCCGCCTTTCCGCATCTGTCGCGCATCGGTTTCACCCTCGACGGCCCACGGGGGCCGCGGCGCGTGGCGAAGCCCGGCATTGCGATTCTGGCCGCAAGGCTGAGATCGCCTGTGTTGCCACAAGCCTTTGCCGTGGCTCCGTCGTGGCGTCTGCATTCGTGGGACCGTTTTCCAATACCCAAACCGTTTGCCCATGTCATTGCGGCTTATGGACCGGCCATTCCGTCCCCGAAGGACGAATCGCCCGAAGCGGTCGAAACCATGCGCGCACAGGTCGAAGAGGCCCTGAACCGCCTTCATGCGGAGATCGAAGGAGAACTGAACGATGGAGACTTTTCGAGGCACCACGGTGCTGAGTGTCCGTAAGGACGGACGGGTTGCCTTGGGCGGCGACGGCCAAGTCAGCCTCGGCGCCACCATTATGAAGGAACACGCCACCAAAATCCGGCGGCTTGCCGATGGGCGCGTCCTTGCCGGATTTGCGGGCGCGGTGTCGGATGCCTTCGCACTCTTTGAGCGCTTCGAGGGCAAACTGGGCCAATTCAACAACAACTTGGCCCGGGCCGCCGTCGAACTCGGCAAGGAATGGCGAACCGATAAGTATCTTCGCCAACTCGAAGCCCTGCTCGCCGTCTGCGATACCGAAAAATCCCTGTTGATTGCTGGCAGTGGCGAGATTATCGAACCCGATGACGGCATTTTGGCCATCGGATCCGGGGGGCCGTATGCCTTGGCGGCCGCCCGCGCCTTGATAGCCCATTCCCATCTTGATGCCGAAGGGATAGTACGCGAAGGATTATGTATAGCAGCCGGAATATGTGTGTATACAAATACATCTATTTCTGTTGAGGTTTTGTGAGGTTTGCGCACATGGGAATTACGGTATGAGGATCCGGAATGGATATTCCCGCCGCCAATTTCTAGAATTGACGGTGGGAACAACCGCTTTATGGTCCTTCGGCATCGGCGTCCGGGCGGACGTCGCGCCATCTGAACGCATTGCGCTGGGTTTTATCGGGACGGGCGATCACGGCGTTCAGATGAATCTTCGGTCCTTTCTGCCGCAGCCGGACGCGCAGGTTGTCGCGCTGTGCGATGTTGATCAGGCCCGACTGGATTCGGCCCGCGATCTCGTCGTGCGTGCGTATGCGGAAGACACCCGATCGGGGAAGTATGCCGGGGTGTTTGCGACGCGCGACTGGCGCGAGGTCGTTGTCCGCGACGATATTGACGCCTTGGTCGTGTCCACGCCGGATCATTGGCATGTCATCCCTTCGATTGCAGCGGCCAAGGCCGGCAAGGATGTTTTCTGCGAGAAACCGCTTGCGCTTACCGTCCGGGAAGGGCGCGTGTTGAGCGACGCGATGATGCGGTACGGGCGGATTTTTCAAACGGCGAGCGAAAACCGGTCGAAACAGAATTTTCTGCGCGCCGCGGAACTCGTGCGCAACGGCCGAATCGGACGGTTGTGTCGGATGCAAACATGGCTGCCCGTCGATCCGCATCAGCTCGCGCATTTGAACCGCCTGCATGCGCCGGAGCCTGTACCCGCCGGTTTCGACTACGACATGTGGCTGGGCCCGGCGCCGGAAGCGGCCTATACGCCGGGGCGTTGCCATTACCATTTCCGCTGGATCTCGGACTACAGCGGCGGTTCGTTGACGGATTGGGGCGCGCACCTGAACGATATCGCGCAATGGGCCAACGATTCGGAGACGACCGGTCCCGTATCGGTCGAGGGCAGGGGCGTCTTTCCGCGCGAAGGACTGTACAATACCGCCGTGGAATGGGATATCCGTTATGAATACGCCAACGGCGTGACGCTCGAATGCCGGAACGGTCCGCCGTGCATCCGTTTCGAAGGGACGATGGGATGGATTCAGTGCGGGTGGGACACCTTCGAGGCCAGTTTGCCCGATTTGTCAAAGACAGTCATCGGTCCGGAAGAATGCCGCCTTCGGACGTGTCCGCAGCGCGAGCAACGCGACTTTCTCGATTGCGTCAAATCGCGTCGTCCCACCTATGCGCCTGCCGAAGTCGGCCACCGGACGGCGACAATCAGCCACATCGGTAATATCGCCATGATCCTTGGGCGCAAATTGCGGTGGAACCCCAATGACGAGCGATTCGTCAACGATATGGCCGCCGACCGGATGCTGACGCGCCCCATGCGCAGTCCATGGCGGCTGGAGTAGGCGCAGACGGATCGGCTGTACACGGTGGATAAAGTGGGGTGAAAGAACCCAGAAACCCTCTCGTCCATGGCGTTTCTGTCTGAAAAGGACGTTATTCGATCGCTGCCGAATGGGATCAAAGCCCGCGATCAGAAATAGATGACGGTGGACAAATACAGCAGGTGTTGGTTGACGTCCTCGTGGAAGCCCGGTTCGAGCGCGGTTCCGACGAGGGTGTCGCGCCGGACGTTGTCGCCGCGACGGTATTCATAGGCGAGGTCTATGTTCACGCGGTTATACATTAGCAAACCGAGTCCCAATGCAAATCCATAGTAATCGTCCGTGTCTCCGTTGGCGGGTGCGATGCCCGTGGGGGTGTCATGTCGTCCGCTGGCCGGTTCGGGATCCCAGAAAATACCCGCGCGCACGCTGGGCAGGAATTTCTGGCGGGGCTTGTCGGGATTGAAGAAAACATACTCGCCGCCCAGCCGGAGGGTATAGGTGGGATCGGCGGGGCTGATGCGCTTGTCCAGATTGGTCAACGGCGAGACGCGCGCGCCCGCCAAGGCGGCCGGGATACCCGGTCCGGTCCCGCGAACCTGAATCGGACCGTCCGGATAGATCTGAACGAACGAATTCCAGTTCCGGCGCGTGATGTCGAAAGTCAGGGTCAGTTTGTCCTTCGGGAAGCGATAGGCCACGCCGACACCCATGGAGGCGGGCCAATCAATGCGCAATTTGGTGCGGAATTCGTTGCGTCCGAACACCGTGCCGCGAAATTCGTCCACCTGCGTATAGTCCACATCGGTCGAATAGGCCGTGTGATACACCGCGCCGAAACTCAGGCGGTCGGTGGCTTTGTACAATGCGCCAAAGGTGTAATTGAGTCCCTCGATGTTTTCATATTTTTCGTGGGTGTTGTGCGTGCCCGCGCCTGTAAAGGGGATGAGGCCGCCGCCGGGGGCGCGAATCACCCCGCTGACGATGGTTCGCCGCCGCGTGACCGATTCCCATTCGTTGTCGCCGATGATCGAACTGTCCCAGATGTTCACGGCCATGCCGATGGACAGCCGGTCGGTCAGTTCGATGCCTGCCGCGGGCGACAACGTCGCAAGGCTTCCCTTTTGCTGAAAATCAATATACCCGGACCAATGGGTCCATGGGGCGGCCGGATTTCGGACATTGGAGGTTTGGCCGCGGAATGCGAGTGAACGGTCGAAATCGTATTTACGCTGAAAATTGAGACTGAGCACGAGGTTGCGCCCGCTCAGGGTCCATGGAATCGGATAAACGAAACTCAGGTAATTGAGTTCGTCCAGATCCACGCGGTATGTTCCGTCCGGGGTGACGAATCGGGTATCGGCGAATTTCTCGTTGAACCATTTCCAACTGTAGACGATGGATAGTTCCGGACGTTCGAGTTGCGTAAGGCCGCCCGGATTCCACGAAGCCGCGGTGGCATCGTCCGCCACGGCGATAAAGGCACCGCCCATGCCGAGGGCGCGCGCGCCGCTGCCCACGAAATTGGGCGAAGAATTGACCTTCTGGGCCCCCGCACCGGCGGACACCAAAAGACCGATTGCCAGCACACTACATGGTAAGAGCCGCCATCCCCTTTTCAAACTTGACATTCTCGTTTTCCCGTTTGATTGCCTTGGCCTTGGATGCGTTCGTCAGGATGCTTTCGATTCGCGCCCGGCCGATTTCCGTTATTTCGCCCTGCTCCAAGACCTCTCCCGTACTGTCGTCAATCCATGGTTCGCCCTGTTGAACAATCAACAGGTAGGCGCCCGGTTGGATGCCGTCTTCCTTCGTCCAGTTGACCAGCATCTCGTCGCCGGATGGATTTTCCTTCACGGCCATCAGTTCTCCCGAAAGACGCGGGAAATTCTTGCTGAACATGTCGGCCAAGGTGTTGCAGCCGGCCTCGACCTTGGCGCGGTCCGCCTTGTCGTCTATGTAGACATCGAGGGGACCTCCCACGAATTCGGACGTTTCAGCGCTGACCGCCCGCGCCTTGATTTCGAGCCCTTTCTGGTCACGGTCGAACACGTCGGCCACGACGAAAACCTGGGCGTTTGTCAATTTCCCGAGGCTTATCGCGTCCTTCGGGTTGGCCAAGGCGGCCGCCAATTGCTGTTCGGTCAGCACTTCCTGCAGATGTTGGCGATCGATCACGCGGAATCGCTTGCCTTCCAGGAGTTTACCTTCAGTGCTGATTCGCAAGAGTTCCGAAGTGGCCGGATCGACGTTCTGGCCCGCGAATCCCAACACGGCCACGGGCATTTTCGATTCCGGCTTGTCCAAGCTGACGGGCTGGAGGGCCACCTCGAATTCCTTGACGGCCTCGTGACCCTGATCGTCCATGGCTTTCACGGACACGGCCATTTTCGCCGGGGCGCCGCCGTCCTTCGTCTCGATTGGAATGCGCTTGTTAAAACTTTCCTTCGGGGCGCCCGTCAATTCGGCAACGGGTTGTCCGTTGATACTCAGCGAAGCTACTTTGCTAGCCGATACGGCGTCGCCGGAAACGGTCAGCGTCTTACTATGGCGATAGGGCCGGGCGGGATCGGGCGACTTCAACGCAATGTTCACGAGAGGCGGGGCGGTTGCCGAGGCATCCTGTCCGAACAACAATTCGGAAAGAACGGCCAGATTTCCCGCTGTAGCCAGTTGCATCCACTTTGGGGCGCGCTGTTTCAGCATCCAAAGGCGCGCCGCGGCCGAATTGGGTTTGCCCTTGAAAACTTTGCCCGCGGATCGCGTCTCGTTTCCGGCGATATCCTTGGCGATGACAATAAAGGTGTTTTCGCCGTCGTGAAGCGGCAGATCCGTTGCGAACGACAACCGCTTTTCGCCCGTGGATGATTGGGCAAGCGTTTTTTCGCCTACGGTGATGGCCGTCACGCCGTTTTTGTCCACCGATGTGCCTTCCAGGCGGGTCAAGGCCGCTTCGGTGATCATCGCGTCCGTCGGGGTATAGATTCCGATTGTCGGGCCGGTGAGATCCACTTCGACCTTGATGGTTTTCGTGGTTTCCTTGTCGCCCAAGTTGCCCGCGGCGACCTTTATTTCCTGTGTGCCTTCCTTGAGGGGAACATTCTGTTTGAAGGTGATGGCTTCGGCGCTGTTGCGCTGCGGCAGGGGATTGTCGTTCAGCTTGACGTTGGCGACGCCGACCGGATCGGCCACTTTGATTTCAACAGGAATTTCCGGCGTGGCAATCACGGCGCCGTCCGGCACGGAAGTTTCGACAGCGGGCGGCGTTTCGGCCTTTACGGCGCCCTGCGCAATTTTTTGCCGGGTTATCAAATCGAGGTAATGATGCGCCCGCGCCGTGTCCACGTGAGAGAGGGATGTCTTGAGATACTTTTCGGCTTCGTCCAGGCGGCCCAGATGATAACAGGCCACGCCCATTTCACGATTGGGGAAATATTCGACGAAATGGAGGCCATAGGTTCGCGTCTGCCAGGCATCCTCCGCCCGGCCGGCCAGCGCTTTCTTCAAGTCGGCTTCCGCTTCCTTGTAGAATTCGCCGGCGATGTACGATCCGGCCCGTTCGTAATAACTCCACCAGCGGCCGCGGAAAACGCCCTTGGTTACGCCGTATTCTTGTCCGTCCTTTTCAATCCGGCCCGGCGCGGCACAGCCTCCGCATGCCAAAACCCCTAAAAGCATCACTGCAAGATATCGTTTCTTCATGATGTACCCCATCCTAACCTCCTCCTAAAGGTTAGCATACAATATCGTAAAAGTAAAGTTATTTGTCGAAAAAAGTTGGACAGCGATGACAGGAACCGATTCGGAATGAAGGCGCTAACCTGCCGACGCCTTTCCTTGTCGGGAATAAATCGCTACGACCACGGATTCGGTCCGGCATAGGGCGCTGTGCCACGGAGCGTCGAATCCGGCTCGACGGTCAGCAGTTTCTCGTCGGTGGTGTCGGGCGGGAGTATGAAACCGTAATACCGTCCCATCCAGTAGGCATCGAGGAAGGATGAAGGATCCTCGACAACACGCCCGCCGGCGCCGCCGTTCAATTCCAGCGTGCAGTCCGACCAGCGCATCGGCCCGCGCTCTCGCGGCGAAATGGCTCTCGTGCCGCCCGCATAGGCCGTGTAGCCCGGCGGCGTGGCGAGATCGGCCCGGTGTTTGTTCGTGAATGAATACGAAACCAGATCGAGCGGCCACTCGCGCAGATGTTTGACGGCGGGCAGGATTTCGCAGTCGTTACCCGTGAGCGCGCCGTAGATAAAGTTGAACCACGGGGTCTGTTCGATGCGCTTGATTTCCCAACTGCGGTCGAGGCTCCTTCGGTAAATCGAGCGCAGCCGCGGATCGGTTTCGTATCGCAGGAGGTTGTAGTACAGAAAAAAGGCGAGGCGGTCGTCGAACCGCGTGATCATGTTCGGTGGAAAAGTGTGTTTTTGCCGAAGCACATGCTCGGCATATCCCATGTCAATCAGTCGGCGATAGGCTTCCTCGAATTTTGGATCGCCCGTGATGGCGGCGGCGGTGCGCATATAGGAAAGAATGCCGAGACCGTTCAATCCGCGTGCGTAGGCGCCCCCGGCGCTGTCGAAATAGGCCGGATCCCAGCGCGCCCAGCGGGTGGGTTGACCGTCCAGATCGCGCAATACCCATCCATTGTCCACAATGTGGCCCGCGATGCGCGCGATATGTTCCTTTGCCTGATCTTTTTCATGGCCTTCAGCGACAAGGTCGTAAAAGATGGCCGTGCCGAAAAAGTGCGCGTCGGTTTCGTCGCTGGAGGTGTCGCCCTTCCACTCGAACCGGGCATCCTCGGCCTCGTGCCACTCGGCGGGCAGGCCGCCCGAACCGTGTTGCGCCTTGTGTCCGAGTTCGCCCTTGGCCCATATCGATCGCGCGGGAAAACCGGATATCGGCGTGATCTCCTCGCACCACTTGATTGCGCGGAATGCCTCGACCGCGTTTTTGCGCGCGGTCTCATCGCGCGTGACCGCATACTTGAAACACATCGCGGCCAGATAGTCGCAGGTCCAGCCCGCATCATTGTCGCTGACTTCGCGTATCCATGCCTCCTCCTTGTTGTTCCACAGGAGGATGTGGACGAATCCCAGGCGCTTCTGTCCCCAGTTTTCGAGGTGCTGCTCATACAGGGCCGCTTTCTTTTGCAGCGTGAACGGCTGGTATTCGATGATGCCGAGACCGCCGTTCGTGGCCATGTAGACGGTATGGCCCTCGCACGCGATGGCATGCACAGCATCGTCCGGAAGCCAGCGTCTGCCCGCGAAATAGTGAAATTCGCCGGCGGTCATGCGTATCGCGCCGTGCGTTGTTCCCACCCAGATATCGCCGTCGAATCCTTCCGCGAGGCAGGTTGTGTCCTCGTGGCACAGGCCTTCCTTGCCGGACAGATGCGAAAAAGCCATCCCGCGCAGGACGTCCAAACCGCGGCCCGTGGCGATATACAAGCGGTCCCCGCGCGACAAGAGATCCCGCGGCTTGCCATGGACCAGTTCGCCCCAATCGGCCACGTCTTCCGCGTTCAGCGCGGCTCCGTCGAGCAACAGCAAGTCGTTTTCGCACAGGAAATACAGCGTTTCGGCATGCGATGCGATTCGGATAATGGGACTGAGGTGCACGGAAGTGGCGGGCGGTGGCGGACCGGCGAAAGAAATTTCCTGCAAGCGTCCATCAACCAGCCGGTATACGTCGCGGTCCGTGGCGGCAAAAACCTCTCCAAGATGTTCGCATACATCCACGAACTTCCCCTCGGCCACCGGTGTCCATTCGCCGTTTCGATAATGCGTCAAACCGGTCTCGGTTATTACCCACAGATCGGATCCGATGCTCCTGAGACGCTTCACGGCGGTTACCCATCCGGCGACTTTTTCAAGCGCAAGGCCATTCAGACGCAGCAGTCCGCCTTTCGATCCGGCATACAGGGCGCCTTCGTGCATGGCCAGCGTCACGATGGGATCGGTGGTGGGAACCTGGCGCCCCACTTCCTGCAGGTACACCTCGTCGCGGACGGGTTTCCAAAAGGTTCGTTCGGGTTCCGCAGCCAGAATGATCTGCGAAGCCGTTATAAGTGCGAACAACATCGTTTCACCTCCTATTTCGGACGGAAGATCGTGGCTTCACTGGACACGCCGGGGACTCTATTTCGGCAACAGCCGTTCGGACTGTTCGGAGAATTCCTTGCGCTCATATAGAATATACACGTTTCCAAACTGCGGCACGTATCGGCTCAGTCCGGCAACGAAGCATGATTCACCCACGGTCTTTTCACTGGAGGCGTCTTCATACGGCCTCCGGATATCTACCCAGAACTTCGGAGCATACCGAGCATCGATGCCTTCGTAGTCGCGACGCGCGAGAAAAGGAAGAATGTCCGGAGTAACGATACCGACGAGATCGAGAATGGGGTTGTCCAAGTAATAGCCAAAGTATCCCACCTCGCCGGTTGCTACCGTCGCATGCGAATCGCCTCGCGCTGTGATGACGGCGCACATTTCATGGTAGGCTGGCGCCCTGGGATCGCCGCGGGAACCGATTGCCAAGTCGAGAGCCGCAAAGAAACGTAGTCCCAGTATGGTGAACAACAGCAAGCACGCGAAACCGACGCGACATGGACGCGTAACTCGGCGCATTTCCAGGAGCGATCTGCCGGCGCCGATCAGTCCGATACCCACGCCGTAGGTCCATGCCCAATACACGGGATGTCGATACCAACCGGCGTATGCCGGTACTTGAAGAATCGTGTAGGCGGCGATGTAAAGTGACACCCACACCACAATCACCCAGAGGAACCACAGTCGCCGCCGCCACGCGTAGAACACGCCATATGCGGCAAACCCCCAAAGCGGTACAAAGAGCCGAGGATACAGATGCGAGAGGTCGAGATCCCAACTGGGCAATTCGGCCAGTAGGGCCGATGAAAACAGATTGCCCGCGGAACTGCCCCGGCCCTGCATCATCTTCACCTTGAGCGTGTGCGGGAAGATACTGCCAAATGAGAACTCCGCAAACAAGCTCCATGCACCAAACACGACCATGAAACCCAACACCACGGGCAGAAAACGTCCGGCAAGAGCCCGGCCTTTGCGAAAGTCCGATGGCGGTTTGGCGCAAACGGCCACACACAGAAATGCCGGAATCAATAGCCCGCCTTCGCCTCGCGTGAGATAAAGAAATCCCGTGGCAAGCCCGGCGGCAAGCATCCGTTCACGGAGGTAAAGCACAATGGCAGCAAGCATGATGAGCTGGAACAACGTCACTTCGCCACCGGGATAGAACCGGAAATGGGTCGCAAGAGTCGTCCCAAGGACACATGCTTCCCAACGTTCCAACCGCAACGTACTGTGCGCCAATTGGACAATCCACAATACTAGGAACCAACAGAACACGGTAAGAAGAATCGCCGTGCGTTCAATCGGAATGGAATGAAAGATGCGCCCGCAGGCAGCGGCAACGAGCGCGAGCAGAGGTGTGGTAGTTCCCAAAACTCCACGAGATGTGTTGAAGGCAAAGCCATGGCCCGCGACAAGCGACTTCACGTATGTGAGAGTGATAAGGGCGTCATCATTGATATCCGTCCATGGACTCAGGCCGATCCATGCGCAAATGACGACCGCAAGCACGGACATCGCGGGCAAACAAGCGAGAACGGACATTCCCACGCCGCGACATCGTGATTTCGAGAGTCCGTTCGATTCGGAAGACATTTCATTCTTTCCTCCAGAACCGAGCCTTCCCTTGCGGTACGGATTTGTCATCGACGCGGTTTTCCGATCGTTGTCTTGACGGCAATAAGAGTAGCACCATGCATACGCATGGTTCGACCTCCTATTTCAGCACGGACTTTGCAGCCTTTTTGCCCGCAACAACGACGCACTTGACGCCGATCTTGTCCGCGAACGGGAAGCGCGGCGGAAACGACGCTTCGTCGAATCGCGGCAAACCGTAATTCGTGCCAACGGCGCCGTTGCCCGTACCCGGTGCGCCGAAATATTTCCAGTCCGGTATCGGGCCTTCGAGAATCCGCGCGGCGTTGCCGTCCTTGCCTTTGACGCATATCGCGGAAAACATACAAGGCGCGTTGAAGAAATCCATCTTGTTGCGAACGGACACGTGCGAAAAAGCGCCCGTGCCTTCGATGCAAATCATTCCCGCGCCAATACCGCCCAGCGGAAACGCCACACGGTTTAGTTGCGCGCCCGTGTAAGGACCATTGTAGGCATGTTTCGGCATGGCGCTTTCTCCCGGTGCGATTGAGGCCGTAATCAGCAGGACCAGCGCGCCGCCGGTCATGAATCCATTGCGCATGTGTGATTCCCTTTCCGCTTAGGCGGCAATTTCCAACATACCCCATTCCGTAATCGCTTTTCTATTCAACGATGCGGATGCCGAAAAACGGGGAAGAAGGTTTATTCTTTGCGGCGGAAAGGGCGGGTCAGGGTATCCATCACTTCGCCGGCCGCCTTGCCGGCATTTTCAAGGCGCTGGGTCGGCCGCAGTCGCACCTTCATGTCGTAGGGTGAATCGTATACTTGTAAATCCATCCCCGTCATGCCGCCGACACGCGATACGACAGTCCCGACGAGTGGCACTTTGCTCAGCAAACCCGTCACAGATTCCAGGAAATTGATGCGGAGGCGCACATCTGTCGAACGGCGCGGAAAATCAACCCATCCCTCGGCGATCATGGAAAGGTAGGGATTTTCCATGTCGGCCTGCTGAAGGGTCCACACACCGTCTTCGATAATCACCGCCGCCCGGCATCGGTCGAAATCAAGGGCGTCTGTGCCGTATTCGGGAAGACGTAAGCGGATCAGGGTCGTCGTTTTCAGCAGGTTGCGCAAGGGGGTCGCAAAGGCGACATCGCCGAGCGATCCGTTATGGGCCTCAAGGCTGAACCCGCCGTTGGCGCCGTCCATGGCTTCCGTGCCCGATCCGGTGGGAATGATCATCGTGACTTTTCCGGTAACAATGCCGGCGAGGCCGCGGGGTTTGTCAAAAACGATCGCATCCACAAACCGCAAATCGGCCTCCTTCGCTTCTAAATCGAGGTTTACGTGTCCGCGTTGCCCGCCACGCGAGGGGTAAACTTCAATGGACCCTGTGAGGCGTCCCGTGTTCGGGATTCCCGCGATGTTGGCGGCGTGAATGATTTCGTCGCGCATCGAAAACACGCCGGTGACATTTTGGGCGCCCGCCTTGCGATAGATCAAGGTGTCGAGCGAGACCTGCAATTCGCAGGCGAACGGCGTGGGGGAGCGCGGTTTCTTTTCATCCGTTGGCTTGGGGCTTCGCTTGTAGTCGGGCAAGTGATCGACAAAGTAGATGACGTCGTTCAGATTGAGGCGGCTGCCGTTCGCGCTTCCGTGGAAAACGCCGTCAATCAATTCGGCATTGAAGGTGCAGTCCGAATCGAGTCCCCGCGCCCGGACGTCTTTCAGGACAACCCGTTTGCCATGAACCGTCACTGTGCCGGAAACTTTGTCTATGCCTAAATCCGGCGCGATGAATGCGCCGGCGTCTTCGAGTTCGAGGGTGGCCGCCAGCGGCTTCGAGCCAAAAGAACCACGCACCCGTCCATGGATGGTTCCGTGTTGGGGCAGCAGTCCCGCCAGACCGGCGAGATCCAGGGTGATGTTGTCCACATAGGCGCCGCCGTCACGGATTCGGACAGGAATGTCGAGGCCGCCGTACTGAACATGGAAGGCGTCCAGTTTCATGCCGCCCTGTAGGTTCGGCATTGCCTTGACGTGGAGCGGATCGCCCCGCTTTTTGTACAGATAATCCCCGAACACGGCGTCCACATCGTCCAAGTCCGCTTCAAGCGTCCATTGGGGATCCGCCTTCGATTTTTGAGCGCGCAGAATGACCGATCCGTCGGCTTCCATGGCCTTGGGGAAAACCGGCTTCAGTGGCGCGAGTGGAATTTCCAGCGACGCATCGAGTTCACCGACCTGCCATTTGCCTTCATGCTTGGACAAGTTGATTTTTACTTGGCAAGGGGGGGCGCCTTCACGGGTGATTTGTACCGGAACCATTTCATTTTTTTCTGGAGGCCATGTGGATTCTATCTGAAAAGTGGACAAGCCGAAATGTTGAGCCAAGGCGAGCCAGGATTCCCGTGACGGGAGTGTTCCCAAGAAGGAACCTACGCATTGGGCGAGATCCATGACCAGGGTTCCAACGAGACGTTTCTTACCGGTGTCATAGCCTCCCCGCAACGTTAGGGTGCCGGCCCGCTCCGATCGCGTTTCGAGATCGAATCGGAAACCTTTGGCGTCCACATTGGCTTGCGCGGTAATATTGGACAGTTTTTCCTTGAAGCCTGCCGTTTCAAGGGTCAGGCGTCCGTCCTCGATTCCTGCGGCCATGTCCAGGTCGGCAGGAAGGCCCTTGCTGCCAAGGGTCGCCTTGAAGCGTTCAAGCGTCAGCGTCCCACCTAGGCCGCTTATCAAATCTTTCGGAAGAAATGCGCCAATCGGCGCCTGATCAATCGCGGCTTTTCCGTGCAAATCGAGCGCAATCGCGCCTTTCCGGGGAACCATCGAACCCGAAACGACAATTCCATTGGCCGAGATATTCTCCACCGTGATTTGTCCCTCTTTGAAGGCGAAGCGGCCTTTCAGTCCCTCAACAGGCAACGGTTGAACCAAGGGAGGTCCCGCAATCGTGAAGCCTATGTTGTCAAGGGCGCCTTCGGCATTGAAATCGCCGGGAAATCCTTGCCCGGCGCGGATGGTCGCCGAAATCGTTTCAAGTTTACAGACGCCCTTGATATCCGCGATCGGAAAAGAAGGGGGCGCCAACGCCAGCCACGACGGCAGGAGGGTCGCCGTTCCGCTTGCCTCACAAACCACCGACTTCTCAGCCCAATTCACGCGGAGCGTGCCCGTCAGTTGAAGGGCGTCCGCCGCCAGTTCGTTTATGCGAAAGACATCGTCTTCCGCGGTTAGATCGGCATGCACATCTGTCAACAGCCGGCGCCCATCCCGGGAATAGACATCCAATCCATTGAGTGACGCGAACCCTTTTGCCACGCGAATTTCACGTTCCGTGTTCAATCCAAAAATGACATCCTTCAACGCGCATTCGGCATCCTTGCGAGGTTTCAGGCAAATGGTGGTTTCGGACGATACGGCGGCCAGCGCGGCCATTGCCTCGGAATCGGCGCGCGCTTCAACAATCCGACAGGCCACTTGGGCGGATGGTTCCCATGTGAGATCGGCCGCCAGCGACGTTCCCGAGGATGCCCACTCGATGTCGTTGATAGTCAATGCGTTTTCCTGCCACCAAGCCAAGGCGGAAAGGGTCCCGTTCAACACATCGAGCGGCGTATTATGAACAGCCCCGTGGATTTCCGCCGACACGCGGCGGATGTTGGGCGCGTTGATGGAAATTGTGGCTTCGGCCTGGCCGCCTGTCCATTCGGGCCGTTCCGCCAGCCGGGTTAGATCAATCCCCTTGAGAGAAATCTTGCCTTGGCCGCCCAAGCCATTGTGGGGCGTCAGTTTACCTTCGATAAGGAGTTTGGCGTCCCTGCCCCATGCCGGCAGGTTCGCCGTGAGACGCAACGGCACGGTTTCGGCCGTCAATGAATGGGCCGTTCCGTCGAACGTGGCCCATACGGTTCCTCCGATGCCGTGTCGGATTTCACCTTGCCGAATATGGAATCGCTCAATGTCAAGGAGCGACGGGAGGGAAGCGCTCTTCCGGTCCGGCTTCTTGAAGCGTTCGGCGATGTTCCGTAAAACCGACAGATCCTTCGGCAAGACAAGCGAAACATCCGAAAGGGTTATTCCTTCGATTGCGATGCGGCCTTGTGTAAGGCCGGCCAAGCGCAGCGATGCCGTGGCGCGGCGGATCAGGAGCCGGCATTCCGCGTCCCCCACGGCGATGTCGTCAATGCCAATGCCGGGAACGGGAAAAAGACGAAGCCTCATCCGTCCTACGGATACGGGCATGCCCGTGGCGCGTTCGAGCGACGCGACAATCTCCGGCCGGTATCTCTCGATATCGGCAAAGCGAGTGGCTGCCATCACGCCCAGCGCCACGAGAGCCGCCAAAACCAAGACGACAATCGCATAACGGCGGCGGCGTATCGCGGCGGCTATGTCTAAATTGGCGACCATGGTGAAAGTTTATCACAGGTGAGGTCTGAACCGTTTCCCTTAAAAATAAATAGGGTGCTGTTCTTGTATTGCCGCCCGAATGCAGGACTCTTGACGAAAATGGCCGGGAATCGTCATGTTCCACGCAAAAAAATTCCCCTTTTTCATCGCGTTTTAGCACAACAAGCGATTCGGCAAGAAATGGAAGCCGGTACGAACCGAACTGCGGACAATAAATAGGCCCGGAACTTTTTCGGTGGTTTCTCTTGAAGCAATTTGCAGGGTGGTGCTATACTCGATTCGTACAGGGCGAAACGTCTGGGCATGCGGTAGGATAAACCGCTTTCCGCGTTTCGCAGCGAAAAGCGGGGATCCGTCTGTCATTGGATGGGCGGCCGCATAAAGAGATCGCCGTGCCTGCAGGCATGGCAAAACAAAGAGGAACTTGGAACGTGAGATCGTTAAGCGCCGCGTTTGCAAATGTGTTTCTGACTGTTTTGTTGGTTCTGGGATCGGTCGCCGCCATGGCCCAAGAGGCCAAGCCCGCGGCCAATGCGTCGGGCCAGTACAAAATTGGCGTGATCAACCGCAAGCAAATTCTTGACGGATATAAGAAAGTGAAGGCCGAATATGAAAAACTTCAGGCCGAAGTCGAGAGCCGCCAAGCCAAAATAGATGAATTGTCCAGTAAAATTGATGCGGCCAAAAAGGCCTATGAGGCCGAAAAGGAAAAACTCAGCCCCTCTGAACGCGCTGAAAGGGAAACGGCCATCCAGAATGATTACCGCGATTATCAGGCCAAACTTGCCAGTAATCAGGCGGACATAGACACCAAGGAAAAGACTCTGATGAAGGCCGTTTTTGAGGAAATTGACGCGGCGGTGGATGCGATCGGCGCGAGCGAGGGCTATCACATCATTCTCGAAGGCGGCGGTCGCACAGGCGCGGTCTATTTCAGTCCGACGGTGGATATTTCGCAAAAGGTCGTGGATGCGCTGAATAGTGGCGTTTCGGCCAGTCCCAAGGCGGAAGAGAAACCGGCCGCCAAGACCGAAAAGCCGAAGCGCTAAGCGGCACAGACATCCGGTCTCAACCCAGCCGAAATCATATTGAGGAATCGGATTGGACGAATGAAAAAGTCCGTGGGTGAGATAGCTGAGTTGGTGGGCGGCGAGGTCTGGGGCGATCGCGAGGCCGAAATCGTCGGCCTCAACGGCATCGAGCAGGCTCAGCCGGGCGAACTAACCTTCCTGAACAACACCCGGTATGCCCGCTTTCTGGAGGCGACCGGCGCCACGGCCATTCTCGCCCCGCCGGAGGTCGTTCTCCCCGGAAAGACGTTTATTCATGTCAAAAATCCCTATATCGCCTTCGTGATGGTGTTGAATGCGTGGTCGGAACCGCTCAAGCCCTGTCTCCCGGAGGGAGTACACCCAACCGCCATCATCGGAAAAGGCGTCACGCTGGGCGATCATGCAGCCATCGGACCTTATGTTGTCGTGGGGGACGATTGCGTGATCGGTTCGGGCGTGATGCTGTATCAGGGCGTATCCATCGGCGCCGGCTGCACTATTGGCGAGGGAAGTGTCCTGTATCCGAATGTCGTTGTCCGTGAGCGGGTTAGCATTGGCGCCCGATGCATCATTCATGCGGGTGCGGTTATCGGAAGCGACGGTTTCGGGTTTGCGCCATTGGGCGGAACGTGGTTCAAGATCCCGCAGGTCGGCACGGTGATCATTGGTGATGATGTGGAAATTGGATCGAACACGGCCATCGATCGCGCGACCTTTGGGCGCACGGTCATTGGACGCGGCACGAAGATTGACAATCTGGTCCAAGTAGGCCATAATGTCCAAATCGGCGAACATTGCGTTGTTTCAGGGATGACAGGAATCGCCGGCAGTGCGATTATCGGCAATCATGTGACCATCGCCGCGCAGGTTGGGATAGCCGATCATGTGGAAGTCGGAGAAGGGGCGACGTTGGGCGCCCGCGCGGCGGTAGGGCAGTCGGTGAAGCCGGGCGCAATCATGTCGGGCCACCCGCTGATGGAACATCGGGACGACTTGCGTGTGTTGACCGCCCTGCGGCGCCTACCGGATATGCCGCGGCGCATGCGCGATCTGGAGCGCCGAATCCAGGAACTGGAAGAAAAACTGCATGGAACGGCAGAAAACGATAAGTAACGAAGTGTCCTTTTCGGGCATGGGACTGCACACCGGCAGCCTCACGACCATGACGTTCAAGCCGGCTCCGCCTGACACGGGCGTGACCTTCTACCGGATCGATCTGCCCGGCTCCCCTGCCATTCAGGCGGACATTGACCATGTGGTGGACGTTTCGAGGGGCACGACCATCGGCATCAACGGGGCCAAGGTCCATACCGTGGAACATGTTCTGGCGGCGGTTTTCGGACTTGACATTGACAATATCGCCATCGAACTCGACGGACCTGAAATTCCCAACGGCGACGGCAGTTCGCAGGCCTTCACGCAAATCCTGCGCAAGGCGGGCCTGGTCGAGCAGGACGCCGAACGCCGGTACATCCAAATCGTCGAACCGGTCTATTACCGTCAGGACGACGTGACACTCAGCGTGTTGCCGTCGGACGAATTCCGCATGACGATGACCATTGCCTACGACCATGTGGCCATCGGCACGCAATATGCCTCCCTTACGATTACTCCGGAAACCTTTGAAAAAGAATTGGCGCCTGCTCGGACATTCTGTTTTTTGCGCGAAGTGCGGATGCTGCAGGACCAAGGATTGATCAAGGGCGGCAGCCTCGAAAGCGCCGTGGTCATCGGAGACGAGTCCATTCTGAACGAACAACTGCGTTTTCCCGACGAATTCGTGCGCCACAAGATGCTCGACTTGCTGGGCGACATGTACCTGCTGGGATGCCGGATCAAGGGACACGTCATCGGCGTGAAATCAGGCCACGCCAAAAACGTCATGTTTTCGAAACAGATCAAATCTGCCTATCTCAACAGTCGCGATATCACCCCGCCCTTGCCGCCGGATTCCGCGTTGGATGTCAACAAGATTATGGAGTTGCTGCCGCAGCGCTTTCCGTTTTTGTTGGTGGATCGCATTCTGACGCATGAGCCGCACAAGCGGGTGTCCGGCATCAAGAATGTCACCGTCAACGAGCCGTTCTTCCAAGGCCATTGGCCGACCGTTCCCGTGATGCCGGGCGTGCTGGTCATCGAAGTAATGGCCCAGGTCGGCTCGCTGCTCGTGTTCGACACGGAGGCGGTGCTCAAACATGGCGCGCCCCGGCAATACGCGTTTTTATTGGGCATTGATCGCGCCCGCATGCGTCGCTCGGTGGTGCCCGGCGATCAAATCGTGGTGGAGGCCGAGGTCCTGCATTCGCGGCGCAATGTCATCAAGGTACGAGCAATCGCCAAAATAGACGGCAACACCGCCGCAGAGGCGGATCTGCTTTTTGGCCTGATGGGCGGCCTCTGATCGACATTCCGGCAGACCTTGCAACCGGTTGCCTATTTTTTTGGGGGGGCAGAAGGGGTGCCGGATACGTTCAAAGACTTATCCGAGAGGTTTGAGATCGAGGGGTTGCCGCATCAGTTCGATAAAACTCGTGGCGTGATGCGTGCGGGAGATCCGTTTCGGTTCGCCGTGTTTGTCGGGACGAAGAAGGGCAATGGCTTCAAACGGCGCTTGCATGGGCACGAGCGGCGGGGGACTCTTCCGTAGTTTGCGGATGGCGGCTTCCGCGGATTGGCGAATAATCTGACGTGCGCGCGGCGGGGAAATATGCACCGCGCCGGCGTTGCGGGCCTCGTACTCTTGCGTGGTGCATTCTTCGCCCGTTCCACGCATCACGCCCCGCTTGACTTCGCAGACCGTGATGCCGGGAACCAACGCCTGCGCCTCGGCGGTCAATGCCAGATCGCCGCTTGCGAAAAAGGCGGGCACGCCCACTTCCGACGCGCACATGGACAACTGGCCGAATTCGCCGATGGACACGCCGTTCACCGAAAGATCAATGTAATGAAAACTTTGCGTATGGGCCAGATGGGCGAGTTCCGAGGATGCCTTTGCGTGTTGGCCGACAAAAGCCAAGCCGTCGAAACTTGAATCAAGTCCGAACGGCCACGCACCTGGCCAGCCGCGCGCATATTCGACGCGTTCGTCGAGCCATTCGATGTCGATCGCGCCCGCGCCATGGCCGTCGGCGACCTGTATGTATTTCGCGCCGCCCGCGAAAAATCCCTCGACCGCCGCGTTGACCTCTTGCGTCAGCAGGCGGCAGCCGGCCTCGTAATATCGATCACCCGGCTTGAGCCAGTCTGTGGCATTCTTCACGCCCGAAACGCCTTCCAAGTCCGTCATCAATAGAATTCGCATTGTTTTTTCGCCTTATTTATGTGGACCGCCACACGCTTCATTTGCGATCAAAAATTATTTAGGGGCAACAAGCGTTCCCCATACATCGAGATGCCTGTCTGATGCCATAGCCACACGCAAGCCAGCGAGTCCCGCCGCGACGATCTGTTCTTGAACTTCGTCCACGGTGAAGGCCGCGAGCAGGGAACGGTAATATTCTTCCTGGAGGAGCGCCGATTCATGACCGGCATAATGCTGGACGATTTCCGCGGCGTGTTCGGGCGAATCCGGCCGCGCAAGGTCGCGTAAAAATACCCGTCCTTCCGGTGCAAGAATACGACGGACTTCGCGCCAGAAAGGCATCGGATCGGGAATATGGTGCAAAATGCTGTTGGAAAATACGACGTCAATGGCAGCCTCCGGGAAAGGCATCGCCTTCGCATCCGCGCCCAGCCATGAGATTTGGTTCGCGCCGCCGGCCGCACGCGCCATGGCCAGCATCGGCCACGAATAGTCGCTGCCGATAATTCGCCAGCGCGCCCTTGTCTGGGCAAGCCGCAAAGGGATATCCCCCGGACCAGATCCCAAATCGAGCGCAATCGGCGATTCCAGTGCGCCGGCAAGATCGAGTAGACGATTGACAAATGCCGCGTTGACCGTGGAAAAATCCGCCCCGGCATAGGCTGCCACCTCGTCGGCCAAGTCCATTATTTCCGGTTCGGGTATCCGCTGCATCCGCCATCCTTCCTTGCCGCGCCAGCATACCGCATCACGCGGGGACGAGTCATATCTTGTCGCGCAGGCGAACGTATTCGTCCATGGCGGCCATGAAATTGTCGTAGGGCGTTCCCTTGGCGATGGAGTGGCTCGGGCCGAGAATGAAACCGCCGCCGGGCGCGCCGATCTCCATGGCATGCCGAACGCCTTGCCGGCAGTCGTCGGGGGATCCGGTAATCAACGTTTCGAGCGCTATACCGCCCCAGAACGACATGTGCCGTCCGAAATCGCGTTTCAATGCGCCGAGTTCCATGTCGGGGATAGTCTGAAGCGACTGGTAGCACTGGATGCCGGCCTCGATGAACTGGCCCATCAACGGGCGGTTGTTGCCGCAGTTGTGCAGGATGACTTGTTTTCCCAAGGCGCGGACGTGCTGAACGCGATCGCGCATGGGGGCGAAGCAGAATTCACGGAACAGATCCGGCGAAATCAACGGCCCTTTGCTGGCGGCCATGTCCTGTTCGAAAAACACCGCATCCTGTCCGGGCCGGATATACCATGCATCGCGCTGGTTCTGGCGTGCGACTTGCTGACTTGCCGCCGCGCGGACAACATCCGGCAGCAGATAATAGCCAAGCAGGCCACCGGATTCACCGGGAAGATCGATCATCGCGGTGAAATTACCGACCGTTCCCGCGATGTAGCGTTCTTTGCCGAGATGTTCGATCAGGTAATCGCACGCCTCGAATATTGACGGATCGGGCGGTGTTTCCTCGACCGGCTCGAGGTAATCCTCGATTTTTGGTTCCCGTGCCTGTTCCGTTGGCGGACGTTCGACGACGGAGATATCGTTGGTGAGTTCGGAAGCCCGCCAGATCGTGCCGTTTGCTTCCTGCCATGTCGCGTCGTCTAGACGTTTTACCCTGGGCGGATCGTAATCTTTCGGGGGCGCAATGGCCGCTTCCTTGAACGTGATGATGTCGCAACAATCCAGTTTTGTGAAAAATTCGACCGTGTCGCGTTTCCAACTTTCGACGACCTCGTCGCGACGTCCTTCCCAGAAGGCGATCTGGCATGCAATCTTGTTGCGCACATAGGTCTTGCGCCCGATGACGGCCTCGATGGTGTCGTAATCCACGACGTACAATCCCAGCGGGATATAGGGCGCCGATTCGCGTGCAAGGGTTCGCTGGACACATTCCTTTGCGGTCATTTTCGCGCGATCTTCCAAAAGGGGGTGTCGGGCATGATGGTCGAGTCTCCCCGTCAAGCCGTCAGCGCGACTTGGACAGCGCCTTGGACGTGTTCATTGTGTCTTGGAAATATTGAACGATTACGCCGATAGCGCCGGCGCCGAGAATGACGCCCAGCAGGACGCCGAGCCAATCCACCCACGCATCCGACGGATCCGCCGCCCGCAAGGGCCGGCATTGCGATATCTTGTGAATATGCACGTTACTCGTCTCCCAATGACAATCTCCGCGCAAACAAGGATATAGGAAGGCCCAAAAGGACGCAACAGATGAAAGTAAGCGATGGGCGGTGGAGCCGTTCGGATGTTGTCAATGTCTTTCATATTCCTTTGCCGGCCGGTTGGTTTTCATGTGGAGTCGCCGCACTCTTTCTCAGGGCTTCCAGGGTTTGCGCGGCCTCGACATGGTTTGGGTCGAGGCGTAACGTCTGCTCGAACAGATGACGCGCCCGATCCGTTTTGCCCTGCCCCAACAAGGCAACTCCAAGGGCATGGGTAACGGATGAATCCCAAGGGCGTTCCTTGTATGCCACGACCAGATCCGCTTCCGCTTCCGCGTATTGTTTCAATTGAAGAAAAGCCACGGCGCGGTTGAACCGTGCATCGGGATTATTGGGCGCGGTTTGCAGTACGGCGTTCCAACAGTCGAACGCCGGGCCGATGCGTCCCAGTTGAAAGAGGGCGATACCGAGATTCGTTCGAGCAAACAGGAGGCCGGGCTGCCATTGCAACGCCGTTTCGAAAGCGAGCCGCGCCTCATCGGGTTTGCCCCGCGACAACAGGACCATGCCGCGATTGCCCATGGCCTGCGCGTAGCGGGGATCGATGGCAAGGGCGGCTTCAAATTGTTCCGCGGCGGCTTCGAGTTGCCCGTGTTGCAGGAACACACAACCAAGCTTCATGTGGGCGACTTTGTTTGGTCCCGTGACGGCAAGGGTGTGCTGGAAAAGCGATTCCGTGTTGCGCCAGACGCGGGTTTGCTGATTGGCCAGAACGATGCAGGGCGCCATGACCGCCACGGCGGCCACGGCCTTGAAGGATATCGTCTTCAGGACCTCCGCGGCCAGCCACACTGCGGCGATACACAGGCCGATGGACGGCAGATAAGTATAGCGATCCGCATGGGCTTGATCGCCAATCTGAATGATTCCAATGACCGGCAGCAGCATGATCCCGAACCAAAGCCAACCCATGGCAAGATAAGGGCGGTTGCGGGCTGGAAACAAGATGAACAGGGTGGCGCCAAGCAGCAGGACGGCAAGACAACACGCGATAGGGAATGAAATGGATGGACCCGGATGCGGATAAAAAACAGCAAGATGGATTGGGACAAAAATCTTGCCGATATACGCCGCATACGCCATTGCCGCATTGGCCAAGCGGATCGTGAGAGGAAATTCCTCGAACGATCCCACGGCGCCACCGCGTGCCTGCACGAAGACGGTTATTGCGGACGAAATCGCCGCCGCCGCGAAAAACGGTGTTTTTTCCCGAACTAGCGCCCATCCGCCTTTGCGATGAAGCGGCCAACGATCAAGCAGGAGCATGATCAGCGGAAAAGTGACGAGCATGGGCTTGGCCAGCAGACCCATGACAAACAGGGCGAGCGAAAGGACGTATCGTGAACGTTTCCGGTTGTGCGCATACGCCACATACGCCCAGAGCGACGCCATGCCGAACAATCCGCTCAGCACGTCCTTGCGTTCCGCGATCCACGCCACGGATTCGACGCGCAGGGGATGGGCCGCGAACAGGGCGGCGACGATAAGACTTCGGGTATACGCACCCGTGGCGGATGAAAGAAACAGGAATAGTACCACGGCGCTGGCCGCATGAATCACAAGGCTGGACAGGTGATGTCCGGCGGGATTCATGCCGAAGAGGGCATAATCCGCGAGATGGGAAAGCCACGTCAACGGATGCCAGTTCGCGGCATGCCCCGTCGTAAAGGCCCACCTTATGGTTGCGGGGGTCAATCCGCCGCGAACATGCGCATTCGCGGTTACATACAGGTTGTCGTCGAATGTGGTGAAATCATTCCACAACGCGGGATAAAACGCGGCCGACACGATCAGGATCAGAAACAAGATCGCAAGGACCATGCGCCCGTTCATGGCATGGCCTCTTTGATCTTTTTTAGATACGCCAATGCTCCGTCATGTCCGGGTTCATGGCGGAGGGTTTCGATGAAATGGTTTGCGGCTTCTTCATGTTTGCCGGATTCCTCCAACGCCATACCCAACAGGTAATGTGCGTCGGCGTCGTTGGGTCGCCGGTTCACGAGTTCCACAAGCGCCTGAATCGCCTCGTTGCGTTGTCCGGCGCGCAGAAGTGCGTTGGCGTAATTGAAACGCAGGTCCATATCGTCCGGGCTCAACGCGCAGGCGCTCCGCAAGGCTTCGGCGGCTTCTTGAAATCGGTTGGCCGAAGCCAGCGCAAGGCCTAGATTGGCGGCGGCGTCGGCATTGTTCGGCAGGGCCGCGGCAATCGCAGCGAATTGTTCTACGGCTTCTTGGAAATGTCCGGAACGCATGCAGGCTTTTCCCAGCAGCCGGCGAATATCCAAACGGTCCGGATTCAGCGCCAAAAAATAGCGCACGTGTGAAATGCCTTCCTCGACGTGGCCGAGTTGAAGCAGGAGCATGCCGTAATTGTTTCGAGCATCGGGATCGTCGGGCCGCAGGGTTACGGCTTTTTCAAGATACGGCGCCGCTTCGGCTTTTTTCCCGGCATTCAGCAGGCATACGCCGAGGTTCATGAGGGTATTGTGATGATCCGGGCGTATCCGTAACGAGCGATGAAACAGGTCTATGGCCGTGGAAGAATGCCCCAGTTTGTCCATGACGATGCCGAGATTGGTGATGCATTCGACATGATTCGGCTCGATCCGCAATGCCGCCTCGAATTGCCGGGCGGCATCCTCGTAACGTTCCGCGTCGAGATAGGCGCACCCAAGACTGTACAACGCCTCTTCGTTGTTGCGTGTAACGGCCAGCGCGTGCCTGAACAGCGTTTCGCTGTCCTCCCATACGCCAATCTGCTCCACGGTGCGCACGGACAAGGCCGCAAGCAACACGAAGACGGCTATGCGCAGGATGGCCGGCGGCAGGCGCCGCGCACGCCATACTTCGCCCACGCCCCATGTTGCCATGATGAACAGGCCGATGAGCGGCAGGTAGGTGTAGCGATCCGCCATGGCCTGGCGTCCAATCTGGACAAGGCCGATCACGGGAACCAGCATGCCGAGATACCAAAACCAGCCGGTGATCGCGTAGGGGATACGGCGTGCAACAAGCAACACGGCCATCGTCACGGTGAAAAGGAACAGCGCGGCGCCGAATACGACGGGGAAGGGAATCGTGTTTCCCGGATGCGGATAAAAGACGGCAAGATCGAAGGGCCGGATCGTTTTCCACAAGTAACCGGCGTAGGCAGTCGCCGCGTTGGCAATCCGCACGGGAAGGGAGTAATCGGTGAAATCGCTGACCGAACCACCGCGGGCCTGTGCAAAAAAGGCCATGAAAGAAGCCATGGCCGATAGGAGAAACCAGGGCAATTTCTCTATTACGCATTCGATCCATTGGCCACGCAACCGGTCCAACGGCCAGTAATCGAGAAGGAGCAGCACGCAGGGCAATGTTACGATCATGGATTTGGACATCAGGCCGAGCGCGAAGAGGACGGTTACGGCCGCATAACGTATCAACGATGGCCTCGCCGCATAAGCGGCATACGTCCACAAGGCGGTCATGAAGAAGAAACCGCACAGCACATCCTTGCGCTCGGCCACCCATGCGACCGATTCGACATGCAGCGGATGGATCGCGAACAAGGCCGCGACCACGAATGCGCGGTCAGGCGCGCCCGTCATCCGTCGCAGCGCAAGATAGAGAAGCAGTGTGTTTGCTGCGTGGAACACGATGTTGGTGGCGTGATGGCCGGCGGGATTCATTCCGAACAATTGCGCGTCGAGCATGTGCGACAGCCACGTGAGGGGCATCCAGTTGCTGCCGTGCAGTGTGCGGAACGCCCACGCCGTTCCCTGCCAAGTGAGGCCGGCCTGTGTTTGGAGATTGTTCGTGACGTAAAGATGATCGTCGTAATTGACGAAATCGTTGCGGAGCGCGGGAAGATAGACCAGCACCGCCACCAGGAAAAGCAGGACGGGCTCAAGTCCCTTTCGCATTCGACGGATCACGATGGTTCGCCGATCTTGCTAATCTTGCGAGGCGTCAACGCGCAGCACATGATTTTGTGCGTCAACATGGACAATGCGCGGGACATGCGCCTTCGCCTCCTCCGGCGTCATCGAGGCATAGGCGATGGCGATGATCAGGTCGCCCGGATGCCCCAGGCGCGCCGCCGCCCCGTTCAGGCATACGGTGCCCTTGCCGCGTTCGCCCGCGATGACATAGGTTTCGAAACGGTCGCCCGTGTTGATGTTCACAACCTGTATCCGTTCGTTCACGAACAGGCCCGCCGCTTCGATCAACAAAGGGTCCAGCGTCAGGCTGCCCGCGTAATTCAGATTCGCCTCCGTCACGGTGGCCCGGTGAATCTTGCTTTTCATCATCATTACGAACATCGTCTTACACCTCGCACTTGATATTGTCTATAAGCCGCGTCTTGCCGACCCACGCCGCAACCGCCAGCAGCATCGTGCCTTCGATATGTTCCAACGGTTTCATCGTGTTTGCATCCACCAGTTCCACGTAGTCAATCTGAACCTCCGCCATGCCGGCGCGGACGTGATTGATGATCTTTTTTGCATTGCGTTCGCCTGCCTGGATTAGTTCGCGCGCTGCGAAGAGCGACCGGGAAAGGCACAGACCGCGCTGACGTTCTTCCGGACTCAGATACGCGTTTCGCGAACTCATCGCGAGACCGTCCGGATCGCGCACGATCGGCATTTCGACGATTTCGATGCCCATGTCGAGATTGCGTGTCATCCGTTTTATTACGGCACATTGCTGCGCATCTTTTTGTCCAAAATAGGCCCGGTGCGGCAGCACCGCGTTGAACAGTTTCGTGACGACCGTGGCCACGCCCCGGAAGAAATGCGGGCGCGACCCGCCGCAGAGTCCCTCGCTTATTTCTTCGACGATTACGTATGTCGAATAGTGTTCCGGATACATTGTGGACGCCCGCGGGGCATAGATGATATCCATGCCAGTCTCTTCCGCAAGTTTCAAATCGGCATCAAAAGTCCGCGGATACTGGTTGAAATCCTCGTGCGGCGCGAATTGCGTCGGATTGACAAAGATGCTCAACACGGCACGATCGTTTTCCCGGGCCGCCGCGCGCATCAAGCTGGCGTGCCCCTCGTGCAACGCGCCCATCGTCGGCACGAAGCCGATCGTCTTGCCCTCCGCCCGTTGCGCAAGCGACCATGCCCGCATGGCCCCGGGCGTGTCCAGGATCGTCGGCGTGACGCGTGCTTCATTCTTCATTCATCGCTCGTCCTACTTGAATTGGTTCTCTTCCTGTGGAAACGATCCGTTCCGCACGCTCTTGACATACTCCTCGCACGCTTGTCGCATGAGTCCGCGCACGTCGGCGAAGGTTCGCGTGAACCGCGTCGTGCCCCAGCCGAGAATGTCGTGAAGCACGAGGACCTGTCCATCGCATGCCGGCCCCGCGCCAATGCCAATCGTGGGAATGGCGACGAGTTCCGTGATTTCCGCAGCTAGATCCGCGGGTATGCATTCAAGCACGATGGCGAAACAGCCGGCTTCCTCGAGTCCGCGCGCTTCATCCTTCAGGCGGATCCGGCATTCCGGCGAGCGCCCCTGAACCTTGTACCCGCCGATCTGATTGACGGATTGCGGAGTCAGGCCGATATGGCCCATGACCGGAATGCCCGCCCGGAGGATGGCCGCTATCGCCCCGCCGAACTTGTCCACGGGGCCTTCGAGTTTGACGCCCTGCGCCCCGCCTTCGACAATCAGCCGACCCGCGTTGCGCAAAGCCTCGTCGGGATTGATTTGATAGGAAAGAAACGGCATGTCGCCGATGACCATGGCGTGCTGGACCGCGCTGGACACCATGCGCGTGTGATGGACCATTTCGTCCATCGTTACCGTCAACGTGTTGGGTCGGCCCATGACGACGTTGCCGCAGGAATCACCAACCAACACGATATCAACACCGGAGGCGTCAACAATTTGCGCGGTGGGATAATCATAGGCGGTGAGCATGGCGATTTTGTCGCCCTGCTGTTTTCGCTCCCGGAGCGAAACAGCCGTAATGCGTGGCACTGTTTGATCCTCCTGAACCCGGCGTGGCGGTTCTGGGCCGCGTCTGCCGGGAATTCGTCCCAGTCCCTTGAGGGGATCCAGGCTATCAGTGATCTCGCTTCGGTCAAATGTTCAACGCATCGCGGAATGCAGCCGCGGGGGCATAAAGCGCCACCGCGCCTGCCGCCTCCGGGCACGCCGCCAAAGCCGATACCGTCTTTCCGGTCTCCGGGTCCACGGCATTCGGGGCGATTTCCGCCAGCGGCGCCAAAACAAACGCTCGATGCCGAAACGCCGGGTGCGGAATTGTGAGCACACAACTTTCCATCACGCATCTGCCCCACAGGATGATGTCTATATCAATCACCCGCGGGCCCCAGCGCGTTGCCGGCTCGCGCCCGATTTCGCGTTCGATGTCCTTTACCGTGTTCAGGAGTTCAAGCGGCTCCATCGCCGTCTCGATTTCCACAGCCAAGTTCAGGAACGCGGGCTGGTCCACGATGCCCATCGGTTCCGTTTCGTAGCACGATGACACGGTGATCAACCGAATGCCTTCATGCCGCGCCAACATCGAAACCGCTTCGCGCAACCGCGTCAGCCGGTCGCCGACATTGCCGCCCAGACTCAACAGAACCCGCATCGGGGCCATTCCACTCGGTCAACATTTGCCATAAAAATAATAGCACAGAAGGAGGAAAGATTCAAAGGAATTGTGATTCTGTCCTATCCCTATATCAGTTTCGTAACGCCCGGCATCGGAATCGGTCCCAGCGGATGCGGCCCCAGTTCGAGTTTTTCGGGGCTGAGGTCGAGTTTCGATGCGTTCATGACCCAGTCCCATTTCATGGCGCGGCCGGTATAGGCGCTCATGCGGGCCATGATAGCGGTCATCGTGCTTTCGGCGACCTGGCGCCCTTCGTTGATCGGCTGGTTGTTGCGAATGCTTCCGATGAAATCGGCATATTCCTGCACGGCCGGATCCATGGAAGGTCCGTCGTACTTGTAATTGACGCCGCCCTCGAAGTAGGCGCCGCCGAAGTCAACGTACGCGCGGGCTTTTGTGCCGACATAGCGCATGTCGTTGCGCGTGCTGACGCCGTCGGTCTGCCCGCCCATGTACTCGACGCGGACACCGTTTGGATACTCGAATTCGGCGGCAAAATGATCGTACACATCGCCGTATTCGGGCGCGGTGCGAACTTGCCGTCCGCCGTTGGCGATGCATTGCACGGGATGCGCGTTGAAGGCCCAGTTCATGAGGTCGAGGTTGTGTACGTGCATTTCGACGATGAAATCGCCCGACAGCCATGTCATAAACAGCCACCGGCGGATCTGGTATTCCATTTCGGACATGTCCGGTTTGGGTTGTTTCAAATCGCCGTACCATTCGAGCATGCCGTCGCCGATGCGCACGCACTGCCCGCCGACCAATTCGCCGATTTCGCCGTCGTGCATGCGTTTCATCGCGTCCATGATGTGCCGCGCGCGCCGCATCTGCGTGCCGGCGACCACGGAAAGGTTCTTTTCCTTCGCCTTGTCCGCCGTTTCGATGAACCCACGCACGCCAACCGGGTCCACCGCGATCGGTTTTTCGACGAAACAATGCTTGCCGGCCGCCACGGCCGCGCGGAAGTGTTCGGGGCGGAAAAAAGGCGGCGTGGTCAAAATGACGGCGTCCACGCCCGCGTCAATGACTTTCTGGTAGGCGTCGAATCCCACGAACATCTTTTCCGGCGTAACCTTGTAGATATCGTCCACCGGCAATTGGCGTTTTGCGAGATTGCCTTTGATCAATTCCGGCGCCTTGTCCATCCGATCTTGAAACAGATCGCCCAACGCGACAAGTTCGATTCCCGGCGACGACATGGCGCAATCTATGATGCCCGCGCCGGTTCCTCGGCCGCCGCATCCGATCAGACCCACGCGAACTTTGTCCGAACCTTGCGCATGCGCCCGATGCGATATCGCCACGAGCGACGCCGCGCCGGTCACCGCGGACGTTTTCAGAAAATCGCGCCTCGACACATCGTTGTTCTTCGTCTTCATGCCACCATCCTCCTTTACGGGCTTGAAGCATCAGGCTACAGGCTTGGGGGGGCTGTGATCAAGCAGGCGAAACATGGAGCGGATTATATTCTTGTTGTCCATTCCCCCCCGATTATTCTTCGGACTGTTCATCCAGAAAACGGCGCAGGCGTTCCTCGATGGGCACGACTTCGGTATAGGTCATGAGTTCGGCGCGCAGCTTTGCAATCGCATGGACGTTTTTCAGGTATCCGGCGTAATACTTTCGATGCTCAAGGACCGCGCGCCGTTCGCCCTTGTACGCGACGGCGGCATGGAGATGCCGCAGGCACGTGGCGACGCATTCGGCGAGGGATGGAGCGGGGGGGAGGCTGCCCGTCGCCAGGTATTCCTTGGCGTGCTGGAAAATCCACGGGTTGCAAATCGCGGCGCGTCCAATCATCACGCCGTCGCAACCGGTCGCGAACATCAGGCGGACGTCCTCGGGTGTGCGCACGTCCCCGTTGCCGATGAGCGGGATGGATATGACCTTGCGAATCTTTTCGAGCCATGACCAATCCGCCTGGCCCTTGTAGCCCTGTTCGCGCGTGCGGCAATGGACGGTCAACGCCTGGACGCCGCATTGCTCGACCATCCGCGCGACTTCAAGAATGCAGATGCTCTTCTCATCCCAGCCGAGGCGCGTCTTGACCGTTACGGGCAGCCGTGTGGCGCCGACGACCGCGCGAACCACCGATTCGAATTTTTTCAAGTCCCGCAGCAGACCCGCGCCATCACCGCGGTTTGCGATCTTTTTCACCCAACACCCGCAATTGATGTCAATGAAATCCGGCCTCATTTCCTCGGCAACGGCCGCGGCGCGTTCCATGCTTCCCTCGGCGCTGCCATAGATCTGCACGGCGATGGGGCGTTCGTCGTCGTTCACCTGCATCTTGTGCAACGTGCGCGTGACATCGCGGATGATCGCTTCCGCATTGGCGAACTCGGTGTAGACGATATCCGCGCCGAACGATTTGCAGATCTGCCGGAAGGGTCGATCGCCGACGCTTTCCATCGGGGCCAGCGCCAGCGGATGGTCGAGTTGAATGGTCCCGACGTGAAACATGCTCAGGAGGACGCACCTTCCTTTGGACAGACGCCGTCGCGAACCTTGCGCGTGTTCTCCATCGCGCAGAACTTGGGTCCGCACATGGAGCAGTAATGCGCGGCCTTGCCGTCGGCGGCGGGCACGGTTTCGTCGTGGTACGCGGCCGCCCGGTCCGGGTCGATCGCGAGCGCGAACTGGTCGCTCCATTGGAAATCGAAGCGCGCGCGGCTCATGGCTTCGTCATGCGCGATGGCGCCGGGATGCCCCTTTGCAAGATCCGCCGCATGCGCCGCGATTTTGTGCGCGACGACGCCTTCCCGCACGTCGTTCTTGTCGGGCAGGCCGAGGTGTTCCTTCGGCGTGACGTAGCAGAGCATCGAAACGCCGTGCCAGGCAATCAACGCGCCGCCGATCGCGCTGTTGATGTGGTCGTAGCCGGCGGCGACATCCGTCACGAGCGGGCCGAGGGTATAGAACGGCGCATCGCA
Source organism: Candidatus Hydrogenedentota bacterium (assembly GCA_035450225.1). Classification (NCBI taxonomy): domain Bacteria; kingdom Pseudomonadati; phylum Candidatus Hydrogenedentota; species Candidatus Hydrogenedentota bacterium. The sequence continues at coordinate 105,844 of DAOTMJ010000001.1, forward strand.
ACACCACGCACGCTGCTTCTCCACATTTTCCGCGATTTTGTGCAATGGCACATGGCCGGGGCCCTCGTTCATGACCTGTACGTCGAACGTCCATGCGCGCCGGGTGAGTTCGCCCTGTGTCCTGAGTTCGGCGAACTGCGCCGCGTCGTTCGCGTCGGCAATGCACCCCGCACGGAGACCGTCGCCGATGGATACCGCCATGTCGTACGCGGCCAGGATTTCGCAGATCTCGTCCCAATGGGTGAAAAGGAAATTCTCCAATCCGTGCGCTTGGCACCAGTGCGCCATGATCGCCCCGCCCCGGCTTACGATGCCTGTCTTGCGCGCCGCCGTCAGCGGGATGCAGTCCTTGAGCAGGCACGCATGAATCGTGACGTAATCCACGCCCTGTTCGGCCTGCTCAATGAGCGTGTCGCGGTAGAGTTCCCATGTGAGCGCGGCGGGTTCGCCGGCCTTTTCGACCGCCTGATACAACGGCACGGTGCCGATGGGCACGGGCGCATTGCGGAGAATGCGCTCGCGTGTCTCGTGGATGTCCGGGCCGGTCGAAAGGTCCATGACCGTATCCGATCCCCATCGGATTGCCCAGACCATCTTTTCGACTTCTTCTCCGATGGAACTCGCCAGGGCCGAATTGCCGATGTTCGCATTGATTTTGACCAGAAACTTGCGGCCGATGATCATCGGCTCGCTTTCGGGATGGTTGATGTTCGCGGGGATGATTGCCCGGCCGGCGGCCACTTCCCCGCGGACCATTTCCGGCGTGATGGGACCGTCAGCCGCGCCTTCCACGCGCATATTTTCGCGAATGGCGACGAATTCCATTTCCGGCGTCACGATGCCTTCGCGGGCCAGGCGCATCTGGGTCGGACGGGGGCCGGTCCGCGCGCGAATCCAGTCCTTGCGAATCGGTGCAAGGCCCTTGCGGATGTCAATGGATGCATCCGGATCGGTATACGGGCCGCTGGTGTCATACAGGACGACCGGACCGGCCCCGGTTTCGACGACGCGCACCGGCACGCGGATGGATGCGTCCGATCCGACCACATACGCCTTTTGGGATTGGGGAAAAGGACCGAGCGCCAAGGCACAAGGGGCTCGCCTGTCGTTCAAATCATTCAAGAAAATAGTCTCCTTTATCGAAAAAAGTATATCACTCCTGCGGACCGGATTGCAGTTTGGATGCGCGCATCCGAGAGTAATTCCTTGGCGCGGCGCCGGCCGTGATCAGCGCGCGGGGCGCAAGAGCGAACTGGTGAACACGTTTTCGGCCAGCGGCGTGCTGTCAAGCAGACGGAATCCGAAACGTTCGTAGAAGGCGATATTTTTTAGATTGTGCGTGATGACGTAGGCCGGGAGCCGATCCCGGTCGGCTTGGGCGAGCGTGTGTTCGATCAGGGCGGACGCAACGCCCCGGCCTTGGTGTTTCGGATCGACGCCGAGCACGTCGAGGATCCAGTGGGGGCCGGCAACCTCGTTGCGGTAATGGCGCTGCACGTCGGCGTTGGTGCGCAAGACACGCCCCAGGTTGCGCAGGCCGAACCGGAGCGGCGCCGTGATGAATCCCGCCCGGATCAGCGTCCAGAGCCCTAGGTTGTGGTTGAAATCGGGCGGAAACCAGCCCGCTATTCCTTCCAGATTTTCGGTGGTGAACAGCGCGCCGATTGGTTGCAGATACGCCATCCACCGCGCATGGGCCCACGCCAGCACGCGTTGCCGACGAAACGGATCGGGAATCGTGTAGTTGGTCAGGGGATCGTCGGCAAAGGCCCGCGCCAGCATTTCGCCGGCTTCGCGGCATTGATCAGCGCGCAATGGGACTATGCGCACGGCCTATCTCCTCGACAAGGGACGGGAAGCAATCGAATGCTACCCGACTTCGATGCCGGCCTTTGCGAGCGCCTTGCGCAGATCGTCGGGGGTAAAGGGCTTCTGAAGGCACATGATCGCGCCCATCTCGACGATGCGATCCATCTGCTCTCCCTCGTAGTAGCCCGTCATTGCGACGATGCGCGTGCCGGCATGCTGCGGATCGTTCTTGATGCGGCGGCAGACCTCGAATCCGTCCACGCCGGGCAGGCGCAGATCCAGAAACACGACATCCGGACGGAACGAGGCGACCTGGTGGCCCGCATCGTAGCCATCCATGGCAATCTCAATCTCGAACGAGGCTTTCGACATCTCCAAAAATCGGCGAATAACGGACAACACCGCCTTTTCATCGTCCACGATAAGAATTTTGACGCCCGAATCCTTCAGATCCTCGTGAAGCGGGATTTCGTTTTCCTTGAGGAAGCGAATCAGATCCTCGCGGCGTATCCGGCGGTGGCCGCCGGGCGTCTTGAACACGCGAATCCGGCCGGATTCGGCCCATTTGCGAATGGTGTCGGGGGTGACGTGGCAATAGGTGGCCACTTCAGAGGTACTGAACGAAAGTTTGGTTTCCATCGTATGCGCTATCTCGCGTCAATTGACGTTGGGGCGTTATGGCGTCTGCCGCATCCAGCCGAACAACCGCGAAAGGCCGGTCATCAATTTATGGAGCTGGAGCGGGGAGTCGAACCCCGGACCCCGTCATTACGAGTGACGTGCTCTACCAACTGAGCTACTCCAGCCAAAAAGAATGGTGCCAAGGGCCAGAATCGAACTGGCGACACGCGGATTTTCAGTCCGCTGCTCTACCAACTGAGCTACCTCGGCACACGCCGGTAGCATACGAAACGAAAAAAGACGATGTCAAGTTTGCTCGTGCGCAAAATTCGCGCCACGCCTACGGGCTCATCAAGCGGACGACGCGGACGGGCGGTCCGATCTTCGGAAAGACGAGCGGCGTCTTGACATTCCATGCCAACCAAAGATACCCATGAGCGACGACAAGAGAAACAGATCGCCCGGCGTCATTCGAGGCGGTTCGCCGGAATTCAACCCGGACCGCGTGCCGCCGAAGCATCCGTGTTCTTCGCCTTCGCCTTCGCCTTCGCCTTCACCTTCGCCTTCGCCTTCGCCTTCGCCGACGGGCGTCAACGCGAAATTCCGTACCGCCACCGCACCGGCGTTCACCAAGACGGAGTTTTCCTGGGCGTCCTGATATCCCGATGCCGAGGCTCTTAGCGTGTATGTGCCGGCGGCCAGTGTCGCAAACAGGTAGATGCCACTGCTGTTCGTCGTCGTTTGCAGGCTCTTGCCGAGGACTTCGACCGTCGCGCCCGCAATCGGCTGGCTCGTGACGGCATCGGTGACGAGGCCGGACAAACTGCCGTTTACCAAACCTTTTACGGTGACGGCGCCATCCTGGCGCGACACGGTCGTGTACCAGTCGAAGCGCTGGCCGTATTGCCCGTTGAGTTGGGCGTCGTTCAGGCGGACCGCCAGTACCGCGCCTTCCGAGGCGGAATCCGACACGCGGAACTTGAGATTGAGCACATCGCCCTGCGCCTTCCGCAACGCTTCGGAGTTGCCCAGGCTGAACCGGATGGTGCCGGCCTGATCGGTATTGGACGCGCCCTGGAAATCCTTCGTCAGCGATCCCAGTTCAGCCGAGACCAGTTCGAGTTGGTCCGGATAACTGATCGTGAAGTCCACGCCAGTGATACCCGTCGTGTCGCTCACCTCGATCGGCACGTCCACGGTGTCGCCCGGCGCCGCTTCCTCCGAAGCGACCGCCACCGTCACGCCCTCGTCCGCCTTGATCTGCATCTCCAGCGGCAACGTCTCCCAGGCTGAATCCTTGCCGGGGGACGGATAATACAACGGCATGCCGACGCCCTGCCGCAGCATCATGACCGCGTCGGCGCTGTCCACGAGGCCGTCGCCGTTCATGTCGCCGGTTTCCCGTTGCCATTCCTCGAAGGCGTCGCGCTTGACGACCAGCCGCAGCGCGCGGATGGCGTCGCCCGCGTCAACGTATGTGTCTTGGTTCAGGTCGCCGAGGACGTGGCCTGACGCCAAGCAGAGCAGTTTCGCCTCCGGCGTCGTGACGGTCATCGCCGTGCCGGTCGTGTCGTACAGGCGGACGGTCGGCAGCGTGAGGTCGCCGCAAATGGGCCCGGCCACGTCCGTCCGCATCGTCAGCATCACGTTGAACAGCGTGCCTTCGCCCCGGAACGACTCCGCCGTTCCGATGTAGCCAATGGTGACTTGTCCCTTGTCCATGTCCGTGTTGACGGAGAACGGCACGCTGCGCGAGATGTAGGACCGCTCGACCCGGGCGCTTTCCACGAGCGTCGGATCGAAGTTCAGGCGGATGTTCAGCCCGCTCGGCTGAATGCCCCATGCGTTCGATACGTTGATCGGCACGCGGACTTCCATCGTGTCCGGTACGTCTGGATACGCCGCCTGGTTCGGAATCCATACATCGAGCAATCCCACTCGCACGGACACGGCGCCGGACGGATCGCTTTCGTTCCCGTCCAGGTCAACCGCCGTCACCGTGTACGAATACTCCTGCCCGGGCGTGAGCGCGCTCGTGTCGTCCGCATAACGGGGATCGGTCACCAGGCCATCGGTGTTGACCCTCACGCCGTCGCGGTACACGTTGTATCCGGCAAGGTCCGGCTCCGTGTTGGCGTCCCAGCGCAGTTGCACGAACTGGCCGCCCACCGCCGCCGTCAGACCCGTCGGCGGCAACGGCACGATACGCGCCATCCGGATGTTCAACGTCATCGGCGCAGTGAATCCGCTGCGCTCCTGCGTTTCGTACTGATCCTTCGTGAAGCGGATCTTGAGCGCTCCCTGGCCGCTGGCGATGGTGAACGAGAACCGTCCCTGGCCGTCGGTCGTCGTCTGGCCGAGCGGGGCGTTCGTGGCGAGAACAGACAACGCAACCTCCACGCCCGGCAGCACGGCGCCCGAATCCGCGTCGCGCACGACCCCGCCGACCGTCACGTTGACGCTGGCCGGACGCACCACGATGAAGTCGTATTTTGTTTCCGTGTCCGATCCGCCGTCCGTCGTCACGGTCAGGGACACGGTATACGTGCCCGCGCTCTGGTAGGTGTGGCTCGGGCTTTGCAGCGAGCCCGTGCCGCCGTCGCCGAACACCCACGCCCACGATCGTGGCGTCAATCCCTTGTAGTCCGAATAATCCGTGAATTGCACCGCCAACGGTTCGTCGCCCAAGCGCGGCGTCGCGCCGAAATCGGCGTTCGGCGGCATGTTGGGCACGTTGACCGTCAGCGAGGCCGCGTTCGACGTCGCGCTGCCCGCCATGTTCGACACCACACAGGCATACGAACCCGAATCCGACGGCTGCGCGGAGGCGATGCGGTACGTGGGCGTCGTCGCGCCCGAAATGCTTGCCGCGCCCTTCCGCCACTGGAAACTCAACGGCCAACTGCCCGACGCCTCGACGCTGAAACTCGCGCCCGCGCCCTGGTTGACTGTCACGGATTGCGGATGAGACGTAATCACCGGCGGATCGTTTACGGTCAGTGTTGCCTCATTTGAGGTTGCGTTGCCCGCCGTATTGCTCACCACGCAAGAATACGATCCTTCGTCCGATTGCTGCGCGGCCGGAATGGCAAACGTCGCATCCGTCGCACCGGAAATGTTCGTCCCGCCCTTCTTCCATTGATAACTCAGGGGGGCCGTGCCCGTCGCCGTAACACTGAACGACGCCGGTTCGCCCGGATTGACGGTCAGCGACTGCGGATGAGACGTAATCTGTGGCGGATCGTTCACGGTCAGTGTTGCCGCATTCGATGTCACGCTGCCCAAGGCATTGCTTACCACGCAAGAGTACGATCCTTCGTCCGATTGCTGCGCGGCCGGAATGGCAAACGTCGCATCCGTCGCACCGGAAATGTTCGTCCCGCCCTTCTTCCATTGATAACTCAGGGGGGCCGTGCCCGTCGCCGTAACACTGAACGACGCCGGTTCGCCCGGATTGACGGTCAGCGACTGCGGATGGGCGGTAATGGAAGGTGATTCGCCCAAGGTCGTGACACACGCTTCTTCCGATGCATCCGAATAACCCGAGACATTATATGCCTTCACTATGCAACAATAGAATGTGCCTGGCAATAAGCCGGAGATATCGTAAGAAACAGTTTCCCCAATTCCCGTCGAAACGGCTATAGTCCCGACAGATTCAAAATCGCCTTCTGTTCCGATCCTTCTGAAGACTTTGAATCCGAGTTCATCGAACTCTCGATCTATCCAATGCAACGTAACCTGAGTCGTGCCCACATTGGAAAACGAGAGATTATCCGGAGGATTTGGAATACCCGTGACTCGTAGTGCTGCCGGATCCGATATCGCGCTGCCCAATGCATTGCTTACCGAACAATCGTATAATCCCTCGTCGTACCCTTGCACGGAGGGAATAGTAAATGAGGCGGTTGTAGCGCCGACAATGGCAACCCCGCTTTTCCTCCATTGATAACTCAGGGGTGGCGTGCCCGCCGCCGTCACGCTGAATGAAGCCGGCGCGCCGGGGCTTACGTTTTGCGATTGAGGTTGCGCTGTGATTTGAGGTGGTGTATTTACGGCCAATGTCGCAGCGTCGGAGATCGCGCCGGTCGGATTGGCGACGTTCTTGACCACGCACCGGTACGTGCCCTCATCCGAGGTCTGTGTGGACGCGATGCTAAACGTCGCGTTCGTCGCGCCCGAAATGTCCGCCGTCCCCTTCCGCCACTGGTAACTCAGCGGGGGCGTGCCCGTCACCGTCACGCCGAAACTCGCGGTGGCGCCCACATTGACCGTGAGGGACTGCGGTTGCGCTGTAAACACCGGCGGGTCCGTCACCGTCAATGTTGCTGGAGCCGACGTGACGCTCCCCGCGACATTGCTCACCGTGCAGGTATACACGTCCTCGTCCGACTGCTGGGCCGAACTGCGCGTGTACGAACTGCCCGTCCCCGTCGCGATATTGACCCCGCCCTTTTTCCACTGGTAACTCAACGGGGCCGTACCATTGGCGGTTATCGAAAAGACCGCGTTCTGCCCCGGGTTCACCGTAACCGACTGCGGTTGCGCCGTAATCACCGGCGGATCGTTCACGGTCAGCGTCGCCGGATCGGATGACACGCTGCCCGCGACATTGTTCACCACGCACCGATAATTGCCTTCATCGGACTCCTGCGCGGATGCAATGGTATAGATCGCGTCCGTCGCATCGGCGATGTCCACCCCGCCCTTTCGCCATTGGTAACTCAACGGCGGCATGCCCGTGGCCGTTAGGGTGAACGTGACGCTTTGTCCGGGATTGACCGTACGGGACACGGGCTGCTCTTCGATCGAAGGAGGCGCCGTGTTTAGATCGAATTCATTTGTCAGCGCAACGCCCGCCGGTTTGGTGATCAAGGCGAAGACGTTCGTCGGCGCCTCCCCGATGTCTGCGTAGGCCACCCCGCATGCGAGACAGGCCGACAGCATGAGTACTCCAAACCGTCTCATCTTCATTCCTCCGTGTCAATATCTTATCCGCTATCTTTGGGTTCTTTTCAACCGCCGAAATAGCAAAGAATGCAAAGCGTAGGACAGACTGTCCAGTCTGTCCATCCCAAAACCATGCCATGCCCGCAGATGGACGGGCTGGACAGCCTGTCCATCGATCTACTTCGCCGCATATTCGTACTGACGCTCCTGCAAGCAATCGAGACGCACCGCCAGCCGCACCAGCGCCCGCAGTACATGCAATTCCTCGTTCACGCGGTCGAGCAATGCCCGCTTGTCGCGCCGCAGGCTGGCGCGTTGCACCAGCGCCAGCAACTCCAGCAGGCTCGCATCAATGCGGTCGCCCAGCGATTTCCGCCCGTTCTTCGGAAAACGATTCGTACGCGACAGGAACCACTGCGCGAAATCGAACAACGTCACCGAAACATGAGGTTCACATATGCCAGACTGTTTCATTTCCGTGCACCCATTCCGGCCTCCAAAAATCCGCTAGGGGCTTCGCCCCTAGAACCCCATAAAGGCAAAAAAATAAAGTGTAAAGGAAAAACCGACTAGCGGGGCGAACCGGACACGCAGAGGCGAACCCCGTTGCCGTAGTTCCTGTGGCCGGGATAGTTCCAGATGCGATACGCGGACCGGCAGTACCTGACGCCGTTGATCCAATTGCCGCCGCGCAGCACCCGGCCCATCCCTGTACTAGGACCCTGTGGATCTGATACTGCGCCCGCCGCGTAACTCCCGTACCAGTCCTGGCACCATTCCCAGACGTTCCCGCTCATGTCGTAAAGTCCCCAGGCGTTCGGCGTCTTCTGGCCCACCGGATGCGTCGTATCGCCACTGTTGTCATAATACCATGCATAGGTTCCAATCTGGCTGTAACTTGGATCATCGCCCCAGTAAAACCGAGTGGTGGTTCCCGCCCGGCAGGCGTATTCCCATTCGGCTTCCGTAGGCAGCCGGAACGTCAGGCCCGGATTGGCCTGGTTCAATTTGTCGAGAAATCCGTTCGGTTGCGTGATGTCGTCCCACGAAATAGACTCGACGGGCCGGCTCATGTCGCCGGTGAAGTAGGACGGGTTCGATCCCATGACCGCCTGCCATTGCGCCTGCGTGACCTCATATTTACCCATCCAGAAGCCTTGCGTCAACGTGACCTGATGCTGCGGGTCTTCGTCGGAATTGCTGTCCTGTTCGCCGGCATACCGGCCCATCATAAAGGTCCCCGCCGGGATCCAGACGAATTGGATCCCCGCGAACGTGGCCTCCTCGCCCGGCGTGGGCTCTTCCGCGTCGGTCGCGGTGACCTTGGCCCGGGCATTGGGCCAATGGACGCCCGGTTTGCCGGCCAAGGCGTTCCAGACGATGTGCTTGCCAGTCCCGTTCGTTACGGCCGGACCCACGTCACCGGACAAATCGCCGAGTCTCGGTGTGAACGCCCACGTCGCCCCGGCATCGTTGGACAACACGACCGACACGGTCATCGGTTCGATGCCGCCCGACACGTCGTAATAGATGTCCACCATGCCCGAACCGTCGTCGCGCTGGGCCGCCGTCGCGTTCGCGACGACCGGCGCGCCCCACCCCGCCAAAGGCAAAAAGGCCAAAACCCACAATCCCGCATACGCTAGAACCCAAAACCGACGTTTTCCCTGGGAGCGCATCTTCAATCCCTCCTCGGTAAACTCCCCGATACTCTGGTCTCTCCTGCCGTAGCCGCCCGTCTCGCCGACGCGGGCACTATGCCAAAATAATGGTAGCAGGATCCCTTACATTTTGCAAAAACGGGAGGAATCGCAGTTGGTGCTCAACCGTCTCGATCTCCCGCCGTCGGCGTTCAAAAAAACGCCCTGCGTCGGCAAAGTCTTCGAGTAGCGCGGACGAGGATGCCGGGGGTCCTTCAAGCAGCAGCGCATGTTCATGAGAGCCGGGCCTCTTGCCGCAGCCGCCTTGGTGGAAATGGGGCGCAAAACCATTACCAACCGGCTGGTCACTTCAGTTTAGCCGTTCCAGGATTGTTCGGTCGCGTATCGTTTGTTCTCGAAAGAACGGTTCGACACCGCCCCTCGTTCCAGCACATCGTCCAAAGCATCCACGTCGAACGGTGGGCCCCACCCTGGGCATCCACCATTTCTCCGACTTCGCGACCCGTCATACTCAGGCCGCGAACGTCCAGAAATACAAACCCAACGTCGCCAACGCCGTGCTCTACGCCCGTAACTGGCCGGTAGAACAACAACCCTCTACCGAAAGCCACTCTTGAGTCCTACCTTCAAAACAGCCAAACTTCAGAGACAGACTGAACAATCTATCCTACCTTCCGCGCCCGAAAGGTTCCCCATGCGCGTTCAGGGCGGGCGAAGATAAGCAACAACACGGTACACTCAAGGGTGACTGTCTTTTCAATGAATTATATCACAGCCCGACATCCTCTCGGCGGCTTGCGCGGTCCGGCGCGCGCAACGATAATGTCCGCCGAGGCAAGTTGTGTCATGTATTTCCTTTTGCAGATCGGATTGTTCGCGGCAGGCGATGTCCCCGCGCCGGTTTTGGCGTATCTGCACGCCCGTCAGCGCGTGGCGTTTGTCGTCGAGTCCGCGGGCCTGTTCTGGATCGGGGCGGAACTGCTGATTTTGTTCATGGTCGTCGCCGGCCGTCGGCATATTTCCACGGAACCGCTGCCGGAGCGGTTCGTGCTGCAAATCAATGAAAAACGGCGCGCAATCATCGCGGCGGTCGTGTTCACGTTGACGGCGGCCGCCGTGTTGGCGCGCCATTTCGCGCCGTGGACCGTGGACGCGGACGCTGCGGCGGAGGTCTTGTCGGACCGGATGCATGCCCACATGCTCGTTTGGGCCTCGTTCGTTACGGTCTGGGTGCTGCTGGAAACGCTGATTGTGTACCACGGCTGGCGGGGATATTGCCGTCTGCGGGATTTGTTGCCGGATGGCGGTGCGCGCCCGACGATGTCCTTTGCCGCGTTTCTCCTCATTCCATGCGCGGCGGCGTTGTTTACGTGGCCGTCGTCGGCCGCGCCGCCCGACGCGGTTTGGCGGGCGATTCGCGACGTAAACGCGTCGGATCAAGTGTACTGGAACGCGCTGTATCTCTATCTTCGATTGGCGGGCATCTTGTGGATTGCCGTTGAATGGTGGGCGGCGGTCATTCTGATCAAAGGCTACCGCATGCTGGCGCGGGCGGTGTCCTTGCGGGGCGCGGCGTCATGATTCAGTGGATGGGCCATGCCTTTACCGCCTCGGATTATGTGTTCTGGACGCGCATCCAGTGCAGCGCATGGACGCTGGCCGACCTGATTTTGATCTTTTACCTGATTCGGACGGCCAACCTTGCCCGGCGCGTGTTGAGCCTGCGTCCGCACCGCGTGTCCTACGGCATTCTGCTGGCGACCGTTCCGCCCGCCGCGGCGATTCCCTTCATGACTACCGGCGCTGGGATTTTTCTGATCGAACTGGCGGTGACGTTGCCCCATTTCCTGTTGATTGGCTACGTGCTGCTGGCCGATGCCCCGTATTGCGCCGCTGCGCTCGCGGCGCAGATAAAACGATGAAAGTTGGTTTGGGGCGTTTTGTGGGATTATACTTCGCATCTTTGTGGAAGGCGGAACATCAAACAGGAGGTTAGATCCCGAATATGGAACAGACGCTTGTCCTTATCAAGCCCGATGCGCTCAAGAATTCGCTGACGGGTTATGTGCTGTCGCAGTTGTCGGAATTTCACACGGGATTGCGGTTTGCCGCCGCGAAAATCGTCAATGTGACGCCCATGCTGGCGGCGGAGCATTATGCCGAGCACCGGGACAAGGCGTTCTATCCCGCGCTGGAGGATTACATACGCGGCCGCGTGCATTACAACGACGCGCCGCACCGGCGCCGCGTGATTGCGTTTGTCTACCAAGGACCGGGCGCCATTCAAAAGATTCGCGACATCGCCGGCCCCACCAACCCTCATGTGGCGCGGGAAACCCGGCCGGGGTGCATTCGCGCGCTGGGCACGATCGTGCCGATCAAGGATGCGAACGGCGCCGTCATCGGCGAGCGCATGGACAACCTGATCCATGCCTCGGCCACACCACCGGAAGCGGAACGCGAGATCAAACTCTGGTTCAAGCCCACGGACATACCGCCTCTCATGCGGCTGTTTCCGACGGAAGTCTGCGGCGAGCATTATTATTACAAAAACAACCGCCTGTACACGACCTACGAACCGGGCAGTCTCCTGTTGACGGCGCCCGGGGAAATCGTCTGGAAATCCGATCTGGAGGTGGTCTGCGCGATCCAGCGTGGACAGGCCGGCGCCTATTCGCTCAATGCCGTCGCCGCGAAGTACATGATCAACGAACTTCCGGACGAACAATAACGTCCGGGGCACGATGGCATTTTGACTTGTCCGCACGGGGCCGCGTAAAATCCGGCTTTCCGAACAGGCCTTGGGCCGGATAACCATGGAGTTTCCCCCGTGGAAAAAATCGTCAGTCTCTGCAAGCGTCGAGGGTTTATCTTCCAATCGAGCGGCATCTACGGCGGCATCAACGGCTGCTGGGATTTCGGGCCGCTGGGCGTCGAACTCAAGCGCAACCTCAAGAACGACTGGTGGTACGTGTTTGTGTCGCAGCGCGACGACATGGTCGGGCTGGATGCGAGCATCATCATGCACCCGAACGTGTGGGTGGCGAGCGGGCACGTCGAGCAGTTCCACGACATGCTCGTGGACTGCAAGGAATGCAAGCACCGCTTTCGGGAGGATCATCTGGAAGGCGACCGGTGCCCGGATTGCGGCGGCGAACTGACCGAGCCGAAAGCGTTCAATAGCATGCTCAAGACAAGCCTCGGCGTCAGCGACGATACCGCCGTCCACACCTATCTACGCCCGGAAACCTGCCAGTCCATTTTCGTGGACTTCAAGGACATCTACTCGTCCTCGCGGGTGAAGATTCCCTTCGGCATTGCGCAAATCGGGAAGAGTTTCCGAAACGAGGTGAACCCGCGCAACTTCATCTTCCGCAGCCGCGAATTCGAGCAAATGGAAATCGAATTTTTTTGCCGGCAGGAGGAGGAGGACCATTGGTTCGAACATTGGCAGGCCTGCATCTGGCAATGGTACCTCGACATCGGCCTGAAGGAATCGAAATTACGCTGGTTTGAGCATCCGAAGGAATCGCTTGCGCATTACTCCAAGCGCACGGTGGACATCGAGTACGATTTCCCGTTTGGCTGGGGTGAATTACAGGGTCTAGCCAACCGTGGCACATACGATTTGACGCAGCACTCCACCCATTCCGGCAAGGACCTTTCCTATTTCGATCCCGAAAGCAAGGAGCGTTTCGTGCCAACCGTCATTGAGCCGTCGGCGGGCGCGGATCGCACCTGCTTGGCCGTGTTGTGCGACGCCTACGACGAGGACGAAGCGGACGGTGAAAAACGGGTCGTGATGCGTCTGCATCCAAGACTTGCGCCGATCAAGGCGGGCGTCTTTCCATTGGTCAAGAAGGACGGACTGGCCGACATCGCGATTGACCTTGAACGGCGGCTCCGGAAACGATTCGCCACGTTCTACGATCAAGGCGGCGCCATCGGACGCCGCTACCGCCGCATGGACGAAATCGGCACGCCGTTCTGCATCACCATTGATTACGACACGAAGGAAAACGGCACCGTGACGATTCGCGAGCGCGACTCGATGCAGCAAAAACGCATCCCCATGGATGAGGTGGGCGCGTTTGTTGAGAAGCGGTGCTCCTCCGAGCGGGATTGATTTCCATATCTTGCCGGAAAGGGAAGATCTCGTTCCGGAAGGGCCGTGTCATGCGTGTGGATTATGATCGGATAGCCCGGTACTACGACGATTACCGGGGCGGCGGCGGTCCCTTCATGCCCCGTCTGCGGGAACTGGCCGCCGCATGCCGTGCGGGATGCGTTCTCGAACTGGGCGCCGGAACGGGAAACAACACGCAAGCATTTCTACGTGAATACGCCTGCCCGCTGGTTGCCTTGGAACGTTCCGCGGGCATGCTGGCGCAGGGACGCACGAAAGGGCTTCCCGCCCTTTGGCTGCATGCGTCCGCTGAGGCAATCCCGCTTGCGGACGCTTCGGTTCCTTTCGTCTTCGGCGTGTACATTCTGCACCACCTGCCCGATCTCGCCGTCGTTTTTCGTGAATGCGCTCGGGTGATTGGCCGGGGGTATGCGGCCTTTGTAACCGCCTCGACCTCGTTCATCTGCCGGCATCCGATGAATCGTTACTTTCCAAGTTTTGCCAAGGTGGACACGGCGCGATTTCAGCCCCTTGAGTCCGTGGAAGAAGCCTTGCGCATGAGCGGTTTTGTCGAAACGGCTGCCGAGCATTTCGTGGACCGGCCGCGGCCCATTGATCAAGCCTATGTCGATCGTGTCGCGGGCAAATTCATCTCGACCTATGATCTCTTGCCGGAAGGCGAATTCGAGGCGGGACTGGCGCGCCTTCGCGCGGATGTCGCCGATACCGGCCAGTTGGACATCCCGATCGTTTGGGAGTCGTCGGTCGTCTGGGGGCGCCTGTGAAAAAGCGACAAAAGAAAGGCCCGGCCGTCCGCACGCGCGACTGGATCACGCGGCACGAATTCGCCTTTACCCACGATCGAGCCAAGCATCGCAAAGCCGCCGGCGTGCCCGAACCACCTCCTTTGACGATTGCGCCGGAGGATGTGCGCCCCAACGCGATTGTCGTGGCGCACACGGGCCGTTGGGCCTTTGTTTGGTCGGACGATCGGGAACTCATGGCTGAAATAGACGAACGCCTTGGGCGCGACCGATCGACAGTCCTTGCGCCGGGCGACGAAGTCCGGATTGAATTCGCCGGGGAAACCCCGATTGTGCGGGGCGTGGCGCCGCGCCGAACAAAACTCAGCCGTCTCGCGCATGTCCATTCTGCGCTGGAAGAGCAAGTCATCGCGGCCAACGTGGACCTTTTAGTCATTGTGGCGTCGGCGGCGCGTCCGAATTTCAAGCCCGGACTCGTGGACCGCTACCTGATCGCCGCGCAAGTCGGCCACATCGAGCCGATACTCGTCGTCAATAAAATCGATCTTGTCCACACGGAGCCGGAGGCCGTGCGTTTGTACCGCGAAATCGGTATGAGGGTAATCGGCACAAGTTGTGAAACGGGGGAGGGGCTCGACGCGTTGCGCGCCGCGTTGGCCGGGCAATTGAGCGTGGTTGCCGGCCACAGCGGCGTGGGGAAATCCTCCCTGATCAACGCGCTCGATCCGACGTTGAAACTGCCCGTGCAGGAAGTCAGCCAATACAACGAAAAAGGCAAACATACCACGACCAACTCCCGGCTCTTTCAATTAGCCGGAGGCATCCGAATCATTGACACGCCCGGTGCGCGGAACCTCGGCGTATGGAATGTCTCACCCGAAGAAGTCGCCTATTATTTCCCGGAAATGGCCGAATTCGCGGCGGCCTGCCGATTCCGCAATTGCATTCACACGCACGAACCGGGCTGCGCCGTCCGCGAGGCCGTCGAAACCGGCGCGATACCCCGCGCCCGTTTTGACTCGTATTTGAGAATTCGCGACAGTTTGGGAAAAGATAAATGAAACGGAATACCGGCGCGGAACCATTCCGCGCACACGTTGAAAACGGTTCACGTCGGAGGTTGAAATGATGAAGACACGCGGATTGATCGCCCTTGTGCTGTTGGCTGCACTGATTCTTGCAGGTCCGGCGTCCGCCGGCATTCTAAAGGATTACGTCGGAAAATCCGACGACAGTTACAAATACGCCGTCCATTCGACGCTTCCTGTCCAACAAAGCACGGCTTATATCGTCCGGATGACCTCGCAGACCTGGCACGGACTTACATGGGATCATTGGGTGGCCATCTTCAAGCCGGAGAACGTGAAGTATCCCGACAAGGCCCTGTTATTTATTGGCGGCGGTGACAATACCGAGGAGGCCCCGGACCTCCGCGATCAGGAATCGCAGGTGCTTGCCATGATCGCCGGGCACACGCACGCCGTCGTGGCCCGCATCTGGCAAGTGCCCAACCAGCCGCTTTTCGACGGCAAATATGAAGACGCGATCATCGCCTATACCTTTGAACGGTTCGGCAGGGGCGAGGGCGACGACTGGCCCCTGCTGCTGCCGATGGTCAAAAGCGCTGTCAGAGCGATGGACACGGTTCAATCTGTCGCGCGGGAAAAATGGGAACAGGACATCAAGCAATTCATGGTTACGGGCGCGTCCAAGCGCGGTTGGACGACGTGGCTGACCGCCGCCGCCGACCCGCGCGTCGCCGCCATCGCGCCCATGGTCATTGACATGCTGAACATGGGACCTCAAATGGCGCACCAGAAAAAGTGCTACGGCGGGTACAGCGAACAAGTCGCCGATTATACCGAACTCAAGATTCAGGACTATCTTCAGACGCCGGCCGGCAAAAAACTGAGCGATATCGTGGACCCGTATTCATACCGCGATCAACTGGCTTTGCCCAAGACAATCATCCTGGGAACCAACGACGAATACTGGACCGTTGACTCCGCCAAATTTTATTTCAACGATTTTCCGGGACCGAAGTGGATACACTATGAGCCCAACGCCGGCCACGGCCTCAACCTCAACATCGTGCCGGTCGTCGCGGCGCAGTTCCATGCCATGCTGACAGGCGGCAGCATGCCGCATCTCGAATGGAAATTCGTAAACGGTCATTCCCTGCAAGTTTCGTGGGACGATCCCGAAGCCACCGCCGCGCTTTGGCATGCCCAAGCCCCCACACGCGATTTCCGTAAAGCCCGCTGGGTCTCCTCTGAACTGATCGGTAAATGCACCGCCTCCGTGGGACTCACGAAACCTGAAACCGGTTATGCCGCCTATTTCGTCGCCATCACATTCCCGTTGAAATTGGAGAATGCGATTTTTCCCTTTTCGCTGACCACGCTCACCTACGTCCTGCCGGATACCTATCAATCTTTTGACGAGCATCCGGACGACGGGAAAAAGTAATCACATTCTGCCAAAATAATCACTGAAATCCAGTTTATTCTTTTCCCCGGTGAATGCTAAAGTATGCCAATGCATTACCGTGGAGGAGCGAACATGCAGATGGATCGTCGAAAGTTTCTGGGTGCATCCGCCATGATGGCCGCAGTCGGCATGACGGCGCGCGCGGCAGAACCGGAGAAAAAATGGCGCGCCTGCGTGCTGGGCGACACGAAGGAAGGCGGCTACGGCCACAGCCTTCACAGGATTTGGGCGTGCCGTCCCGACATCGAGGTCGTAGGGCTGGCCGATCCCGATCCGGAAGGCCGCGCCAAACATGCGGCCGAAGCCAAGGCGCAGCGGACCTACGCTGATTACCGCGAAATGCTCGAAAAGGAGAAACCGGATCTGCTGGCGATTGGCCCGCGTTGGACCCGCCGGCACCACGAGTACCTGCTGGCCGCTGCCGCGCACGGCATTCACGGCATGATGGAAAAACCCATTGCGGCGGATCTTGTCGAGGCGGACGAGATGATTCGCGCCATCGAGGAAAAAGATCTGCGCTGGACAATCGGCTTCAACTTTCGCGTGACGCCCATTGTCCAATTTGTAAAACGCGCGGTGTTCGAAGAAGGCCTTGTCGGCGAGGTGCTCGAGATGCGCGGTCGCGGCAAGGAAGATCAAAGGGCCGGCGGCGAGGATCTCATCGTGCTGGGCACGCACATCTTCGACATGATGCGCTTCTTTGCGGGTGATGCGGTGGAGTGCATGGCCGGCATTACCGTAGACGGACGGCCCGCGACACGATCGGACATCCATGACGCGACTGAACCGGTCGGGAAGGTGACGGGCGACCGCATTCACGCCATGTTCCGCTTCAAGAATGGAATCACAGGCCACTTCGCAACGACAAAGAATCGCGATGGAAACGGCAATCGCTGGGGCGTGGACATCTTCGGGTCCAAAGGCGTGGTCACTATCCGTCAGGATGCCGGGCCGCGTGTGCGATATTGGCGGCAGCCATCGTGGGACGCGCAGGATCCATCCATCGGCTGGGAGCCGCTGCCGGGCGCGCCGGATACCCGGCTCACAAATCCGGAGGTCGAACGTTATGCGCCGATCGTCAACGATTTGATCGCCTCCATCGGCGAGCATCGTCTACCGATGGCCAGTCTGCAGGATGGCCGCGACTCGCTGGAAATGATCCAGGCGGTGTACGCCGCGCATTTCGGCACGGGACGCGTCGCGCTGCCGCTCGCGGATCGAAAACACCCGCTGTTGTAGTGCGATGCATTTCGCACATCTGAAAAACCAGTTGAGGGAAGACGATATGAAACATACACTGACACGCAGGGATTTTCTGGCCCGTTCGGTTCGGACTGGGGCGGGCGCGGCAATTCTCGCGGCCGGTTGCGCCGGCCAATCGCATCTGGAACCGTCGCTTTCCCATGCGTGCGAATGGGAAGCGCGCCTGCACCCGTCGAATCCACGCCATGTGCGCATTCTGCAATTCACTGATCTGCATTTTTTCGCGGGAAAAACCGGACACGCCATCACCAACAACGCTTCCGTGGCGATGATGAAGGCGCTGGTCAACAAAACCTCCCCGGATCTCGTGGTTGTCACGGGGGACTCGTGGCCTGAGAACCGGGACAATCGCGGCGAGGAATTCATGCGGTTCGCCGTTGCGCAATTCGAGGCGCTCGGCGTGCCGTGGACCTACGCCTGGGGAAACCACGATCAACTTCCCGATTTCGCCGTGGGCCATCGGACCCTTGCGTCGGCGCGCAATTCCCTTTATCGCGGCGCGGCAACCGACGGCAATCACGTTATCGGCATTTTGGGCCGCCACAAGCGGATTGCGTGGCAACTCCTTTGCCTCAACACACATCGCGATGGTCTCGTCAAGACGGAACAGGACTGGCTGCGCAAGATTTCCGCGTCGCTTCCGCCCGATGTGCCGCGGCTGGCCTTTTTCCACATCCCACTCAAGCAATACGATGAAGTCTGGAAGCAGGATCTCGCTGTTGGCGTCAAGAAGGAAAACGTGATGAGCGAAAAGGAGGACGGCACGTCGCTGGCCCTCCTGAAATCGCTCAATGTGCGCGCCTGCTTTTGCGGGCACGATCACACCAACGACTTCGGCGGCGTTTTCGACGGCGTCGAACTCGTTTATGGACGCGCGACCGGCGCCGGCGGTTACGGCGGGGACAAGCTTCCGAAGGGCGGCAAACTTATAACACTGGATTGTCTGGCAAAAACATACAAATGGGAAACCGTGTTTCCCTAACCGCGCGTTTTTCAATGGAAAGGCGGAGCAGGCGATTGCCATAATCCGCCAAAGAGGATTGTAACGCAGAAAATGAGTGATCAGGACACGGTTTCCGCAATACGGCGTTTCGCGCTCTTTCTCGGAAACGGATTTCGCGTGGCAAACGTCATGTGGAACCGGGCGCTAGGGCGTCCGCCGCGCTATATGCCGATCCTGCTGATGTTCCTCACCAAACGCTGCAATTTGCGCTGCAAAATGTGCGGGGTATGCGAGTACGATCCGACCTGTGATGATCAGCCGGAACTTGATACCGGCGAATGGAAATCGGTCCTGCAATCCGCGCGAAATCTGGGATGCACGATCGTCTCGATGACGGGCGGCGAGCCGCTGCTCCGAAAAGACGTCTTCGACCTCATCCGCTTCGCCCGCGAACTGGGCATGGCGGTGCATCTGTGCAGCAACGGCATGCTGCTTGACCGGGACAACGTGATCCAGTTGCGCGAGGCGGGCGTCAACGCGCTGTCCATCTCCATCGAAAGCCCCGGCCCGGAACCCCACGACAGTCTCCGCGGCCCGCGATCGTTCGAATTGGCCGTGCAGGGCGTCAAACTGGCGCGCGAACTAGCCCCGGAAGTGCAGGTCGGCATCAACTGCGTCATCACCCGCCTCAATTACAAAAACATCGCCGCCATGATACCGTTCGCAGAGGAAATCGGCGCCCACCAGATCAAATTCGCGCCCATTCACACCAACCTCCTGCATCGCCGCAAGCGCATCGAGCACTATTCCGATCTGATCTTTTCGCAGGAGGATCTCGACGAGCTCGACTATGAAATCAAGGAACTTATCGCGGCCTCGCGCCGCAGCCGCATCCTGACCACCTCGGCCATGTTCTTTGCGGGCATGGCCGATCTCTACCGGAAGCCGCTGCAGTTCCGCTGCTACGCGGGATATGCCGCCTGCGCGATAAATCCGGCCGGCATCGTCGCGCCCTGCTGCGACATGGATGGAACCCTTTCGGTGCGGGATCAGCCGCTCGAAACCATCTGGGGATCCCCGGAAATGGAGCGCATGCGCACCAAGGTTCGCCATTGCAACCGCGCCTGTTGGGACACGACGAACACCGAACTCAGCCTGCGGCTTCGGCCCGCTTCCATCATCCGCGATCTAATCAAGACATGGCGTGATGTCGGATTCTATTTTACCGTGAAGAAGGAATAAATCGGACACGCGCTTTTGACACGATGATTCGGGGTCTTTACAATCACGGCATTGCGGGGAGTGTAAGATGGCACGGTGAAAACGGTATGGGAGGGAGAGAACGATGAAGAGAATACGTTTCGCGTTGATGTATATGCTGGCGATGGCGCCATTGATGGGTTATGCGGAGGGAGTCACGATGGAAGAGAAAGTTTCTTATGGCGGTTGGCCGAATTGCGTCAAGTTGACGAATGGACGGATCGAGTTGATTGCGACAACGGATATCGGGCCGCGCCTGATCCGGTTTGGATTCACGGGCGGCCAGAATCTTTTCAAGGAGTATGAAAAGACCCTGGGCATGACCGGCGGCAGCGAGTGGCGGAATTACGGCGGACATCGCCTCTGGCACGCGCCGGAGGAAATGCCGCGCACGTACTGGCCGGACAACGACCCGGTCAAGTACACGTTCGACGGCAAGACGTTAAAACTGGTCCCGAAACCTGAAACGGGCAACGGCGTCCAGAAAGAAATTGAAGTGACCATGGACCCTAAAGAAAACAAGGTCGCCATTCTTCACCGCATCATAAATTTGAACCTGTGGGAAATCGAACTGGCGCCGTGGGCACTGTCGGTCATGGCGCCCGGTGGCCGCGCGATCTTCCCGCAGGAAGAGTTTCGCCGGCACGAGGATTACCTACTACCCGCGCGGCCCGTTGTGCTCTGGCATTACACGCAAATGGCCGATCCACGATGGACTTGGGGCAACAAATACATCCAATTGCGGCAGGATCCCGGCGCGAAAACCAAACAGAAAATCGGATTTCTTAACAAGCAGGGCTGGGCGGCCTATTTATTGAAAGACGACCTGTTCATCAAGCAGTTCGCGATCGACGCGAACGCGAAATATCCTGATTATGGATGCAATACGGAAACGTTCACCGATTGGGATATGCTCGAAGTCGAAACCCTCGGACCAATGACAAAACTCGCCGCCGGCGGCGGAAAAGTCGAACATACCGAAATCTGGACGTTGAACAAAGTCGAGTTGGGCGAAGACGAGGCGGAAATTGACTCGAAACTTTTACCCTTGCTGAAGAAGTAATAGTTGGGGAACATCACCCCTACAGAAAAAGCGGGAATAGGAGAAACTTCCATGTACAACGGGCTGAATTTGAACCTTGGAAACCTGAGTCTGCTGTCGAACGCAAAGACTCGATCGCTGTCGGCGGAGAACTTCACGGGCGCGAAGGGCAAGGGTGGCATGGCCACCGACGGCACCGGCGCGAAATGTGCGCGCGACCTCGGCCGCGGCTGGAAGATCTCGCCGAGCGTCGTTGTCAAGGCCGGCACAACCTTCGATCTCGCCGACATTGACGGTCCGGGCGCGATCCAGCAGATGTGGTTCACGCCGTCGGGCAACTGGCGTTTTTGCATTCTGCGCGTCTATTGGGATAACGAGAAGACGCCGAGCATCGAATGTCCCATCGGCGACTTTTTCGCGATGGGCTGGGGTAAATACGCGCCGCTGGTCAGCCTGCCCGTCTGCGTGAATCCGGGCAGCGCGTTCAATTCGTACTGGGAAATGCCCTTCCGCAAACATTGCCGGATGACTTTTGAAAACATGGCCGACGAGGACATGGTGCTGTATTACCAAATCAATTACACGCTGACGGAAGTGCCCGAAGACGCCGGCTATTTTCACGCGCAATTCCGCCGCACAAATCCGTTGCCGTACAAGGAAGACTACACGATTGTCGAAGGCATCAAAGGCAAGGGCCATTATGTCGGCACCTATCTGGCTTGGGGCGTGAACAACACCGGCTGGTGGGGCGAGGGCGAGATCAAGTTCTTTATGGACGGCGACAAACAATGGCCAACAATCTGCGGCACGGGCACCGAGGACTATTTCTGCGGATCGTACGGATTTGACATCGGCGGCCAATACCGTGAATTCACGACGCCTTATGCCGGCATGCACCAAGTCATCCGTCCCGACGGCGCATACCAGTCGCAACAGCGTTTCGGCCTGTACCGGTGGCATATCATGGACCCCATCCGTTTTGAAAAAGACCTTCGCGTGACGATCCAGGCCTTGGGCTGGAAAAGTTACGGGCGCTATCTGCCCCTTCAGGACGATCTCGCGTCCGTGGCATTTTGGTATCAACGCGAACCCCACGCGGCGTTCCCGAAATTGCCCGGCCGGGATGAACTGGAGGTCATCTAACCGAATCCATTGGGAAACCTGAAGAAAATTTCCACGTGCAATCGTCTGTCCGTTTTGTATAAAATGGTAAGATATTGTATAGCAGGTGTAGTACATGCAGTAAGGAGCAGTTGCAGTGCAAAAGCAGTTGAAGTACCCGTTGTTGTTGATGTTGGTGATGGTTGCTGGGTGGAACGTGGAAGCGCGGGGGACGGGGCCGGTGACGCGCATTTTAATGGCCGGCGATAGTTGGACTCATTTCATGTGGCTCGACCATACCTTTCGCGAGGTGCTCGACGCCCGGGGTTTCCCTCAGTTCGATGCATGGAATATCGCCTTGGGCAGCACCAAGGCCAATCAATGGGCGATGCCGATCAAACTTGAAAATACGCGAAACTATCTGTTGGCCAATCCCGAGGTGGATATCGTTTTTCTGACCTTGGGCGGAAACGACGTCATGTACGGGGAACCCACCAGTTGGTTCGAAAATCACGATACGCCGGAACAGGAGGCCGCGTTTTTTTCTTGGATTGCCGGCAATGTCGCCACCGTTATTCGCAACATGGTTGAAACGCGGCCAAACATTCGCGTCGTCCTGTGCGGATACGATTATGCGAATTCAATCAAGAAAGCCGGCAATAATTGCGCCACTTTGCCGTCCGACGCCTTGCTGATGTGCAACGGGGTCAACGACGTGATGGCGCGATGTGAACAGCGAATTCTGCAGGAAGTAAAAGATATCGAGCGGTGCCGGTTCGTCAACAATTACGGCATGCTCCAGTATGAACTGGGGTATCCCGGCGAAAACATTCCCGCATGGGTGCAACAGCCATGGACCGGCGAATGCAAGCATGCGCCGCACTGGGATCCCGCCGGCGTGGATCAATTTCGCTTTGCCCCGCATCAGGTTCCCAAACCGGGTCAACTGGAGGACAACTATGTCCCCTTCTTGGGAGGCGATCCAACGTTTCGCAAAAGCCCGTGGGAAGGAATCTTGTTCTATGAATCCCAATGGTCGGAGGAAATTGCGTCCTATGGATTGGATCCGGCGGTTTTGGGCATTGATGGCATGGGACCGATAGACGATTGGATTCATTTGAGCGCGCTTGGACATGCCATCCTGGTGAATCACTGTTTTGAAGTTTGCATAGACGATTATTTGAACGATTACCCCTATCCCAAGGTCGTATCCGTCGAACGGTGCAGCGTAAATCCAATCAATCCCTTGCAAACTATCGAAACAACCGGTAACCAGGAAGTCGCCTTTCTTGTCACGTTCAGCGAACCGGTTACGGGTGTGGACGAATCGGACTTCGAGCCTGTGGGGCGCAACGGCCTGGCGGGCGCGTCGATCATCGGCATTGAACCGGCCAAGGACGCCGCATCGTATCGCATCGTGGTTGATACAGGTGTGGGCGAAGGCACGTTGAATCTGGCCGTGCGCGACGACGACTCGATCAAGAATGCTTCGGGACATTCGCTTTGGGCCACGGGGAAAAGCATGAATTGGATGCCGGGTCCCGCCTACACGATAGACCGAAGCGTGGGGCTTCCTGTCAACGGATGGCTCTCAGCAATCGCCCTTTTGGCCGCCGGAATACGTTCGATGGGCCGTGGAAGAAGCAGATAACTTGGCGGCCGGCGCTTTTTAAACGATGCCAACAACGTTTCTTTGACATCCGGGGCGTACCCCCCCTATAATCGAAATATCAGGTTGACCCCTTGTGGAGAGGTGTCAGAGTGGTTGATTGAGCACGATTGGAAATCGTGTGCACGCTGAAAGGTGTGCCGCGGGTTCAAATCCCGCCCTCTCCGCCATCTCTTTCTTTTTTCCGGTGCGGTGGAATCGTGTCCCTTCAAATCCAAAGGCAAAATTGCATCCCAAATCGCCATTGCGCCGCCGGTACCGTTTGTAGTCATTTCCTGGGAAATTTTTCCATTTATGCCGGCCGGAATGATTTTCAAAAAGAGAGCATTATCGAAGCAATATCCGCCTAACTGCCTGTAAATCATAGTCTTCCGAAGGATTCACACATTTTTGAAAAAATTTTTTTGACCCCACTAAAGTTTCGGCTAAAGTTGCCGATAAATTACGCAGGTAAGCGGGAATGCGCCCGCGAGGCCCGATGGACAGTTGAATAAGAGTCAAACGGTCCGGAAGAACCGGATCGGCCGTCGCGCGGAAAATGGGACCGGGCGCCGGCAAGCAAAATGGTCAATGGATGGAACCTGCCGGAATGGAAACGGCAGGCAGCGACACCGGATGTCAATGGGATGGAATCCCGAATCCTGAAGATTCGGTTTCCAAGGCATTCGGCCCAATGGGACGCGGTTCGCCTGAAGCGATCCGCAAACAACAATCGCGCAAGGACGCGCGAGGGTCCAAGCACTCACGGAGGATAGCACTATGGGACTTCGCATCAACACCAATGTAGCCGCCATCAACACCAGCCGCGTCTTACGACGCTCCACCGAGGCCCTGAACAAGAGCCTGCAACGCCTGTCCAGCGGACTGCGCATCAACGGCGCCGCCGACGATGCCGCCGGGCTGGCCATCGCCGAAGGTTTCAATTCGATGGTCCGCGGCGCCGCTGTGGCGCAACGCAATGCCCAGGACGGCGTCAGCATGGTTCAAACCGCGGAAGGCGCGCTCAGCGAGACCACCAATATTCTGCAGCGCATCCGCGAACTGGCCGTGCAGGCCGCCAACGGCACGCAAAGCACGAACAACCGCATCGCGATTGACAGCGAGGTGCTGCAACTGCTTTCGCAGATCGACAGCATCGCCACGGACACGGATTTCAACGGCATGCGCGTGCTGAGCTCGGCCCAGACCGTCACGCTTCAATCCGGCGCCATGACCAGCCAGACGCTCGTCATTGCCGTCAACGGCGCGAAAACCAACGATCTGGGCATCAGCGCCGTGCGCGTTTCGACGATGGCCGCGGCCGTTTCCGCCATCAGCACAATTGACAATGCCATCAACAGCGTCACGTCGTTGCGGAGCAAATTCGGCGCCTACCAAAACCGGCTCGAATTCACCATCAACACGCTGGCCATCCAACAGGAGAATTCGTCGGCGTCCGAGAGCGCCATCCGCGACGCGAATATCGCGCAGGAAACCATCATTTTCACGCGCAACCAAATCCTGGTCAGCGCGGGCACTTCGGTCCTGGCGCAGGCCAACATTGTGCCGCAAACGGCGCTTCAGTTGCTCCGGTAACGGTTTCTCCCGGCGGTTTGCCGGTGAAACGAGAGTACACGACTACATCGGGAAATGCGCTCCGGCTTTTGGACACGTAAAGGCCGGAGCGCTCAACTGCATGAAACGAAAGGAGGCGATGCCCATCCGGATGGGACATGCGAAAAGACACGATTTCGCGGCGCAGCCGGAAAAGGGAAGATTTGGGCGGCAACACAATGTATCACCGTGAAACAGGGATGCTTCACGGGCGTCACTCAAGGAGGTAAATTAGTTGGAACTTCGATTTGAGACGAATGTTCCGGATCCGGATGCCGGAAAGGTGGTTGACGGTCTTTCGCGGACTGTCGCAGTTTCGCGGAAGGGTGTCTCTTTTTTCACCGGCGTTATCGGAAAATCAGAATGTCATGCGGGATCCCTCAATTCCTTTGGCGGCAAATGTTTTCACCGTGTCGAATTCGCTGACGATTTCCAATCCGTTCAGGCGGAAAACGCGATCGCGGCGGAAAACGCCATACAGGATGCCGGTATCGCCATGCATACCGTTGGTTTACGAAATGATGGACGATATGCGCGGGAGCCGGAGCGACAGGTCCGACGCAGGCAGGGATGAACCAAGGGTCCGGGTAGGGATGCCCGGCGCCCCTTAAAAACAAGGAGGTAGACACATGGGTTTACGCATCAACACAAATGTGGCCGCGATTGACACGGGCCGAATCCTCAACCGCAACACACAAGCCCTGAACAAGTCGCTCCAGCGGCTTTCCAGCGGACTGCGGATCAACAGCGCCGCCGACGACGCGGCGGGATTGGCCATTGCGGAAGGGTTCAACTCGATGGTCCGCGGCACGGACATGGCCCAGCGAAACGCCCAGGACGGCGTAAGCCTCGCCCAAACCGCCGAAGGCGCGTTGAGCGAGACAACGAACATCCTTCAGCGCATTCGCGAATTGGCCGTGCAGGCCGCCAACGGCACGCAGAGCACGAACAACCGCATCGCGATCGACAGCGAGGTGCTCCAGTTGCTGTCGCAGATTGACTCGATCGCGACCGATACGGATTTCAATGGAATCCGCGTGCTCAGCGCGGCGCAGACGATTACGCTGCAAGCCGGCGCCATGACCAGCCAGACGCTCGTCATCGCCGTCAGCGGCGCGAAGACCAACGATCTGGGCATCAGCGGTGTGCGCGTTTCGACCATGGCCGCGGCGGTTTCCGCCATCAGCACGATCGATAACGCCATCAACAGCGTTTCATCGTTGCGCGGCAAGTTTGGCGCGTACCAGAACCGTCTCGAATTCACCATCAACACACTGGCCATCCAGCAGGAAAATTCGGCGGCCTCGCAAAGCGCCATTCGCGACGCGAACATTGCCAGCGAAACGAGTGCGTTCACGCGGAACCAGATTCTCGTGAGCGCGGGCACGTCGGTGCTGGCGCAGGCGAACCTTGTTCCCCAGACGGCATTGACGCTGTTGCGCTAAACGGCCTTGGCGCCTTGAAGGAGCATGATTATGGGAGTTGCTGGCATCAGCGGACAGGACCCGGTTCTATCGGCCGCCTATCCTGTTGCACAGGCTCCTGAATTCCTTCCGCGCCCCGTAAAATCGCAGCAAGACAGCGCCGCTCCGGTGGCGCGATTGGGTCCAAGACCGAAAGTGGAACAGGAGCAGCGGACCGCGGTGAAAACCGAGGCGTCCGAAGGCCCTAAACGCACGGGCACGCGTCTGCGCATTGACAACGCCAGCAAGCGGATCATTGCGCAAATCATCGGCGAAAACAACGAGATCATCAAACAGATTCCTCCCGAGGAAATATTGAAGATCTCGGCCAAGTTCCAGGAAATGATCGGCAAGTTGTTCGACCGGAAAGCCTGAAGAACGCGGCACAAAGAAACAAGACGCCTTGGCGGCCGTCGGCGGCCAAGGCGTTATTATTTCTTTGACTTGCCCGCCGGCTTGTCTGCCGTACCGCCGGCGTCGGTCGGCGGTTCTTTCGGGGCAACGGCCAGTTTCTTGATGCCCGCGGACGTTGCCGCGGCCATGGCCCGCGCCATGGCTTCATGCGGCGCGTCGGGATCGGTTTCGACCAGCAGTCCATCGGGATTTTCCGGAGCTTTCTCGCGCAACACATCGCCGAGGCTCGACAGCGGCACGACCCGGCCGTCAACCGTATAGGCGCCCGATGCATCCACGCTCAACCGCAAGGTTTTCGGGGTGGTCTCCGTATTGCTTGCATCACCCACGCTCATGACGGCCATGTTCAAGCCCGCGAAATCTATCATCGGAGTAACGACCATCATGATGACCAACAAGACCAGGAAGATATCGGTCAGCGGTGTGATGTTGATTTCGTGTATCTGGTAACCGCGTTGCGAGGTCATGTCGCCGGGACCTCTTCAAGCGGGGGAAGACGATCCAACTCCTCGGAACGCCGTTTTGACAACGTCTCGACGGCGACCGTCATCGTTTCAAATTCGGCTTCCCGCGCCGCATCGAACACCTTGAGCACCACCCCGCTTTTTGTCAGGCGATCCGCCTGGATGATGACGTCTTTTTCGGCAAACGCGCCGCCTTTCTGGCGCATGGTCTCCGCGAGATCCGCGGGATTCGTCTCGTCGCCGTCCACGAAATAGCGTCCGTCACGCGTGATTTCGACGACCAGCCGTACTTTCTCGATGGGCGACCCGCCGTCAACGACCGGCGGAATGATTTCGGTCCGGGTCATTTTCAGCATCGGGGCGACCACCATCATGATGATCAGAAGCACCAGAAACACGTCCGTCAATGGGGTGATGTTGATTTCATCCACCAGGCGCTTATGGCCTTTGGCGCCTATCGCTTTCATGCGCGCTAAATCTCCGCGGGACGCCGATAGGGCTGTGCGGCGGCCGGCGCGGCCGAAGCGGCGGGACGGCGATCAGCCACCGAAAGGAACAAGAGTTTCAACAATTGAAAATCTTCTTCCCAACGGCCCACGATTGTGTGGAAATAATTGTTCAGACCCACGGCGAGAATCGCAACGCCCAATCCAAACGCCGTTGCAATCAACGCCGATCCAATCCCGAACATGATCATCGGCGCGCCCCCGCCCCCGCCGCCTTTGGCCATCTCGCCGAAGGTCAGCAAAATGCGCACAACGGTGCCGAACAGGCCCAGATAGGGCGAGATAGTGGCAATCGTTCCGAGGATGGACAAGTTTCGTTCCAGTTTGCGCGTTGCAAGATTGGCCGTGATGTCGAAGAGGCGCTCGAAACTGCTTTTTTGTTCTGCAAGCGTCCGAATTCCTTCTTCCGAAACCTCGCCCAGCAATCCGCCCAGTTCGCAACTCAGGTTGAGCGCGCTGTTCAGATTGTTGCGTTGCAAGTCGCGTTCGAGCCGGTTGATGAACTGGACCACATCGCGCCGGTTTCGCCGGTAAAACACAAACCGCTCGACCGCCACCGACAGCACCAACACCGAACAGAAAATAATCGGCAGCAGAACCGCCCAGTCATGCTTGACGGCAAACGTTATCAATTCCATGTTACATCACCTTGTCCGAAAGACCATTCCATGCCGGAACACAAAAACAACACCCCATGCCTGATCCGGGCTTTCGATACACTATCCCGCGGCAGACATAAAAGTTGCCCTAACATCCGCCCAAACCGGCCGATTATTCCCCTCGCGATCAACAATATATCCTACTCCAAATCCGCAACACCACAACATATCGTCGCGAAAAGCAAGATTTTACGTTCAAACACTACCACACTTGTTCGCGGTGCTTCAAGCCAATTTTCGGGAAAAAGAACAAAGGCGACGAAAAAAGTTGGAAATTCATTTCCCGCCCAAGACGAACATGGTTGGTGACGGACAGCGAAATTGACGCATTTGTAATACTTTGTAATAATATAGGCAAAGAGAAGGATTGCGCGCCATGCCCAAAGCCAAGACTAAAGAAGAAATCGTTACCTTCAAGGTGGATTCATCGCTCTGGAATTTGTTGCGTGGAATTGACAACCGATCGGAGTTCATTCGGGAGGCGATATTGCAGGCGCTGGGAAGCGCTTGCCCGCTATGCCATGGAACGGGCGTGTTGACGCCAAAACAAAAGGAACATTGGGACGCCTTCGCCGAGGCGCATCCCCTGCGCGAATGCGGCGACTGCCACGAATTTCATCTGGTGTGTTCCGTCGAAAAAGACCGATGAGGATCCGGGGATGTTTGTTTTGTTGATAGGTATCTTTGCGATGGCCGCTCCCCTGAAGGCGGGCGTGGGCATACTCCCGCTGGCGTATCTGGCGGAACGAATTGGCGGCGGCAGGGTAGAGGCGCCGGTGCTGGTGGGGCCGGGACAAAATTATCATGTTTATGAACCGTCGCCGAAACAATTGGCGGATCTTGCCGATGCCCCGGTTTTTTTTCAGATGGGATTTCCGTTTGAAAAGCGCGTGATTGCAAAAATGGCATCGGCCAATCCACGCCTGCGCGTGGTCAATTTGCTCGAGGGAATTGTGTTGCGTAACATGGACGAGGAACCGCGCGATGAACATCCTGGCCACCATCACGGCAACATGGACCCGCATGTGTGGCTGAATCCCCTCAACGCCAAAATTATCGCGCGCAACATGGCCCGCACATTCAAGGACAGCGATCCGGCCTATGAAGCCGGCTATTCGGCAAACCTTGAAACGCTGGAAAAGGAACTCGACGCGCTGCATGCACGCGTGGCCGCGATCCTCGAACCGTTCAAGGGGCGTACGTTTTATGTGTATCATCCGGCATTCGGTTATTTTGCGGATGCGTATGGATTGAAACAAGTATCTGTCGAGATCGAAGGCAAGGAACCGACGGCTTGGCGGCTGGCGGCTTTGATTGATCGCGCGAAACAGGAAAACGTCCGCGCCATCCTCGTCCAACAGCAGTTTCCCAAAAAATCCGCTGAAACGGTCGCGCGCGCTATCGGCGGCCGGGTCATTTCCGTGGATCCGCTTGCCCGCGATTACATCGCCGGCGTCGAGTCCATTGCACAACAGTTGCGCAATGCATGGATGCAGCCATGAACCCGAATGTTGGCCTATCCATACTTATGATTTGGGTGTCCAAGTTTGCGCCGGGAGCGTAGCCCATGCACGCGGTAGTTTTCGACAACGTTTCTTTTGCCTACGAGGGGGAGCCGGTTCTGTCGGATGTAAACTTGCGCATTGACGATGGCGATTTTGTTTCGATCATCGGGCCCAACGGCGGCGGCAAGACAACTTTGTTGAAATTGATCCTCGGCCTCCTGCGACCCCAGATGGGCAGTATCCGTGTTTTGGATCGTCCACCCGTGCAAGCCCGATCGCAAGTCGGGTATGTCCCCCAATTTTTCCAGTTCGATACAAGTTTTCCCGTTCGCGTGCTCGATGTGGTCCTGATGGGACGCCTGCACCGTATTCCATTCGCGGGGCGCTATCGCCCAGAAGATCGCGAATCGGCGAAATCGGCATTGCGCGACGTGGAATTGGGCGACATGGCATCAAGTCCCTTCGCGGCCTTGTCCGGCGGCCAACGCCAACGCGCACTCATCGCGCGTGCGCTGGCCTCGGAACCGCGCCTGTTGTTGCTCGACGAACCGACGGCCAATATCGATCCGGCTGTGCAAAACGAACTTTTCCGCCTGCTCGATGAACTGAGCCGGCGCCTGACCATCCTGATGGTCACGCACGACATCGGGTTCGTTTCATCCTCCATCCGACGGGTGGTGTGCGTAAACCGGACGGTCGTCGTCCATCCGACGAGTGAGTTGACCGGCGGCGCCATCGCCGATTTGTACCGGAGCGATGTCCGGTTGGTCCGACATGATCACCGATGCGCCGAGCATGGACACGAGGTGCGTCATGATTGAGTTTTTCCAGGCCGTAGCCGATCATGGATTTCTGCAATACGCCGTCATGGCGGGGATTTTGTCCAGCATTGCCTGTGGTATCGCCGGCGCCTATGTGGTTGTTCGCCGAATAAGTTATATTGCGGGCGGAATTTCACACTGCGTGCTCGCCGGGATGGGCGCCGCGCGTTATTGCGAAACAGTGTACGGCTGGACGTGGTTTTCGCCCCTTTACGGTGCGACCGCCGCGGCGCTGATTGCCGCCCTGATTATCGGCTTCGTGAGTTTGCGGGCCAAACAGCGCGAAGACACGGTCATTGGGGCATTGTGGGCGATCGGGATGGCCGTCGGAGTGCTTTTCATCGCCCGTACGCCGGGATACAACGAAGACTTGATGGCGTATCTTTTCGGGAATATTCTGATGGTTTCCGGCAACGACCTGTTGCTGATATTGGCGCTCGATGTCCTTGTCGTCGTTGCGGGGACGATCTGGCACGATCAGTTTCAGGCTGTTTGCTTTGACGAGGAATACGCCCGATTGCGCGGCGTGCCCGTTGATTTTTTCTATCTGTTTTTGCTTGGGCTGATTGCCCTGACCGTCGTGTTGCTTGTGACCGTGGTGGGGGTTGTCCTCGTTATTGCCATGCTGACGTTGCCCGCCGCCATTGCGGGGCATTTCGCGCGCACATTGCGCGGAATGATGATCCTCGCGACGTTGCTCTGCGTATTTTTTACGGTTTCGGGTCTTGCGTTGAGTTACACACCCAATCTGCCCGCCGGCGCGACCATCATTGTCGTCGCCGGCACGGCGTATCTCGTCACGGCCGGATTCTGCATGCCAGCCATCCGCGCCCGGCTTGCCGTCCGTTTCCGGGGCAAGCGATGAACGTATTTCAGCCGGCCATTTCGAGAATTTTGGCCAGAATGTGTTCCGGTTCGAGGCGTTGGTTCGGCAATTGCTCGGCAATTCCGCCGTCGCCGGGCACGGTGACGCCCATGAAATCGTACTTGGGCGCATAGCCGTTTTTCAGCAGACATGTGCCATAACGCACGCCGAGACCGTTGACGCGGTTCTGGCCTTCGACGACCAGCACGAAGGGCGTTTTGCCCACTTGGGCGAGCATCTCGCCATCGCACACGTTGAGCGTCGGCTTGTTGACGAGGCCGACGTGGACACCCTGGGCGCGCGCGCGTTCGACGGCATCGAGCGCGCGGTAGAGCATTTCGCCGTACGACACGACATATCCCGCCGTTCCTTCGCGAATGACATCATCCTTGCCGGGGGTGAAAACATATCCCTCGCCGAAGAACTTACTGCCGTCTTCCTTGAGAATGTACGGCACCTTGGAGCGTGTCGTGAAGACATAGCGTATGCCTTCGTCGTTCCAGATGCGCTCGACAATGGCCTTGAGTTGCAACGCGTCCGCCGCAAAATAGAGTCGCGTCTTGTCGCCTTCGGGAATACCTGAATGGGCCAAGAAGATATTGATTCCGAAATGACAGGTGTTGTCGGCCATGTCGTCCACGCCTGCGTGCGAGAAATGACAAATGACATTGGCGTCGTTGAGGCGCGCCATCGTCGCCTCGGAAACAATCATTTCGAGAAAGGCCGAAAAGGTGCTGAAGATGCCTTGCTTGCCCTTTTCGAAACCGAAACCGGCGGCCGCCGAGAAATTGCCGCGTTCCTGCACGCCGCCGTTGACAAAGACCTCCGGATGGGCCTTGTGAATACTGTTCAGGCCGGTTGATCCCTCCAGATCCGAATCAACGACCCAAACGCGCTTCACGCGTTCCTCGGGCGTCATGCGATCGAGAATGCCGTTGACGATTTTTCCGAATTCGGTACGGTTGCTGCCGGTCTCGGACGACGAACCAAGGTATGCAACGCTGGTCTTGGGCACGGTGAGGGCCTTGAGGTACGCGACGGCTTCGCCATGTCCGCGCGCCGTGAGGTATTCGATGGCGGCATCCTTTTTGATGACGTCGTGTCCGGCATGGCTGCCTTCGATACCCGGCACGCCCGGCGCCATGACGCGCTTGTTGATCAAGGCGACCGGTCCGTTTTTCTTGACGGCCTTCTGCATGCGCGCAAACAACGCGTCGAGGTCTTCCCCGTCGCCTGTGTCAACCGTCAGCCCGTGGCCTTCCAGTGTGCGGCCGATGTCGTAGCCCGGCAGATACTCCGCGGGATGGCCGGAAATCGTCACGTTGTTGTCGTCAATGCACAGTTTGACGTTGAGATTCTGCGCGACGGCGAGACGGGCCGCTTCCGCGTCGTTGCCCTCCATTTGCGAACCGTCCGAGCCAAAGAGAAACACGATCCGGCCCGGATTCGCCTTGGCCACGCCATTCACGAATGCCCACAAGTGGCCCAGACGTCCCGATGCGAACTTGACCGGGATATGCGGATTGGGTTCCGGATGCCCGTAGAGTCCGTGGCCCGCCTCGCGGTAGTGCAACAGTTTCTCCATCGGAATTTCGCCGTTGAACGCCATCATGGCGTATTGAATCGCCACCCGATGGCCTGCCTCATCGAAGTAGATCGGATAAATTTTGTCGCTGCCGTGCCGAAAGGCGTCGGCAATC
Source organism: Candidatus Hydrogenedentota bacterium (assembly GCA_035450225.1). Classification (NCBI taxonomy): domain Bacteria; kingdom Pseudomonadati; phylum Candidatus Hydrogenedentota; species Candidatus Hydrogenedentota bacterium. The sequence goes on from DAOTMJ010000001.1 coordinate 139,533, forward strand.
AGGACTTCCGGCACGATGCTGTATGCACCGCCCGTGTGTCCGCCAAGGCCCCGTATGCCCGCAATGGCCGTAAAGAAAATGATGGTATCGCGGACCATCTGAATGTTCACGGCAAGTTGTTCGCGCTGTTCGGACGTAAGCGTTTGTTGATCCAGTGTGATGGCCAGCGGTTTGTAGGCGCTTGTGTTCAAGGGGAAACTCATACCTGCATCCTCTCGTGTATCCTGTTTTTTTACGAAAAGTTTACATTTGCATGCGGCCCGCGCTCCCACCGTGTTCCGCGAGGCATGATTGCAAAGTATACCATGTGGCCGTACCGGATTTCCGCATCGCGACCCTTGGACATCGCCGGATTCATTGAGGCCGGCCCGGCACGATTATGACGTCATGTCCACGTGCCGGAAAAAACTTCGGTGGCTGGGCCTTCCTGGTAGACGAATCCGTCCTCGGCCCATTCGATGAGGAGTTCGCCATAAACCAGATGCACGCGCACCTTGCGATCCACGCGATCGGTTATCATCGAGGCCAACGCCGCGCCGCATGAACCGCTGCCGCTGGCCATTGTAATGCCGCTGCCGCGTTCCCAAATGCGCATGACGATGTTGCCGCGATCCATGACGTTGACGAATTCGACGTTGGTGCGCTGCGGAAACTTGGGATGGGTTTCGATTTTGGGGCCTATTTCCGCAAGCGGGACGGCCGTCGCGTCCTCGACGAAGATGACGGCATGCGGATTGCCGATGTTCGCGCATGTGATCGGGAAGGTTCGGCCGTCCACCTCAAGATCCTCTTCCAGAACGCGTCCCGGCGCGCCGATCATCGGGATTTCGCTTCGATCGAAACGGGGGCGGCCCATATTCGATCGGACTGCTACAACCCGGCCATTTTCGACTTTCAATGCGACTTGATTCGGTCCGGCCAGCGTCTCGATGACAAATTCCGTGTCATGAATCATGCCGCGATCATAGACATACTTTGCGAAACAGCGAATCCCGTTGCCGCAGGTTTCCGCTTCGCTGCCATCCGCGTTGAAAATGCGCATCCTGAACGGCGCCTTGTCGCCTGGCATCACGAGGATGATGCCGTCCGATCCCACGCCCAAGTGCCGGTGGCTCATTTGCCGGGACAGTTCCGGGGGATTGGCAACCGGATACTTCTCCGTTTCGATGAACAAATAATCGTTGCCCAACCCGTGCAATTTGGTGAATGCAATAGACATGGTTATTTCCTTTTCCAGGCGATTGCCGCCATGACGAAGCGGCCTGCCAGTTCCGAGTATGAAATGCCCGCGGCGGCGGCGGCCTGCGGATACAGCGACGTCGGAGTCATGCCCGGCGTCGTGTTCACTTCGAGCCAGACGGGCCCATCGGGACCGATGATGAAATCGCTGCGGCTCCAAATGGCGCAGCCGATGGCCTCGTGCGCCGTGACGGCAAATTCCTGCACCGCCTGCGTAAGACCCGGCGAAATCCGCGCGGGTGTTATTTCTTCCGAAGCGCCCGCCGTGTACTTGGCATGGTAATCGAAGAAATCCGATGCCAAGGGGCAAATCTCTGTGACAGGCAATGCCACAGGGCGCCGGCCGGGCAATTCGTCCAAGACGGCACAGGTGACTTCCGTTCCCCGGATATATTGCTCCACCATGGCAATGTCGCCATGTTTTAGCACTTCGTTCATGCTTCCGGCAAACGCTTCGGGCTCACGCGGGATGGCCAAACCGACGCTCGAACCCTCGCACGGGCTTTTGATCACGCACGGAAAACCTAATTCCAATTGAACTTGTTCAATCACAACCGAAGGGTTTTCCCGCCACTGTTCGGCGGAAATCGTACAATGCGCGGCAACGGGCACACCGGCTTGTTTCGCCACGGCCTTGCTGCGCAACTTGTCCATCGCGAGGCCGCTACCCGCGCACCCGGAACTGGTGTAGGGAATGCCCAGCATGTCCAGCATGCCCTGGATGCGTCCATCCTCGCCGTAGGCGCCGTGCAACGCGATAAACGCGCAGTCCACGCGGCGAAGTTTCAATTCGCGGATGGCGTCGAACACATCCATGGGATCGCCGTCTGAAAACGACCATCGGCCATCGCGCAAAATCGTCACGGGCGTAACGTCGAATGCGCCGCGATCCAACCGTTCGGCGACATTGTGTCCCGAAACGAGCGACACTTCATGCTCGGAACTCATGCCGCCCATCAAGACGGCCACATGCACCTTGTTCATCCCGTTGTCCTTATTCGTGAATAAACACAGAATGTCCTCTTGCGGCCAAAGGTTTCATTCGCGGCACAGTTGGACACGATGGAAGCATCCCGCGATAGCCCCCCGAATGTAAAACGTTGGACAGGCTGCAGAATCTGTTTGTATTCAGAAAACTGCCGCGTCCTCAGCCGGACAGGCTGGACAGCCTGTTCCACGCATTTCCATTTTTTCGGCCGTGCATGAACCCGACGATCAAAGCATTCAACTAATTCCGTGCGTTTTGAATGGGACTTTGATAGAGGGGGGGGCATCCGTGTCGAAACCCGCCTCAGAAGCGATCCCAATGCAATACCTCGCGTAAACCGCGTTTCACGGGTTGCGGCTGCGCCGTCGAATGGCCAATCGTCACCATGCTGACCAGTTTGTATCCGTCGGGAGCATTCAACAGTTGAAGGACTTGGGCCGCATACGGTTTCTTGTCGCCTGCCACCCAACACGAACCGAGTCCGTGGGCACGCGCCGCGAGCAGGAGATTCTGCGTGGCCGCACTGCCGTCTTCAAGATAATACGTGCCGTTGCGCGCCAGCACGACGATGCATACCGGGGCATCCGCGATAAAGAGTCCGTTCGGCGCCAGACCGGCCAACGTGGCGCGCATGTCCTTGTCCGTAACCACCACGAACTCGCACGGCTGCTCGTTGCGCGCCGTGGCGGCCAGACGTCCACAGTCCACGATATCCTCGATGATATTCCTCGCTATCGGTTCCGCAGTATATGCGCGAATACTTCGGCGCGTCTTCAGCACTTCAATGGCATCCATCATCCAATTCCTCCATTTCCGTTCTCGAGGCATAGCATAACAGGAAAAAACGTCCGGGAAAAAACAGTGGCCCGATCCGCAGGGAGTAGGGAACACAAGGGACCAAAAAGACGGACAGGACCGCAAGGACACTCTTCGCCAAACATCCCGTTGCGTTCCGCATTTCCCAAAATCCGCATGCCCTTGCCCGAACGTCAACGGCTCGATCTTCCTGTCGTTTGGGTCTTTTTCGTCCCTTCCGTCCCTGCATTTCATACGCGCTTTTGATTTCTGGAAGATGTCCCGGTTGATCCCGCAAATGACGCCGCGGATAATCCCGCGTACAAGACTTTTCCAAAGAGAATGAAATCGCCAAGGCGCGTGTTGACCAAGCACGAGGGACTGTTGGGATCATGACCGGACTCGATATGCGGCGACTATCGCGGCTTCTCTCCCTGATCGCGGTTATCGGCATATTGATTTTCTTCACCGTGCTTGCCTGCCCCTTGTTCACGGGGAGCGTATATACGGAGGACGACCTTAGCGCGTTCAGCCTCCCGCTTCGCCATTTTTACCATCGCTGCCTGCACGAAGGCGACAGCCCGATTTGGATCCCTTCCATGTTCTGCGGCTTCTATCTCCATGGCGAGGGTCAGGCGGGCCTGTATCACCCCTTGCATTATCTGCTTTATCGCTTTCTTCCCTTGGGTCCGGCTTTCAACCTAGAGATGTTGGCGAGTTATTTTGTCCTTTTCTCAGGAACATACTTGCTGTTGCGCCGCCGAACCCTTCCCGCGCATGCGGCGCTGTTTGGAGCGATGCTCTTTACCTTCTGCGGTTTCAACCTTACCAATTACCTGCATATCATGATTCCGGCCGTCATCGCGCACGTTCCGTGGCTGTTGTTGGGCCTCGATTCGCTATGGCGCGCCCGCACGCCGCGCGCATGCGCCGTGCCTGCTGTGGCCATCGCGCTTCTAACGGCTTCGCAACTCCTGGTGGGTTTCCCGCAATGCGTCTACCATTCGCTTTTGATTGAGGGCTTGTATCTCCTGCTGCTGATCCACGAGGACCGTTCGACATTTCGTTCCTCGGTCGCACGCATCGGAATACTGGCCACGGCAAAGGTTCTGGCATTGTTGTGCGGGGCGGTGCAAGTACTTCCCCAGATGGAGGCCGCCCGACACTCCATCCGGCTGGCGCCGTCGTTTGAATTCATCATGGCCGGTTCGCTGCATCCCGCGAACCTCCTGCAAATTTTCAGTCCCTATTTGTTCAACCGGCGCGGCTGGACTCCCGACCTTGCTCAACTATGGGATCCGCCCTACTTCACCGCATTGACGCCGGTTCTGATCATTTGGGCGATCATGCGCTACCGTCGTCTCGATGCCATGAAGAGGCCACTCGTCGCGGGTGCGATGATCATGGCGGTTGCCGGTCTCGTGCTTGCGCTCGGATACTACGGCTACCTTTACCGCCTATATGCGTTCATTCCTTGGTTAAACAAGTTTCGCAATTCATCGCGCCATATCCTGCTGTTTCATCTGGGCGTGTCGGCGGTTGTCGCGGTCGCATACGCCGATCTGGCCCGCATGGCTGCGCGCGGGGAAAGGGGCATGCGGCTTGCATGGCTGTGGCTGCCCGCATTCCTGGGCGTTCTGATTGCCCTTACGGCCACGGCGATTCATGCGCAATCGAATTTTCCATCCGTTGGCGCAATTGCCCGACATCTCGCACCGGTTTCGAACGCATGGTTTGGCGCCCTCCTGTTTTGTATCGCCAGCGCAGTGGTTTTCCTCGCGGCGCGAGGCTGTCAGTACGCCATCCCGGCCCTTCTCCTGTTGGCCATCGCCGACATGGCCCTGTACGGTTTGCGTCATAGGCCCGCCGAAAATCTGGAAGCATTCATCCGGCGTATTGAAGTCCCCGGCGATTGCGGTGATTACCGCATCGATCCGGATTTCCGTCCTGTCTGGGCCTACAACGGCGCTCCCATGCGTGGTTGTTCCGTGGTTTCGGGATATGCTGCCCTTTTTCCCATCGATCGGCTCGATTATCGTGGCGGCCAAATTGCGGCGTTGCGTGCAGCCGGTTGCAAATGGCGTAAAACTCGTCTTGGAGGTCCAACAGAACTCGCAGAGGCCCATGATTGCGGAATAGCATGGATCGAAGTCCCTGATCCGGTATCACGCGCGCGTTGCGTAACGAAATGCGTCGCCAGCGACAACCCTGCACGCGATATCGAATCGCTTGATTTGGCTTCCACGGTTCTTGCCGACGTTCCGATTTTCCTGCCCGAATCCGATCCCGGCAAGGCGGCGTTGATTTTCGACAGACCCGGAAAAATCGGCGTTGAAGTGGAAGTTCCCGCCACGCAGATACTTGCGGTAACTGAACGTTATCATCCAGGATGGGATGCGGAAATAGATGGAAAACCTGCCGAAATTGTGCGTGTCAACGGCGATTTCATGGGATGTGTCGTTGGCAAGGGCAAGCACTCGGTTCGATTCATTTTCGCCCCGGACGACCTGCGGCGGGGAAAAGCACTTTCCACGGCGGGCCTATGTCTGACGGCGCTGTTTGGCGCTGTTCTTGCCAGGGCAGGAAAAACGGTTACGATTTGAATTTCCCGCGCAGCGCGGCCAATTGATCGGCTAGTAGCGTGTTGACATTACCGCCGGTGTCGCCGTAGGTCGCCCCTTTTTGATCTCCTGAAGAACGCCGGGGTCCGCGATCCGGTTTGCGATCCGCGCGTTCCGGACGTTCGGCGCGTTTGTCGCCGCCGCGACGATTATCGCTACCGTCTTCGGGACGCGGTCGCCTGGCTTGACGCTTCCGGCTTTCCGATTCATCGTTGGAGATTCTGCGCGTATCGGTGCGTCGGGATGATCGCGCGGGTCGTTTCTCCTCAAGGGCCGGTCCCGTTTCGGACTGACCGCCGCCAACAGACGCCCCAGGGCGTTCGCCACGCCGTGCATGTTCGGGACGACCCGCTTCCTGATCTTTCGGCTTGTCCAGCAAAGCCTTGACCGACAACGAAATCCGGGGCGTTTCCTTGTCCACCTTGATGACTTTGACGCGGACAATCTGACCGGGTTTGACGAGGCGGCGGGGATCCCGCACATAGCGGTTGGACAATTCGGACAGGTGGATAAGTCCATCCTGCAACGCGCCGATGTCCACAAACACGCCAAAATCAACCAATTTGGTCACCACGCCTTCGAGTTCCATGTCTTCCTTCAGATCCTCGACACACGACAGGAACGGATACAGATGCGGAATATGGAACCGACCGCGTGGATCATCGCCCGGATGCATCAATGCGGTGCGGATATCCTCCATGGCCAGTGGCCCGATTGTTTCGGTCTGGAGGGGGGCCATGTCGGCATGAGCAAGAATCCGCCGTTGGCCGATCATTGCTGAAACCGGCATCTTGAGATTTGCCGCCAGTTGTTCGACGACGCCATAGGCTTCCGGATGAATTGGGGTGTCGTCCAGGGGATTTACCCCATTGCGAATACGAAGCAACCCCGCGCATTGTTCAAAGATTTTGGGAGTCATACCCTCGACTTCGGCCAATTGCGCCCGGGAAGTGAACCCGCCCAGTTCCGTCCGTTTCTTGATGATATTTTGGGCGACGTTTGCGGGCAGGCCGCTGACATATCGCAACAATTCCAAAGGGGCCGTATTTACATCCACGCCGGTCTGGGAAACACAGGAGACGATCGTTTTTGTCAGTCCCTCGCGCAACTGTTTCTGGTTGACCTCGTATTGCAACGGACCGACGCCGATATGGCGTGGTTCCATGCCCGCCAACACCGCAAGAGGATCCTGAAATCGCCTTGCCATGAAAACCGCCTCGCGCACTTCGGGTTCAACATCCGGCAGGGCCTCGACAACCGACTGGGAGGACGCATACGCCGTTGCCGCGGCGGAAGATTCCACCGAGAGATACGCGCCTTTCCTGCGCAGCTTGGCTAGAATGGCGTTGAGACGCTTGGCGGTTTCACGCGTCCCGGCGGCATTGCTCATGGCCAGCACGTAAATACCGTGTTTATCCATGAAGGCGCGAAGCGTATCCTCGGCGGCCTGTGCATCCTCCGTTTTGTCCAAGGGCGGCAACGCCAATGATTCGATAAAAGCGCCATCCGATCCGACAGCAGCCAGGCGGCAACCCGATTTGGCCACGGCCACGCCGATGACCGGCACGGGACCGGCCGGCGCGCCCATAAGGGCATTCCGGGCATTTTCTCGACACGTACGAATCGCTTCTGCCTCGGCGCGACGTCGGACAAATTCCAACGCTTCTTTTTCCATCATGGGGCGGAGATGACGGGCATAGGCGTCTATGAGCGCGAGCCGAATCTGCGCCCCGAAGACCGAGTTCGGATCCGTCAGCCCATGATTGAGCAGGATGTTGAACATGCGGACTTCGTCAATCACGATGTCCACGCGCAGCATGCCTTCCTTGGCGCCCCGCAAAATCCCCAAGAGTTTCGCGGGTGAAATCTTTGCCAGCGGTTCCGAAAGACCGAAAAAGGATTCGTAGCGGGTTTTGGCCCCATCGGCGTTTTTGGCCGGACGCACGGTAAGCGTGCCGTGTTCCAGCATGAAGTTAAGAATCAGCGCGCGGATGTCCGGATCCATCGAAAAACGTTCGATGAGAATATACCGCGTTCCCTCGAGCGCTTCCTCGGAGGAACTAATGGACTTGTCCGGCCTGACGAACGCCTCGGCGAACTCGTCCACCGTCTGAATGCCGGGGAGTTGCTTCATGATAAAGTCGGCGAGGGGCCCCAGCCCCTGCTCGATGGCGGTTGTGGCGCGTGTGCGACGTTTTGTCTTGTAAGGCAGGTAAATATCCTCGAGTCGCATCTTGTCGTCACATGCCTCGATCCGCGTCCGCAACTCATCCGTCAACGCGCCTTCTGCCTCCAACGCATTGAGAATGGCCTTGCGGCGATTGACGAGGTTGACGGCTTGCCGGCAGCGTTCGGCAAGAGCCTCGATCATGCTTTCATCCAGTCCCCCGGTTGCGTCTTTGCGGTAGTGCGCGATAAAAAACGGAGTGGCCCCGTTTTCAAGCAGCCGGCACGCCGCCAGCGCTGCGTCCGTTTTCAAAGACAACTCCCTCGCAATTCGTTCAACCCACTTCTCTTCCAGCATGATCCCAATGGCTCCACTGCACCTAAAGAAACCGACAAGGCACGAATAATGCAAGTCTAGCAGAAAAAGACGACGCTGACAAAGAAAAAAACCGGCAGAAACCCAAGCATGGCGCGCGGGCAAGTCATTTCATGCTGCATGTCCACCATTCAAAGAGCCACTTGAAACGCCATCGTCTCTGCGCGGTTTTCAAACGAGAGCCAGAGCGTTGACGAAGCCGGATCCCATTTCGTCTCAAGAGGGATCTCCGGCATGGACACAATGGATTTCGGTTTGCGCGGCAACAATATTCGCGCCCGGCATTGCGTCGCCCGCGGTCCGCGCGCATCGAAGGTCAACAGGTCGTTTTCAAAACGTTCATTACGGATCCGCGCTGCCGCGGCCACCACTTTCGCCGCCGGGGCGTGCTTGCGAAGCCAGTCAAGGTCGGCCAGGAAAACCCGTTCATCCGGCAGCACGGTTTTCTTTCTGACAATGGGCAGATCCGCATTCAGCAAATCCACGAAATGACCCCGAATATGCAGTGGTTTAGACGAAACACTTTCGTCCATGACCGCCGCCACCACATACGGCCCGCGCTTTATTTTCAAATAATGTTGTGTCTTCAATTTGCCTCCCTGGCAGTCAAACATCGAAGACACCAGTTTCATTACCGTTTCCGCGCCATCGGACTGTCTGGACAATGCGGATGGCGACTCGTGCAAAATTCGCACAAACCCCTTGCCCACGGATTCCGGTTTTGACAGGGCAACATCCGTTGTGCCCAGTTTGCGGAAGAGATCCTCGTGGGCTGTGGCCCGAACTTTGCCATAATCGTTCCACCATTCGCGCACGCCGTGATACGCATCCGGTTTGCCTTCCACGTAAATCAGGGCGCCGCCCCCTCGCACCCATTGCGCCAACGCATCATGATAATCGGCCCTGAGCGGCTTTTGGCCTTCATACGAAAGCAGCAGCACCGAGTAGGGTTTCAGGCCGTCCGCGCGGACGCAGTTTTCCAACTGGACGATTTCCAGGGGAATGCCATGCTTGACCAGCGGCATCGCCAAGCCGTACACATGCCCAAATGGCGGATCGCTCGGCGTCGGCGCCGCGCGCTGGAACATCAGCGTGTCCGACACGAGCAGCCCCACGCCGCGTGAGCCGGTATCGTACCGCACATCTGTCTGCTCCATGTCGTTCAACGCATTGAACACGGCCAGCAACTCCGTCGCATAATCCGCCGGGATTCCCTCGCGCTGGTCCGATTTCGCGTCCATGTCCACCTTCGGGTACGCGCCGCAGAAAATCCGGTCCGGCCACGGCATCACCTCGAAACGAAACACTTCCGGCCACATCAGCGAGGCGACCAGCGTGCATTCATAGTTGCGCTTGTAGTCGTTCCAACTGCGGTTCGGATTGTCCTCGACCGGATCGGCCAGGAACCACAGTTTCTTGCCGGTCGGCCGCACCATCGCGATCATTTGGCTGTATTCGAGAAAACCCGTTTCGAACGTGCGTTCCTTCATTTTGCCCCGATAGATGTTGGGTGTTCTCGCAGTGCCCGTCCAGACCTGCGCGATGTAGCCGTCGAACGAAGGAATGTCGCTCAAATGCGATTCGGGGCTTACGATCCCCCAGTGCGCATAGTTCAAAAGGGTATGTGTCGGCACATGGCATTCGACCGTCCGGCCCTTTTCCGCCGCCCGCGCCTTGGCAAAGGCAAACACCTCGTTCAGCGCATTGAAATACATCTCATACTTTAGGCGGCTTGCGCGGTACTGGGCGTCCGGGCTCGAATCCGGCGGTTGCCACGGCTCGCCGTAGAAACGCAGCCATTCCTGCTTGAAGGCCTCGCTCCATCCCGCGCGCGTCCAGAACTCCGGCTCTTCGAGATAAACCGCCTGCACGCCGTCGTCAATCGCCGGGGCGATGTACTGCTTGATGAACTCGACATAGGAAGGTGTCGGCACGTTGTAACCGACCGTCGTGCTGTGGCCGTGCATCAGCAATTGGCCCGTACTCGTCGTCTGAACCTCTTCCTTGCGAAACCGCCCGTCCACCGTGTAGTACGCGTCGTATCCGCCCCATGCGATACCCGTCATCAGGCTGACCGTGTACCCTTGATCCCGCCATGACTTTGCGCGTTCGGGGAAGTTCGATCCGACGCCATAGACAATGGCCACGTCGGATGCCGCATCAATGGCCGGCCCATATCCCGGGCTTACTTGGAAACAGGTATAGTCCCGCGCCTGCGCATGGCAGGGAACGGCGGCCAACAACGCCAACACCGCAATCGAAAGACAAATCAACCCATGCATTTGACGATCCTCTCCGGATGGTTCCATCGCCCTGTGCGTCATTGCGGGCACAATCATAGCCCAGATTGGCAACACCATTCCTCTTGGCGCCATGGCGAAGCCGCATCCGCGAACCGCGGGCCGGACCAGACTTCCGTCAGGAGTCGGCCGCTCGCTGAAGCGCGAGCGCGGCGGCGAAAACGTCCACGTTTTCCGCCCCGGCTTCACGGATCACCCGGGCGCATTCCGTGACGGTATCCCGTGTCGTAACGACATCGTCAATCAGCAACACCGACTTTCCTTCCGTCGAGCGGTCCCTGAACGCAAAGGCCCCCGCCACGTTGCGTCGGCGTTCTTCAGGGGATCGCAGGCGGCTCTGAGGAATCGTGGGGCGGATTCGTTGAAGCGATTCATCATGCCGGGCATTTGGAAATACCGGGGCTATTTCCTGTGCAAGAAGCCGTGTCTGGTTGTAGCCGCGTTCCCGTTCACGCACGCGGTACAAGGGAACAGGCACGATACAGTCATACCGGCCCACATCCATGTGGCGGACGGCAAAATCCCGCATCAATGCGCCCAGATATTGCGCAACATTCCGTCTGCCGTGAAACTTCAGCAACTTGATCGCTTTCTCGACGGCTTCCGCGTACCGGGCCGCGCCATAGATGCGCCGGTAGGGGGGCACAGGTTCGGATCTGCACGTTGCGCAGGGAAAATTTCCACGCAGGCCGAATCCCGCGGCCGTCGGATGCGGCTTCCCGCAGATGCAACAGAACGGCGGTTCGATTCGTGGACTCATTTCCCAACATGTCGGACAAAAAAACAGATTTTCCTCTGTCAGCAACCGGATGCCGCACTGATGACAAAAGATCGGCGTCAAAATATTTTTTACGGCCAACAGCCAGTCGTTCAAAGGACGCATGATCTTCTCCCCGGGTAGTTTATCCTGTCTCGGTCTCATGGCGCATCCAGGATGTTTCCGCATGAAATCCGGGTATTCGCGTCTTCCTGCAGAATCGGGACACTTGCGGTATTCAGCGCAATTGAAGTAAACTTATATTGTTGTTGGACATGGAGGATGACGACATGTCGGCTAAAAAAGTCCTGTTGGTTCTAACCTTAGTGCTTGTTTTATGCCTATGTGTGGGTTGGATTGTGCAGCCGGCCTTCGCCCAGGACGATCTTCGAACGGGCGCCGACAAGAAAATCGGCGCCAAGCAAGGGATGGATGTCCTGAAAAATGCCGGCGGCGGCGACAAGCCCAAAGCCTCCAAGGTGCAGATGGCGGTCGGAATTGGTTCGATTTTCGTCATGATCGCCATCCTCAAATGGTTGTAGTCAAACACGTTGAACCCGCATGAATCCCATTGGCGGGTGACCGGCGCCGAATGGTGGAAGGGTTACCTGTGGCAAGGTGTCTCGCGCCCGGCAAGGTCTGTGAGATAGGAACGATCATCTTGAAAGAGCGAATACTTATTCTCGATGATGAAGTGACCGTTCTTGATGTGCTGCAACAGCACCTTGCCGAAGAACAGTACGAATGTGTCGTAACCACCTCCCCTAAAAAAGCCCTTGAAGAACTGCGTGGACAGTCCTTCGCGGTGCTGCTGACCGATCTCAAGATGCCCGAAATGCATGGCATCGAGGTGGTGCGCATCGCCAAGGAAAACGATCCCGATTTGGCCATTATCGTGATTACGGCGCTGGTGGACGTCAAGCATGCCATTCAGGCTTTGCGAATCGGCGCCTATGACTATGTGCTCAAGCCGTTCAATCTGAGCGAGATTTCACTGGCCGTGAACCGCGCCATCGAAAAGCGCAATCTTGTCATCGAAAATCGCCGTCATCAGCAGGATCTTGAGCAAAACATTCTTGCGGCGACCGCCGATCTCAAGAAGGCCAATGAAGAACTGCGGGCCACCAAGGAGTATCTGGAAAACCTGCTGCATAGCACGGTGGACGCCATTTTCACCACCAATCCGGCGGGCGTCATCACGTTTGCCAATGAAGGCGCCATCCGCATGCTGGGCCATTGCCGCGAAGAATTTCTGGATCATCCTCTTGCCGAGTTTTATACGGGCGGTCGTGACGAGGCGGCTTATGTGCAACGACTTCTGCGCGAAAACGCCCCTTTGCAGAATTACGAGACCGAATTGAAGCACAAGAATGACCGATTGGTCCCGGTCAACATGTCCATCTCGTTCGTCAAGGATACCGAAGGGCGCATCGCCTCGATTCTGGCCATCTGCAAGGACATCACGCGCCAGAAAAAACTCGAAAGCGAACTCAAGGAAATGTCCATCAAGGACTCGCTGACCGGTCTTTTCAATCAGCGGTTCTTTTACGACCGGCTTGCAGCGGAAATCGAGCGTGCGCGCCGCCAGGACCATCCCTTGTCGTTGCTTCTATTCGACATTGACCAGTTCAAGACCTACAACGACTGCCACGGCCATCTCGCGGGCGACACGGTCCTTCAAACCGTCGGACAGGTTGTGATGGAGTCCACCCGCGAGCACGTGGATATCGGTTTTCGATACGGCGGGGACGAGTTTACCGTCATCCTCCCCGAAGCGGACGAAGCCGCGGCCTATAACATCGCGGAACGCATTCGTAGCAGTTTTGAATCCCGACGTTTCGACACCCTCACGCTGAGCATCGGTTTGATGACCTATCGTCAGGGCTATTCCCTGCGCACGTTCATCCAATTCACCGACGCCATGATGTACGATGCCAAGCGGTCCGGCGGCAACCGCATCTTCGTTTACCGGCCCGAAAACGCCGCATCCCAGGAGCAAACATGAAGTTCGGTATTTGCAGCGAAATTTTCAAGGATTGGAACGACATCGGCCGCACCATCGCCTTTGTGAAGGAAACCGGTTACGACGGCCTCGAAATCGCCCCCTTCACGCTGGCGCAGTACGTGACCGACATACCGGCGCAAACCCGCAGGGAGATTGTCGCGAAAGCGCGCGAACACGACCTCGACATCCTGGGCATCCATTGGGTGCTCGTCGGGCCGGAAGGCATATACCTTACCCATCCCGACCAAGCCGTCCGCGACCGTACCGCGCAGTATATCGCCGATCTGGCCCATTTCTGCGGTGATATCGGCGGGCGGGTCATGGTTTTCGGATCGCCGAAACAGCGCAGCGTCATGGATGGCGTGACCTACGACCAAGCCTTCGACCATGCCGTCGAGGTCTTCAGCAAGGCCCTGCCGGTCTGCGCCGAACGCGGTGTCACTATCTGCATGGAGCCGTTGACGCATCTCGAAACGAACTTCTGCACCAGCGCCGAGGAAACGGTGCGCCTGATTGACCGTATCGCGCATCCGAACTTCCGTCTCCTGCTCGACACCAAGGCCATGACTTTCGAAAAAGAGGGGCGTCCCGCCACGATTCGCCGATTCGGCAAATACCTCGCCCATTACCACGCCAACGACGAAAACATGAACGGACCCGGCTGGGGCGATGTGGATTTCGGGCCTATTTTCGCGGCCCTCCGCGATATCGGATACAAGGGTTACATGTCCGTCGAGGTTTTCAAGTTTGAACCCGGCCCCGAAGCCATTGCCGTCAAAAGCCTCGAATACATGAAACGTTTCGCGTAATCCGCAATCCGAATCCGGTCCAGAGAATCGCATGGCCGGTCAAAAGTTCATACAGGCATATTTATGGAATGGAAAATGGGGGCATAATGGTAGAAAGTGATAAATGCGTGTAAATGGCTGAATGGATTGGCCTGTCTGCCAATCGCTCCTGTTTCCATATCTCCACGCGCCCCCGCAACCGCTTTTCAGCTCCCGGAACAAGAATCGCACCCAAGCGCATGATCGCGCCCTTCACCGCGTGGTATGGTAGCGCAAGATGGTTCGGGAATGTTTTCATGCGCAATAGGTTTGGATATGGGATCGCGATCTTGTTGTGCGCGGCGCTTTGGGCGTCGGGCTGCCAACGCCGCGAGATTTCCGCGCTGCGTGTAGGAAACGGCGCGGAACCGCAGGATTTGGATCCGCATGTGGTCTCGGGGGTTCCCGAGCACCGAATTCTTTCGACGCTGTTCGAGGGGCTGGTGGATTGCGATCCGGGCGATCTGCACATCATGCCGGCGGTGGCGGAATCCTGGACCGTTTCAGACGACGGGCGGCAGTATGTCTTTCAACTGCGCCACGACGCGCTATGGTCCAATGGCGACCCGGTGGTGGCGGAGGATTTCGTTTATGCGTGGCGGCGCATTTTGACGCCGGCCCTTGGCGCGCAGTACGCCCAGATGTTGTATTGCCTGAAAAATGCGCGGGCCTATCACGAGGGAACATTGGACGATTTCGGGAAAGTCGGTGTTCACGCCATCGATTCGAAAACCCTGGAAGTCACGCTTGAAAACCCCACACCGTATTTTCTTTCAATGCAAATCCATTTTGCTTGGTATCCGGTGCATCGCGGAACGATCGAACGGTTCGGTGCGATCGCTTCACGAAATAGCAAATGGACGCGTCCCGGCAATCTCGTGGGCAACGGCGCGTATCGCCTGAACCGCTGGGTCCCGAACAATTACATCGAAGTCGTGAAGAACGAGCGGTATTGGAACGCGCACAAGGTGCGTTTGCCGCGCATCGTGTATTGGCCGATGGACAACGCATTTACCGAAGAGCGTAGTTTTCGCACCGGCGCATTGCATTTGACGGAAAACGTTCCCTTGTTGAAAGTGCCTGCTTACCGGCGCGACCATCCCGAGCAAATCCATCTGGATCCGTATTTCGGATCCTATTTTTATCGGATCAACGTGACGCGGCCGCCGCTGAATGACGTCCGGGTGCGTCGCGCGCTGGCCATGGCCATTGACCGAAAGGCGATTACCACGCGTGTGCTGACCGGCGGGCAGCGTCCCGCGGGCACGCTTACGCCGCCGGGTGTCGCGGACTATGTGTGTGATGCCGGCATCGAATTCGATCCTGCTGGGGCGCGACGGCTCCTGTCCGAGGCCGGGTATCCCGGCGGACGCGGATTTCCCGGGGTGGAAATCCTCTACAATACGAGCGAAAGCCACAAGATTATCGCGGAAGCCATCCAGGACATGTGGAAGACGAATCTGAATATTTCCGCACAGCTCTTGAATCAGGATTGGAAGGTCTATCTCGCGTCGCAGCGCACCCTGGATTATTCGGTCGCGCGGGCAAGTTGGATCGGCGATTATGCGGATCCAAACACGTTTCTGGAATGTTTTCGCAGCGACAACGGCAACAACAACACCGGTTGGACCTCGGCGGCGTACGATACGCTGCTGGACGAGGCGGCCCAGACGCCCGATCCGGCCGCGCGGTTGGATCGTCTGCGCGAGGCGGAGCGTATCCTGCTGGACGAGTGCCCGATCATTCCCATTTATTACTATACCCGCGTCTATTTGAAATCGCCCGAAGTCAAAGGTTGGAAAAGCAATATTCTGGGTTATATATCGTTCAAGGACTTGTATTTCGAGGATGCGGCGCAATGAAATCACGCAACGGTTTTCCACGTGTTCGCGCGCAAAATCTTTGTCAGCCACGCGTATGTAGTTTCTTTGTCCGCAACTTCTGTGCATGGTACACAGAAGTTGCGGACAAAGAAATCATATCCTGGATTGATGTATTGCGGCTGAGCCGCGTTAGGCAATTTGATATCCAGCACTTGGTTTTCGTCGTTCATCCGTGTACTTGCGATTATATGTCCGATCAGGAGCACGGGCACGAACAGTGTGGCGGCTGGAATCATTCGGGACGCGGCAGAAACGGGAGGGCTTGCGCATGATCCGTTTCGCGGGAAGCCGTCTCCTTGAAATGATCCCCGTGCTTTGGATCATTGTTACCGTTGTCTTCTTTCTGGTCCGTCTTGCGCCGGGGGGGCCTTTCGACGCGGATCGCGTCGTTTCGGAAGATGTTTTGCAGAATCTGAACAGTTATTATCATTTGGATTTGCCTCTTTACCGGCAATATCTCGACTATATGGCTCGGCTGGTCCAAGGCGATCTCGGCCCGTCCTTCAAGAACGCGAACTGGTCCGTAAACGAACTAATCGCGCTGGGTTTTCCCGTGTCGCTTGAACTGGGCCTCTATGCGCTTGTAATCGCCTTGTTCCTTGGATTGCTGGCAGGCATTGGAGCCGCGCTCAAACCCAACACGCTGCTGGACTACATTCCCATGACGTTCGCAACACTGGGTATTTGCGTGCCGACTTTTGTGCTCGGCCCCGTGTTGCTGCTTGTCTTCGCGCTGTATCTGCATTGGGCGCCGGTGGCGGGCTGGGATGGTCCCTCGCACAAGATACTGCCGTCGCTTACGCTGGGGATCGTCTACGCGGCCTATATCGCACGGCTGACCCGGGGCGGGATGATGGAAATCATGACCCAGGATTTTATCCGCACCGCGCGCGCAAAGGGCCTTTCGGAGGCGCGGGTGGTGCTGCGCCATGCATTGCGCGGCGGCGTTCGGCCGGTCGTTTCGTTTCTCGGCCCGGCGGCGGCGGGACTCCTCAGCGGTTCCTTCGTGGTCGAGACCATTTTCCACGTGCCCGGCCTTGGTCGTTTCTTCGTGCAGTCGGCCTTCAACCGCGATTACACGATGATCATGGGCACGGTGCTTTTTTACGCGGTGCTAATCCTGCTCTTCAACCTTTTCGTGGACATTGTGCTGGCGTGGATTGACCCCAGGATTCGAGGCGCTTCATGACAGACGCGGCGGAACCCATCGAGCGTGGGACATCGCTATGGCGCGACGCCGCGCGACGACTCATGCGCAACCGACTTGCGTTCGCAAGCGCAGGGATACTGGCGCTGTTGACCGCAACCGCCCTTGCAACCCCATGGATTGCGCCTTATGCCTACGATGCCCAAGATCTCCAGTTGGGCGCCTCGGCGCCAAGTCTCCGTCACTGGTGCGGAACCGATCCGCTTGGCCGTGACCTGTTCACGCGCATTCTGTACGGGGGGCGCGTATCGCTCGGCGTCGGATTGGCGGCGACCGCTGTGTCGCTCATATTGGGCGTGGCGTATGGCGCTATATCCGGTTTCTTCGGCGGGCGCATCGATCGCGTCATGATGCGCATCGTGGACATCCTGTATACAATCCCGTTCACGATCTTCGTGATTATTCTCGTGGTGTTCTTTGGGCGAAACCTGGTACTGCTCTTCCTGGCGATAGGCGCCGTCGAATGGCTCACGATGGCGCGTATCATCCGGGGACATGTGCTGAGTTTGCGCAATACGGAATTCGTCGAGGCGGCGATTACGATGGGGTTCTCTTATCCACGCGTCATTTTCCGCCACATCGCGCCGAACGTGCTTGGACCCGCGATCGTCTACACAACCCTGACGATTCCCAATGTCATGCTGCTTGAAGCCTTTCTGAGTTTTTTGGGGCTGGGCGTGCAGGCGCCCATGAGTTCCTGGGGCGTCCTTATCAAAGAGGGGGCGGACGCCATGGAAGAGTTCACATGGATGCTCGTTTTCCCCGGCATGGCGCTTTCCGTGACCTTGTTCTGTCTGAATTTCTTCGGCGATGGACTCCGCGATGCCTTCGATCCCCGCGCCGCAAAAGATTGACGACACGATAAGGCGCCATTCTGCTCCGCCTTGACTGTATGGAACAATTCCGTATCCCTGCGTGTTCCAACGTCAGGAGATCACGATATGAAACGCGTGGACATTTGCGTACTGTCGTTGACGTGCTTGATGTGCGCATGGACTTCAACAACAAAGGGATCCGGCATGGAATGGAGAACTTTGACCCCGGAAGAAGAGGCCATAATCGTTCATAAGGGAACGGAGCGTCCGTTCAGTGGAAAGTATGAGCGATTTTCAGGAAAGGGGACCTATGTGTGCAAGCGCTGCGGCGCTCCGCTGTACCGTTCGGAGGACAAATTCGATTCGGGTTGCGGCTGGCCGAGTTTCGATGATGAAATCCCGAATGCGGTGCGCCGCCAACGCGATGCCGACGGTATGCGCACGGAAATCCTGTGCGCGGCATGCGGCGGGCACCTTGGACATGTATTCGTGGGCGAGCGGCTGACGGACAAGAACGTCCGGCATTGCGTGAACTCGATTTCGATGGATTTTGTGCCCGCAACCGAACCAAAACCGGCGCGTGAGACGGCCGTCTTTGCTTCGGGCTGCTTCTGGGGCACGCAATACGTGTTCCAGCGCGAGCCGGGCGTAATTTCGACACGCGCCGGCTACACGGGCGGTCGCACCCCGCATCCAACCTACACGGAAGTGTGCAGTGGCCGGACCGGCCATGCCGAGGCCGTCGAGATCGTCTTCGATCCGGAAAAGACCACCTATGAAAAATTGGCGAGACTGTTTTTCGAGACGCACGATCCGACCCAAGTGGACCGGCAAGGACCGGATGTGGGGGAACAGTATCGATCGGCAATCTTTTACACCAGCAATGCGCAAAAAACCGTGGCCGAACATCTTATCGCCGAACTTCGGGCGAAAGGGCTCGATGTCGCCACGCAACTCGTTCCGGCTTCCACCTTCTGGCCTGCCGAGGAATACCATCAACATTACTATGACAAAACCGGCGGCAAGCCGTATTGCCACGTCCACACCAAACGCTTTTAACGCATCCGGCCCCGTTTGACACGCCAAGCGACGCTACTCTAGACTGCTGTACATAAAAAAGCGTCGTCCAAGGCGTCGCAATCCGAGGACATGTTGATTTCTAAAACCCCCTAATTTTATTCGCTGTCCTAATGGAAAGCCGTGTGTCTTGTGTGGCTTGGCGTAAAAAAATAAATATGGACCCTTGAAAATTCGGTATGACCGTCCTCATCGCCAAATTTCGGCAACATTCCATCGCCACGGTGCTGGGCGCCATTCTTTTCCTTGCGTTGTTGCTTCGCCTGCCGGGACTTGACTATTGCATGGCGCCCGACGAGGCGTACACCTTCACGAACAATATCGTAAAGGGCCTCGATTCCGT
Organism: Candidatus Hydrogenedentota bacterium; assembly: GCA_035450225.1. Taxonomy (NCBI): domain Bacteria; kingdom Pseudomonadati; phylum Candidatus Hydrogenedentota; species Candidatus Hydrogenedentota bacterium. The sequence goes on from DAOTMJ010000001.1 coordinate 158,932, forward strand.
ATTGTTCGGCCCCTACCTTGCCGGCAACCACATGCTGACCTCGTTGTTGGTCTGGGCCATGTACAATCTGTTCGGGGATCATGACTGGGCCTTTCAATTGCCGACCTTGGCGATAGGCTTGGCGACTGTTCTTGCAGCCTATCCGGTTGGCACGTTGCTTTTCCGAAACCGGGGCGCCGGCCTTGCCGCCTCGTTTTTCTTCGCGTGGGCGCCCTTTCCGGTTGCCTATTCCGTCAATGCGCGCGGTTATTGCCCCATGTTTTTGTTTATTCTGTTTTCCGCCGCGTTCCTCTATCTAAATTTGCAGAAACCGGCGCCCTTGCGGTGGCTGGGACTTGTTCTCGCGACATTCCTGATGGGCTTGAGTCATTTGTCGGCTCTGGTGGTGTTTGCGGCATGGGGCGCCGTGATTGGCGTGTATGCCCTTTACGCGTTGATTTACCGCCCCATGAGATTGTGGCGGCGGATAGGATCCTGCGTGGCGGCCGGCGCCGCGTTGATGACGGGGCTGGCGCTGATTCACGTTGCCTATTCCCCCGTGTTTCTTTTGTTTCACGGTGTGATGGGCCGCGCGTTTCAGGGCGCATGGCCCACCGACATTTCGACGTTTCTCGCGGGCGCGGAACAGGTTTGGCAGCCTTTCTGGAACTATACCGAAGCGCTTACAGGGCTTCGGGGCCTTTTTTTCGGGGCGGCCTGCATGTTGGCGATTTTCGGAACGGCTCTGTCGGTTCGGCGCGGCGCGCATGGCGCCCTGATTTGTCTGGCCGGGATCGTTGCCCCCGCCGCGGCGCTGATCGTCTTCCAACTCCGGATCGAACCACGCTACACCCTGTTCCTGCTGCCGTTCTGCGTCCTTTCGATGGCGGCCGGAACCGCCCTGTGCGCCGAGGTGGCCGGGGCGGGAATTGTCGCAGCCGGCAGATGGGTTGCGGGGAAATGGCGGAATCGCACGAACGGCCACGAGTTTGCCGCCACGGATGAAGCCGGACTATCAGGGGAGGGATGGCGTCTTGTCGCTTCCGTTGCCGTGTTCGTCCTCCTTGCCGGTTTTTTGGCAAGAGGCACATTGCCGCTCTATGCGCGAAATTTTCCGTATTATAGCCCCATAATGACCTGTGTGCTTGCCGACACCAAGTCAGCGGCGCAATATGTCGGCGAACGGGTAACGCGAAACGATATTTTTTCCTATCCCCGATTTCTGATGCACCCGGTGGAGCATTACGCGGAGCGTTATGTGTATCCTTCCATCTCCGCCACTCCCTGGCCGCCACGCAATCTCACAGTCTGGATCGTTCCTTCCCAAGTTGGGAAGACTCCCCGGGAAGACGGGCATACCCTGCCTTTCACGCGAAAGGCCGCTTTTTACGGATGCGCCGTCTGGGCGTGCGAAGTGACATTGCCCGACTTGCGTCAAGTCGCCTTGCCACCCTTTGCTTTCAAACCGGGCGTTCAAATCCTGGAATCCCTAGAGCCATGGGCCATGTCCACCCGGGACTTCATGGATCCGATGGAATTGGAACTGGCCGAAAATGTCTCCGATCCGGCGGAACGCGCCTTGTTCGTAACCCCCACGCGCCGCACGTGGCACTGGGAACTCTTTTCGCCGCCGGAGCCTTGCCATGCCAATCGCATGGCATTCATTCGCGGAGAGATACGCGCGTTGGACACAACCCGTCGGGGCGTGGGGCTTTGCCTACGTTTCTTCGATGCCGACCGGAAACTCATTTGCGAATGGCCCATACGAGTCCCTGCAAAGAAGGATTTCCCCGCGCCTTCGTCGTGGCGAATTTTTCAACTGGGCGTTTTATCACCCCCGGAAGCCTGTTTCGTTTCCGCAGGGCTTGAAATCACGACGCCGGTGCACCCTTTTGTCCCGGTGTGTTTTCGCCGTGTCGAATTATGGTTGGAAGCCGATGGCGGCTGATTGTTTGCGCCACGCGATCAGGCGTCGAGTGTGTAGAAGGAACCTGTGCCGGGACAGGCGAGATAGCGAAATCCGCATTCGCGCATGAGCCGGAAGACATGATCCAAGGAGGCGGCCAGCGGCTCCCCGTGCAGATTCATGCTCGTGTTGAGCACGCATCCCGTCCCGGTGTGTTCTTGAATCAAGGCAAGCAACCGTGCAAAGGACGATCCGTCTTCCCGAACAAACTGGGGACGGCACGATCCATCCACGCCCAGCACCGCTTGGAGGGAGGAACGGCATTCGGTCCTCGCCCGGTATCCCATGGTCATGAAACGGTTCGGACGCCCCTTGGTATTTTCCAGGAGACGTTGCGCCTCCCTGTCGAGAATCGAAGGACAAAAAGGCTGGTACCAAACCCGTTTTTTGAGTTGCAGATTAAGGCGGTCACGGACATCCGGGGCATCGGCGCGGGCCAATATACTGCGATGACCCAGCGCGCGCGGCCCGTATTCCATCCGGCCATCGTACCAAAGCAGGATTTCTCCCCGGGCAATAAGTTCCGCCGCCAGCCGGACCACGGCTTCTTGGCCCTCGCATTGCGCCATTCGCGCGATACCCGCCGGGGGTTCCGTAGGGTCGCTCGTTTCGGGACCCCAGAAAACGTCCTCGAGCGGCGCATCCACGTTTTCGCCGGCCTCCTTGGCCGCCTGCAGGGCCGCCCCCACGGCCAATCCGCCATCTCCCATATGGGGAAACACGAAGACATCCGCGATATCGGGACACTCCCTGAGCAGCATGTTCACCTTGATATTCGAGGCCACCCCGCCGGCTAGGGCCAAGTTCCCGAAGCCGGTTTTGCGCACAGCGTTCCGCGCCAGCGCCATTACATGGATTTCGAGGGATCGTTGCGCCATGCGCGCGAATTGTTCCGAGGGATAGTACCAGAGAATTCGCTTCAATTCGTCGTAAAGACGCAAAGGACCGTATCGTGCCCGCAGACGCAGTCCGTTTACCTCGAAAAGGCTTATCAGGGGGTTCTGCTCGTCCGGAATGGGATACGCGTAGGTGGCAAGGGCCATTACCTTGCCCTCATCCTCGAGTTCACGCATATTCAATAAATTGGTCACATGCTCAAAAAATACCCCCAGTGAGTCGGATGCCGGCGTTTCCTCGAGGCGTTCCAAACGGCCACCGGAATAGACGGAAACCGTGGCGGAAAGTCCGTCGCCCACTCCATCCAACGTAACGACGGACGCAGAGTCAAAACCGCTAAGATAGGCCGCCGTGGCCGCATGGGCCTGATGATGATCCACCAATACTATCCGGCGGCTGGTTATTCCCAATTCGACAAGCCTTCGCCGCATGGCCGCGTCGCTCAGCATTTCCGACACGCGGTTTCCGGGAAGGGTCGTCAGCCAGTACTTCCATCGCTTCTCCGTCCGATGCAAATGGGACGGCGCCAGTTTTCGCCGGCGGATCTGGTAGTAGGTTTCCTTTGTGAAAGGCGCCCATCGCGCCAGCGTTTTCGACAAGTCGCCCGTCGAATACGCCACGAGATCCACATCTTCGGGCCGCCATCCGCCGAAATCGAGACAACAGCGTATTGCCAGAGCGGGAAAACGTATCTCCAGTTTTCTGCGGGTAAGCCGTTCCTCGTTTACCGCGATTCGTACCCGGCCGTTTTCCAACAGCGCAGCGCCCGAATCGTGGCCATCCCATATACCCAACACTATCATGATCCTTGGCCTCTCATCGCAACAGTCTCAATAGGCCGGACGGACGCGCCTGGCGCAAAGCCGCCCACCACGTCCTTGCCCTTCGGTACATCATGCCATTTGCTTCGGCAAGCAACCCGTTCAGTTCCTCCGGACTCAATTCGCAAAGACTGTGCCGGACATGGGTTTGGCTGATTCCTTTCCAGACATCGTCAACCGTCAACAAGCCTTGTGAAACGGCATCCGCGAACAGCCGCGATCCTGGCCATGGCGCCGCCCCATAGAATTGTATCCAATCGAGCGGAAGCGCATGGGCCATCGTTATCGTTGCACGTGCCGTCCGGGCCGTTTCGCCGGGCAAACCCAGCACGAAATGGCCCGAAGTCTGTATGCCCGAACGTCCCGTCATTTCTATCGCGCTGCGGATTTTTTCGATGCTTATTCTTTTTCCGGAACGATCCAGGATGCCTTGATCGCCGGATTCGACTCCGAAGCTGACCATCCAGCATCCCGCCCGGCGCATCATTCGGGCAAGATCCGCGTCCAAGGTGTCCCCTCGGCTGTTGCACGTCCACCGAATTTTCAGTCGGCGGCGAAGCAGTTCCTCGCAAATACCCAAAACTTGGTTGCGGTCAACGGTAAAGGTGTCTGACCAGAAAAAGAAATCACGTACACCGTAATCGCGGGTGTTTCGATCGAGTTCGTCCACGAAATGAACCGGATCCCGTTTTCGGACTCGTTTGCCATGATAGGCCGCCGACGTGCAAAACGAGCAGTCAAAAGGGCAGCCGCGGCTGGGCGCCGCCATTAAAAAAGGCCGTCCCGACAGGGGCAACCGGTATTGAAGAGCCCCCACGAGACCCCAATCCGGAAAAGGCAATGCACTGAGGTCCGTCCGCACCAAGGTTGATGTAGGACGAGGGTTTTTTCGGAACCAGACGCCCGGCATGTCCGGGCGGGGAACTGAATGGACCAGAGCGTGCGCCGCCTCTACAATGCAATCTTCCGGTTCTCCCAGGAAGATGGCGTCCAAGTCAGGCTGCCTGTTGAAACAGTCTTCCGGCAGCGCCGCCGGAAAGGTTCCGATGATCGCTGTTCGCGTGCTTGGAATCACCGTTCGCAAGGCTGTTGCAACGCCCAGATCCAATTCGGGTGTTACATTGCCGACCGGCCATATCGCGATATCGGGCCGAAATGCCTTGACCTCGACGAGCAATTCCTGAAGACTTGTGCAGCAGACGGCGCAATCAATTATCCGAACGGTTGCGCCTGCCTGCCGAAGCAGCGCCCCCAAATAAGCCAGCGTCAGCGGCGGCCATGTGGTGCGCCAGATGCCTCCGCTTTGCGTGCAACGCCCCTCGCGCGTTTGCGGCTGTTCGCCCGGCGGATTGACCAAGATCGCGCGGATGTTGTTCAATCGTTCTCCTGCGGCGATCACGGCTGGCCTTCCGAATCGCGGGCGTGCGCGCCCGTCCTGTATTCCGGCGCAGGAAACATCATAAATAACAATACTTTATGAGTGTGTAGACAAATCGGAATGAGACCTTCCAAAGTTTGATATGGGAAGATCCAAATTTTCGGCGGTATTCGTGCGCGGGAACTTCGGCCATCCGATAACCGCGCCGTAACGTCTTGATAATCATTTCCTGCTCAATGGAGGCGATATTTTCGCGCAAATCCAGTTTGCGCGCCACATCGGCGCGGATGGCGCGAAATCCGTTTTGGCTTTCGCTCAGGCGAACCCCAAAACGCCAATTGATGAAGGCCGTAATAAAGGAACTTCCTGCCAGACGGAAAAATTCATCAAAACCGCCGTGCAATTCGCTCGAACCGCCCAAAAGGCGGCTTCCCGCCACGTGGTCCGCCTCGCCTTTCACGATAGGTTCAATCAACCGGGGGATATCGTTTGCATCGTGCGAACCGTCCGCGTCCATGAAGACCAGTATGTCCCCGCTGGCCGCCTCGATGCCCACGCGGATGGCGTCGCCTTTTCCCCGGTTGTGATCCGACAGCACCACGCAGCCCAGACGGGATGCGACGCCTTTCGTATCGTCCGTCGAATGCCCGTCAACCACCACCACCTCGTCCGCGTGGCGCTGGCACGCCACGATGACATCGCCGATGTTTTCCGCTTCGTTCTGAGCGGCGATAACGACCGATATTCGCGGCTTGCGTGCTTCTTCTTTGCTCATGCTGTCCCTGATGTGTAGGAAATGCGGCCAAACCTGCCAAGGTAAAAAAGATTATACACGACATCATCAAAACCACAAACACTTTCCAACTTGTGGACGTCGGGGTTATCGGCTTGCAGGGCCGATTCGGGTGGCAAAGAGCGATTGGACCCAATTGCTCCGTTTCCTTGCTTTTTCGTGGCGACTGTGGTTTGATGAGGCTTTCGTGGCCGAAAGGAGAGGGTTGAATGGCGGCAGTGGCAAAAATGCTGGGGATGGCAAGTCTCGTCGTTTGCTGGTGAAAAGCGAGCCGCTCCGGTTGACGGTTCAACCGGGTGCGATGCCCGTGTCGAACATCTGGACGGTTGCGGGACTCGTCCTGTTGCTTGCGGGGGCCGGAATATACCGGCAGTATCGTTTCCATTGACTTCGGCTGTATTTACTGCGGGTTTTCGCCGGTGTCCTGTTTTTTTCTCTGCGGCGCGATCTCCTTGCGAAAACGGGCGACGGCCTTGAGATGTTCGGCTTCGGTTGCGCTGAAGGTATGCGTCTGTCCGTCGGCGTTCGAGACGAAATAGAGAAAATCCGCCCGGGCCGGGCGCAAAGCCGCCTTCAGGGCGGCCGTGCCGGGACTCGAAATCGGACCGGGCGGGAGGCCGGTGTGCTTGTAGGTGTTGTACGGCGAATCGGTTTCCAGATCCTCGTACAGGAGGCGCTGGCCGTATTTTTTTAGTGCAAACTGGAGCGTCGAGTCGAACTGAAGCGGCATGTTTTTTTGAAGTCGGTTGTAGATGACCGCCGCAACGCTGGGCCGTTCTTCCGGGACGCGCGCTTCCTCCTCGATCAGGGACGCAATCGTTACAATGGCCAGCTTGTCGAATCCTTCAGGTGGTGGAGACTGTGCTATCAATGAAGCATATTGTTTTTCAAATTCCGCAATCATCCGTTCGACGACTTCGCGTTCCGTGGGCTTCCTGTCGAAATAATAGGTATTGGGCAGGAGAAAGCCTTCGAGTGTGGTGGCTTTGATGCCGATTCGAGCAATAAGTTTTGGATCGGAGGCCGCTTCCACGAAAGCCGCCGGATTGCCGAACAATTTTGATGCCTGTTCAATGCTAAGCCCCTCGGGTATGGTGACGCGCAACTCGGGCGGAACTTCCGAGGGATCCGGGGGCCGGTTGGAACCTTTTTGCAAAATGTGCAGCAAATCGAGCGCCGAGAGTCCGCGCGGGAGAGTGTACCACCCGTGCTTGACGGGTTTGCGCACACGATCCGCGCGGAGAGCAATCCGAAAAAACAACTCGTGCTCGATAAGACCCTTTTCGGCCAGCATGCGCCCGGCTTCACGGCCCGTTACACCGTCCGGTATGGTCAGTTTGATCGGTTCTCCCGGCACACCCGGTCGTGTGGCATGTTGATAGGCCAGTAATCCGGCCAGCACCATGGAGACCCCGGCCACCAGAATCAAACCGATGGCGAGTGCAACCAATTTGAATGCACAACCCCATGCAAGACGCCTCTTGCGGGTCTCGCGTGCGGAATCGCTCATTCGCCGGTTCTCTTGTTGCGTTGCCGGTCCAGATAGGTCTGCAGGATATGGTGCGCGGCAATCTTGTCAATCACCTGTTTTCGGCCTTTCCGGCTGACATTCGCCTGAATCAGCATCCGTTGCGCCGCCGCCGTCGAGAACCGCTCGTCCTGTGTTACGATTTCGACGTCGACCGCCGCGCGTAGTTGCTCGATGAACGTGAGCACCTTCTCGGCTTGGGGGCCCGTCTTGCCTTCCTGGTTCAGGGGCAGGCCCACGACCACGCGGACGGCTTCGGTTTCCATGACCAGTCCGGCAACCGCCGCGATATCATTCTTGAGTCCGGAGCACTTGACGACCGAATGCGGTTGCGCGATGATTCCCAGCGGATCGCTGACCGCAACGCCGATTCGAACGTCGCCGACATCCAAGCCCAGTATTCGGCCAACCATAATCATTCTCTCTCAGCACGAAGAGCACAAAGGCGCTGAACAGGCATTTTCAAACTCGCAAAGGCCAGTTCCGTGGATCTTGCGGACCTCATGGACAAAGTGGCCGTCGGAATGTTCTTCCGTGCGATAAAGATTTCTGCGTGTCCTTCGTGTTTATGTCGCACCGCTCAGCCAAGCAGTCCATCTACGATATCCACGGCCTTCCCGATGGCTTCCGGCAGTTTCTCGGGGTGCTTTCCGCCGGCTTGGGCCATATCGGGCTTGCCGCCGCCGCCGCCGCCCACGATCGGCGCAAGGTTCTTGATGATCTCGCCGGCTTTGACGCGCGCCGTCAGATCCTTCGTCACACCCACGCACAGGAAAACCTTATTCTCAACCGCGCTGCCAAGCACGACCACGCCGCTGCCAAGTTTGTCGCGCAGGTTGTCGAGCGCCATGCGCAATCCGGCGGCGTCTTGGCCCTCGACCTCGGACGCAAGCACCTTGATGCCCTTCACTTCACGCACCCGCGACATGTAATCAACCGCCGCGCCGCTTACCGCCGCCTGTTTCCATTTTGCCACCTCGCGTGTAAGACGTTTGTTTTCCTCAAGCATCGCCTGAATGCGAGCATGCAGTTCATCCAAGGGTGCGTTCAGCAGGTGCGCGCTGTGCGCCAACTGCCGATCGCGTGCCTGTATCATTTCCACCGCGGGTTCGCCGCAAACGGCCTCGATGCGACGCACGCCCGCCGCAATGGACGATTCGCTCAAGATCTTAAGGTAGCCGATGACTCCTGTTTGGCGAACATGGCAACCGCCGCAGAGTTCCATGCTGATGTCGCCGATCTGCACCACCCGAACAATGTCTTCGTACTTTTCGCCAAAAAGCGCCATCGCGCCCGCTTGACGCGCCTCGGCAATGGGTTTGTATGAAATGTTCACGGGTGTATCGGTTCGGATGTAGGCGTTGGCGAGCCGTTCGATGTCGTAGAGGCGTTCGGGACCGATGGCCTCGAAATGCGTGAAATCGAAGCGAAGGCGCTCCGGCGTAACGAGGGAACCGGCCTGGTGCACGTGATCGCCCAACACGTCCTGCAAGGCTGCTTGCAGGAGATGCGTTGCGGTATGATGATTTTCGGTGGCGCGGCGTTTCCCGGCATCCACGCATGCAGACACCGTATCGCCCTGTCTGAGAATGCCGCGATTGACGCGCACCCCATGCAGCGTCACCTTTTTAAGGGGGGCTTTTGTAATCGAAACATGCGCGGAACCGTCGGCGGTCTCAATCGTTCCCGTATCGCCGATCTGCCCGCCGGACTCGGCATAAAAAGGCGTCGTGTCAAGCACGATTTCGCCTTCGGCGCCTTCCTCAAGCGACTCGATACGTTTTCCGTTCTGAATAATGGCGACAATGCGCGCAGGACATTGAAGCGTTTCATACCCAACGAACTCGGTCGGCCCTTCTTCATCGGCAACGACGCGATAAATCGGCGCGAGGGCCTCTTCGCCGCTGCCCGCCCACGCGGTGCGCGCCTGCTCGCGCTGTTTGGCCATGGCCGTATCGAATCCTTCACGATCCACGGCAAAACCGCGATCCACGGCGATATCCGTCGCGAGATCGAGCGGAAAACCAAACGTGTCGTGCAGGCGGAACAACTCTGCTCCCGGCACCGTTTTGTCGCCGGCTTTTTTCATGCTCTCGAACACTTCTTCGAGGCGGTCCATGCCGCGCGCCAGCGTGCCCGCGAAGCGTTCTTCTTCCGTCAGGATGATCTTTTCGATTTGAAGCCGCTTCTCGATCAATTCTTGGTAATGATGTCCCATGCGTTCGACGACGGTTTTTGTAACTTCATGCAAGAATGGTTTTTCAAAACCGAGTTCGCGTCCAAACCGTGCTGCCCGGCGCAATAGCCGCCGCTCTACGTAACCTCGCCCCTCGTTCGAGGGCAGCACGCCGTCCGCAATCATGAACGACAACGCGCGTGCATGATCCGCGATGACACGGAACGGCACGGGATTTGATTCATACTTCACCTTGCAGAGCGCCTGCGTTGCCTCGATAATTGGGTAAATGCCGTCGGTATCGAACACGGTTTCTTTTTTCTGCAACAACGCCGCCACCCGTTCGAGTCCCATGCCCGTGTCTATGCCGCGATTCTTCAGCGGCGGACGCGAACCGTCCAATTGCTGGTCATATTGGGGAAAGACAAGGTTCCAGAATTCGAGGAAACGTTCGCAGTGTTCGCAGCCCGGCGCGCAATCCGGCCGGCCGCAACCGAGTTCCGCGCCGCGGTCAATATGGAGTTCGGAGCAGGGTCCGCACGCGCCCGTGTCGCCCGCCGGCCCCCAGAAGTTGTCCTTCTTTCCAAGGCGAATGATCTTATGGGACGGTATGCCGACTTCTTTCTCCCAGATGCCGAACGCTTCATCGTCTTCCTCATACACCGACACCCAAATGCGATCCGGAGCAAGTTTTAGGATTTGTGTCGAGTATTCCCACGCCCATGCAATCGCCTCGCGTTTGAAATAATCGCCAAACGAAAAATTGCCCAACATTTCGAAGAACGTCAGGTGGCGCGAGGTCTTTCCGACCTCGTCGAGGTCATTGGCTTTGCCGCCCGCGCGCAGACATTTCTGCGACGTGGCCGCCCGCCGGTACGGCACGGGGACTTCGCCCGTGTAATAGGGCTTGAATTGAACCATTCCAGCGCTCGAAAACAACAGCGTAGGGTCGTTCGACGGCACAATCGTGTCGCTCCGTTCGATTACATGACCTCGTTCTCGAAAGAATTCAAGATAACTGGCGCGAATTTCGTCACTCTTCACCGATCAATCTCCATTGCTGCGTGAGATTCCGCTTCACAACAGCGCGCGTTTCTATTTCGCGCGCACATTTAGAAAAACGGTCTACTCGTCCATAACGAACACAATCGCACGAAATGCGCGATTCCGTTCGCAAAACCAGACCTTTGTGGACAGATAGTGAAAAATGTATCAAATCCAAGGCTCGGCCTGCACCTTTTTTCTCGGTTGTCAGCACTCAAACGACTCTATGCGGGCACGCCGTTGAAACCGAATATTCATATCAAAAGTCAAAATTATATGAACAGGATGAGGCGAATACTGTCAGGACGCCATGCGCCACAAGAGATTCGTTGGCATTTGACCGTACTGGCCGTAGTGTATTGGGGACTTGTCTTTTGCGCTTGGCTGGGTTATTCGGGGGAACGCGCGTTTTCAATCACATCCCACATGCTGAGCGCGTTGGGCAGTTATGACGCACGACACAATCCCAACTGGTTTTGGGTGTTTTCCGTGGCCATGATTTACTGCGGATTGGTTATGATTCCGGTCATGATTTATGTTTATCGCCGCTTTGCCGCCATTTCCAGATGGGGCGCTTCGATAGGGGCATTTTTCTTCCTCGCCGGCTGCGTGGGGCTCATTTTGACAGGCTTGTTCCCGTATGCGCGCGGGACGGTATTCGGCGTCTGGGATTTGAGGCATGTTCATGGCGGCGTGGCGGGCACGATGGGGGCCGCCTTCGTGATCGGTTTTCTCTGGCATGGATTGCTCCTGCTGAAGGACATGTTCTCGGAAAGGCGATTGGTCGCGGCCGGGAAGACCTCGTACCTGCGATTCGCCGGTCCTTACCTGGCGTGCTCGCCCGTGTTCATCATCGCGGCCACACGCATCCAATGGGAGTCCATCCATGCGGCGCTGCAAGCGGCCGCCAATGCATCGGCACGCGAGGCGGCGGCGGCGATGGATGCCGCCCTGAGCGGATTCCGCCATTTTCCCCTGCTGGAACATCTGGCCATTTGGGCCCTTACGATCTACGTCATCTGGTTTACGATCGCGTTGCCGCATCGAACCGGGCAGCCGGAACTTTCAGGAGACATCCAAACGGGCCTGGAAGAAGACGCCGAAAACGTCCGCGGCTAGGAACCATTCTGTAATCCACGCATGGCAGTCTTGAGCACGAGCCCCACATCATGCTACGTTTTCAAACGGAGGGATACCACGGATGAAAACATTGCGTGTGGGGATGGTGGGCCATGGGTTCATGGGCAAGGTGCACGGTCACGCGTACCGTTCGCTTCCGTTCTATTACGATCCGCCTCCGGCGAAGGTAGTGTTGGCGGGCGTGGCCACGAATACCGAGGCGAGCTGGCGGCGCGCAGTGGGGGAATGGGGTTACGGATTCGGCACGACAGACTTCCGCGACCTTTGCAAGCGCGACGACATAGACATCATTGACTGCTGCGCGCCGAACCATCTGCATCGCGACGTACTGTTGGCCGCACTTGAACATGGCAAGCACGTATACATGGACAAGCCGCTTTGCCTGAGCCTCGATGAGGCGCGCGAAATGGCCGCTTGCGCGAAGGCGCATCCCGAATGCATCACGCAGATGACGTTCAACTACCGCTTCATTCCCGCCATTCTCCGCGCGAAAGAACTGGTCGAATCCGGCGCTCTTGGCCGTCTCTATTCCGCGCGCGTGTGTTATCTGCATGCGGGATACGTCAGTCCGGATCGGCCCATCACATGGCGGCTTGAAAAGGACAAGAGCGGTCGCGGCGGTGCGCTGTTCGATCTCGGCTCGCACGTCATAGACATGACGCGCCACCTGCTCGGCGAATTCACCGAAGTGCAGGAACTCGCGGAGACTTTCATTGCGGAACGCCCGATCAAGAGCGATCCGTTGCGCAAGGGACGTGTGGAGGTAGACGACGTTTCGCTCCTGTTGTTTCGTTTGGCCAACGGCGCGGTCGGAACGCTGGAGGCTTCGCGCATGGCGATGGGCGTTCAGGACGAAATCCGGTTCGAAGCGCATGGCAGCCAAGGCGCAATTCGTTTCAATCTCATGCAGCCGAATTATCTCGAATATTACGATGGCACGCTGCCGGAAGGGACCTACGGCGCGGACCGCGGCTTCAAGTTCATCGAGTGCGTGGCGCGCTACCCGAAACCGGCGTCATTGCCCGGTCCCAAAAATACAATCGGTTGGGAACGCTTTCATGTTCATTGCATTCACAATTTCATTTCATGCGTGGCGGAGGATCGTCCGGCGCAACCCGATATTCTCGACGGCGCCCGAACGCAAGCCGTGATGGAAGCCGCCCTCGAAAGCCGCCGGACTCGCGCCTGGACATGCGTCCCGGAGTTGTAAGGGCACACTTCTAAAGCAGGACGTCCAGCCAAACGCTCATCGTTCCGCCGGATGTTTCCGGTTCCAGCGCCAATAAAAGGGAAGTCCTGAAAGGATCAGCCCCAAGCCGAACAGGGACTCTCCCGGCATTTCAATGACGGTCACGATTACCAGCACAAGACAGAACGCGGCAAAAGCCACGGGTAGATACGGATAACCGTGTACGCGATAGGTTCGCGGCGCGTCTCTATGGATTCTGCGTAGGATAACGACTCCCAACGCGCTCGCGCTGTAGAAAATGAACGAGGCGAAAATGACCATGTCGGTTAGTTGATCGAATGTGCCGGTCAGGATGAGCAGCGATGTCCATCCCCATTGCATCCATAAAGACACCGACGGCGTGCGAAAGCGGGGATGGCATGCCGCGGCGGATTTGAAAAAAAGCCTGTCGCGGGCCATCGCGAAATACATCCGCGAAGGGGGCAGCAACTGGCAGTTTGTCGCGCCGAATGTCGAAACAAGAATCACAACCGCCACAAACAGGGCCGCGTTCCCTCCAAAGGCCTTCCGCATAATTTCGACGCCGAGGATGGCGTTTTCATCCCCGGCGTAGGCGCGCATTTCGGCAATGGGCATGACGTGCAGATAGGCCACATTGACCAATGTGTACACGGTGACGACGCCGGCCACGCCGATCGCAAGCGCCAGCGGAATGGTCCTTTTGGGATTGCGCACCTCTCCGCCTAGAAACATCACGTTGTTCCATCCGTCGTAGGCCCAAAACGCGCCGCGCATCGCGATGAACATCGCTCCGAACAATCCAAGCGAGGCCGAGTATTCCGCCGCCGGATCGACCAGCATCGGTGTCAAATGCCGGTACGAGCCGTCCGGCCACCATAAACCGGCCAGCACAATTATCGCGATGCCGAGCAATTTCAACGTGGTCGAAATGTTTGCGACGATCCCGCCGAAGAGTACGCCGAAGTAATTGATCGATGTCAGGACGAACAACGTCGCAATAGTGAAACCCTTGACGCCAATATTGTCGAAGGGGTGAAACAGGCCAAAAACGGATATGGATTCCCATGATGGATCGAGTCGTGGAAAGGCGTGCAGCGCGTTGGCCGACATGCCGAACACATAGGCAATCGAGCCGACCGACGCGGACTGGATCACGACAAATCCCGCCCAGCCGAACATGTAGGAGAATAGACGCCCGTAAATCCTCTTGAAGAACGCGTACTGTCCGCCCGGATCCGCGATCATGCCGGCCAGTTCCGCGTTGCTCAGCGCGCCCATGAGCGAAATAAGGCCTGCGCCCAGCCAGCACGCCAACAGCAGCCCCGGCGACTGCACCGCGTCGGCCATGACAGCGCTCTTTTTGAAAATCCCCGAACCGATCATGTTGCCCATGACAATCATGACCGCCGTGAAAAGCCCCAAGCGCGGGAGAAGCCCGCTTGCGTGCGTTCGGCTGGATGATTGGTTCATGCGCCCGATTCCAGTTCCCATAGATGCGCCCGCAATTGAGCGGGCGATTCGGCCAGAAAAGACGGTTTGGCCTGCGCCAGGGTCTCCGCCGCATGATATCCCCAGAGGACGGCGATGGGATCGGCCTTGGCGCGTCGTGCTTCAAGCAGATCGCCCTTGGTGTCGCTGACGAAGTGCAGCCGTGCGTGCGGATGCAATTTCGCCACACGCCGGATCTTGCGCGTTTTGCTCGTATCCACGTCCGAGCCGAGCACGCCGCGCACATGCCGGATGTCATGTCGCTCCAGAAACTGCTCGACGGCGTCGCTGGTGTTCGATGTGACGATGTAGAGGGGGAATTTCCCGGCCAGATCCGTGACGATCGCGGGCATTGTCTCGAAGGGCCGGATGCGCTGTTGCGCCTCGCGAATGCGCGGCTCGAATGTGTGCGCAATGCGCCGGAGGCGAAACAGCGGAAATCCGGACCACAGCAGTTGCCGGAACGGATTGCCTTCCAGCATTTTCAGAAACACTTCGCGCGAATTGATGCGCTTGTAGCCCATTTCAGTGCAGACGGCGGTATAGGCCGCGTGGTAGATTTCGAGGGAATCCGCAATGACCCCATCGAAGTCGAACAGCAGTACGTGCTCCATCGGCAATCAGCCGCGCCGGCTTTTGCGCAGCGCCTGATCGAGGTCCGCAATGATGTCGTCGGCCTCCTCGATTCCGACGGCCAGGCGCAGCAGGGTGTCGGTAATGCCCAGTTCGTAGCGCTGCTTACGCGTAGAATCATAGTAACTGACCGTTGCGGGATGGGTGATGAGCGTTTCGACGCCGCCGAGACTCGGCGCGATATAACAGAGATTCAGGCTGTCGAGAAAACGCTTGGCCTCTTTCAGTCCACCCTTGATGTCGAACGTGACGACCCCGCCGAATCCCGCCATTTGCTCGCGCGCGATGTTGTAATGGGGATGGCTTTCAAGGCCGGGATAGTACACGCGCTTGACGCATGGATGGTTTTCAAGAAATCGGGCGATTGCCATGCCCGTGGCGTTGTGCCGCGCCATGCGCAGCGGAAACGTCTTCAGGCCGCGCAGGAGCAGGTAACAGCAGTGAGGATCTATTACGCCGCCGATGGCCTTGTGCATGGCGCGGATTTCCTCGATCAGTTCCTTGCGGCCGAGCACGGCGCCCGCGAGGATGTCGTTGTGTCCGGCAAGATACTTCGTGCAACTGTGCAGATCGAGATCCACGCCGAAATCGAGCGTTCGCTGGTTCATCGGCGTGCTGAACGTGCTGTCCAGCAGCGTCAACACCTTGTGTTTGCGCGCGATCGCCACCATGCGGTGCAGATCGCAGATGTTGAGATACGGATTCGTCGGCGATTCGGAGAAGATGAATCGGGTGCGCTTGTCAATGGCGCGTTCCAGCGCGTCGTAATCCCCGAACGGCACCACCGAGCAACCCACGCCGAAACGCTGGAGATAACTTGCGCAGAATTCGAGCGTCTTTTTGTAGGCGTCGTCGGTGATCACGATGTTGTCGCCGGTGCGGATCAACGCGAGAATGGTCGTGATGATCGCGCTCATGCCCGAACTGAAGACCACGCAGTCCTCCGCGCCGCAGAGGGCTGCCAGCCGCCGCGCCGCGACCTGCTCCGTCGGATTGCCGTAACGGCCGTACTCGAAACGCGCCTTGCCGTGCTTCGTGTACGCCTCGATGTCCTGGCTGTCCTTGAACGCGTACGTCGAGGTCTGCACGATCGGCGTCGTGATTGAGTCGGCATACCGGAACCGGTCCTCGCCGGCATGAATGCACCGGGTCGAAAAGCCCGCTTTCACCATTGGATCGCTGCCCTTGCGGGATGACTTCATAATTCCGTCCTTTACTTCGTGATTGAACCTGTTACCTGATTTACACCCTTCTTGCCCCATTCGGGCAAATGGCGCATTCAGGCGTGGCCATAACTATTGAACCATGCCCGTTCCTCGAAAGGTTTCTTTACAACTCGCGAAACGACTTCCTTTTCCGGCACGCCGATGGGCAGGATGACGCGCACCTGTTTGTTTTCCGGAACACCCAGCAACCCGGCCACGATTTCGGCGTGATTTTCGATGCGCAGCCAGCCGTCCACCCATACTGTGGCGTATCCGAGCGCGGTAATGGCCAGCAGCATGTTCTCGACCGCCGCCGCGCAATCCTCGATTTGGAAGGAGATGCCTTCATAAACGGCGCAGGGATTTCGGTCCACGCAACAAACGATGTATGCCTTGGCCGTGGTCATGGCCTTGTTGTAGGGCATGGCGGCGATCGCGGCCACTTTCGCCGGATCGTCCACAATCACGAAGGTCGTCGTTTGCGCGTTCTTGGCCGACGGCGCCAGCAGTCCCGCCTCGACAATCCGCTTCAGATCCTCGCGCGGAATTGGAATGTCACGAAACCCGCCGCGATAGCTGTGTCGGTGTGCAATCGTGTCAAAGAAATCCATGCCGTAAAAATCCCGTTTCCTGGATACCCATAATCCGATTATAGCGAAAACGTGCCTACCCATGATAATCTGATTTGCTGCGGTTCGGATGCGTGGCTACAATAAACCCGTAAAAATCCGCAATTGGGAGAGAAAACCGATGCACATCCTGGTGGTGAATATTCAAATCAAGCCCGAATGCGTGGACGCCTTCATCGAGGCGACGCGCGACAACGCCCGCGCGAGCCGCAATGAGCCTGGCGTGGCCCGCTTCGATTTCATCCAGTCGATCGAAGATCCAACCCGTTTCATGCTCGTCGAGGCGTATCGCACCGAGGCGGCCGTCGCGGCGCACAAGGAAACCGCCCATTACAATAAATGGGCCGAGATCGTCAAGGATATGTTCGCCGAACCCCGCACCCGCGGCCTTTACCGCAACTGCGATCCCGGAGATTCCGAGTGGTGAAGCCGGCGGTAGGTTGAAGGCCGAAGACGGACGGCGGCGGCATAGGGTGTCGGCAGGTCTAAATCGTCCCTGCCAATCGCTTCAATCGCCTTTCGTGTATTCCGCGGTGACCGTGCTGGCGAGTCCGCCGCGCGGATGGCAGGCGACGATGACTTTCATCTTGCGCGGCTTGCAGGCATTCACCAGATCGCCGAGCATCCGATTCACGAGGTGCTCGTACCAGATGCCCACATTCCGGTACGACATGAGGTAATACTTGAGCGATCGCAGTTCGATGCAAAGGCGGTCCGGCGTGTAGACGATTGTAATGCGCGCGAAATCGGGCAGGCCGGAAAACGGGCATACGCTCGTGAATTCGTCTGTCGTGGTTACGATCTCGGCGCTTTGCCCGATGCGGCTGTCGGCGTATTCGTACTCGAAACATTCGAGCACGCCCGGGTCGATCGCTTCGGGACCGTCAAACGGCAGGGTCCGGTCCAGTGCCTTGAATTGCTCCTGGGGGGCGGGCTTAGTGTCCATGATAAATGCACCTCGATGTTTCCGTTTCCTGCACCACAACACATTGCAAATCGTCCACCGATTGCGCCAGGCGGTTCCAGATCCACTCGCACAAGCGCTCGCTGGTGGCTTCCCCGAGTTCTCCGATATCGTTGAGGCAGCGGTGGTCGAGAACGTCATAAATGTCGCGCAATGCGGGTTCGAGCCTTTCGAGATTCGCCGCCGCCGCTTCCACGCGGTACGAATGGCCGTGCAGCCGCCGGCAGGGATGGCCTTCGGGAAGATGGGCGAGTTGTTGGGCCGCCTCGAACGAGAACCGAATCCGGCGCGGCAGATGTTCATCCGGCGACGCGTCCAACCATACGGGCCGAAACGCATTTTCGCCCACGGTGGAGACGCGCACCGCCTTCAGGCACGGCAGGGACGGACGAAACCGGGCGTCAATCCATGCTTCAACCGCAACGAACGAACCGTCGCCCATGCCCGGGATTTCGTTTAGATACCGGTGATCCAGTTGCGCCATGATCGGCTGGAAAAGCGATTTGATGTCGCCGAAATCAACCAGCCAGCCCATCGCGGAATCCACTTCGCCTTCCGCAACGATATCAATACGTAAAGTATGGCCATGCAGACGCGATCCCGCGCCCCGGCTCGACGTGTTCCGGTGCGCCACTTCGACTAGAAAACGCTTGACTAATTCTACGTGCATGCTATCCCTTTGAAGCTTATGGCTCTAGGCTTATGGCCAAAGGATCGTGACGACCGACTACCGACTTCTGAGAGCGTGTGAATTCATTCGCACAGTCGAAAGCGTAACGCCGAATTCCGATTCGGCTAAATGGCCAATGCCCGTGCCGAATCGGAATTCGGCGTTACAAACCGTTGCATTGAATTTGTTCACGGGCTCTGACTCCCAACTCCTCACTCCTTCATCTTCGTCTATACGCCCCGTGTATCGGGATCCCAGATGTACTTGTGCAACTGCAATTGCAGACGCACCGGCAACCCGTCTTCGAGGATCCAACCGGCCAGCGTTTTCGGCTCCAACAGGCCGAATGCGGCGGAAAAAAGCACCGCCCGGCACCGGCCGGACAGATCATACCGCCGCAGCACGTCACGGCTCCACTCGTAATCCACGCGGCTGCCGACGACGAACTTTACCTCGTCCTGAGCGGCAAGCCGTTCGATGTTTTCCCATCGCATGCGATCCGCCATGCCGCTGCCCGGGCATTTGATGTCCATAATGCGAATCGTGTTGCGCGGGAGCGCCTCGATGGGAAGCGTGCCGTTCGTTTCGACCAGCACCGTGTGCCCCGCATCGTTCAGCCGTTGCGCGAGGGATGGCGTTGCCTCCTGCAGAAGCGGCTCGCCCCCCGTGATTTCGACCAACGGACACGCCAGCACCGCGCATTGCCGCACAATCTCGTCGAGTTCCATCCGCCGGCCCGGACCGTAGGCGTACGCCGTGTCGCAATACGCGCACCGCAGATTGCAACCCGCCAGCCGAATAAACGCGCACGGCAATCCCGCCCATGTGGATTCGCCCTGGATGCTCCTGAATAGTTCCGCGATTTCAAGCGTCGGCACACATACCTCGCATCATTCTGAAAAGGCGCTTCGCCGCTGCCCGTTCGCACCTGTTATCATTTTCGTCGTCGTGCATGGCCACATGGAAGTCGAGTCTATCCGATGCCGGACATGGAAACAAGGAACATTGTAACCTTCATCGGATTTTGGATAGGCTATACGTGTCGAACGGTCAACGAAGGACGGTTTTCGTGCGTTAGACCGGACAAGGATGTCATGGATGGATGTAAAGATTTTCAGGATATTGGGAATCATCGCTATTCTGGCCGCGGGCCTGGTGGTTACGTCCCTGCCGGGATGTGGCAAGGCCGAAAAACCGCAGGCGGATGTTCCAGATGCGCCGCAGGCGGTTGATCCATCCAGCGAACAGACCTCCCGTGGAAAGCCCGCGCCCGAAACCCTTGTGCTGCTTTCCTCGGAGGAGGTCAAACTCTCCGACAAGCCGCCGCTGTTGCCCAATGGCGGATTCGAAAAGTGGCAACCCGGCGAACCCGCGCCGAAAGGTTTCGACGCGCCCAAAGGCGCCAAGTCCGCCATTCGCAAGGAAATGAAGGATGTCGCGGAAGGCGTGTTGGCCGTCAGCCAGACATGGCAGGCGCTGGACGGCGCGGATGCGTTCACAAACAAATTCGGCATCAATGTCGCGGGGTTGAAACCGCGCGGAAACTACACGCTCGAAATAACCGTCAAGAACCCCTCGGACAAGATGGTGATGGTGACGGCCTGGCAGGAGACGGGCAGTCCGGCTTCCCCCTATGACCGCATCAAGGATGCCCTCATCGAAGTGCCTCCTTTCACAAAAGAATTCAAGACCTTTTCCTGCCCGGTGGTCCCCAACACGGATCGCCCCGTGCGGATTTTCACCGGCTGCAACGACAAGCGCGGCGAGTTTCCCGTTGTGGTGATATGGGATGATTGGAAATTGATCGAGAACAAGTAGGGGGGCCGTCCCGCCCTTTTCGCCATTCCGCCTTGCACGAATTGATATCGGGAACGCCGTAACGTATCCTCTGGACATGGTGGAGGATGGCGTATTCGATGGTCAGGCTGAGTTACGACGCAGTGTTTGAACGCATCGGGGCGTTGACGGAACTGGTGACATTGGCCGGTTCGGTGGCGCAGATCATGCGCATCACGCGCGATCCCAAGGGAACGGCCGCCAAACTCGCCGCCGCGATTTCGCGCGACCCCGCGCTGGCCATGAAACTCCTGCGCACCGTCAACTCGCCGTTTTACGGTCTCCGCCGGACCATCGAAACCATCGAGGACGCCGTCGTGGTGCTGGGATTCGGAGAAGTCGAACGGCTCAGCCTCGCCATTTCCGTCATGAAACATTTCAGCGCGCGCACCATTCGCGGCCAGGCCATCAACCAACTGTTTCTCCATAGCCTCGTGTGCGGCATTGCGGCGGAGACGCTCGTCGAATGCTACCAATTGCGTGGCATCGAGGCGGACGATATCTTTACGGCGGCGCTGCTGCACGACGTCGGCAAGGCCATCATCTGGCAAGCCCTGCCCGAAGCCGCGCGCGAGATCATGACCATCATGGACGACCGGCATCTCAGCCAGTTCCATGCCGAACAGGAAGTGCTTGGAGGCGCCAACCATTGCCTCGTCGGCGCGTGGGCCTCCGGCGAATGGAATCTCCCCACGTCCATCGTGCACAGCATCCAGATGCACCACACCCCCCTCGAAGCCAAGGACGACGCATCCCTGCTCAAAGTGATTCACATCGCCAATGCCGTGTGTTATCACGTCGGTTTTCCCGCCACGAAAACCAAAAAAACGCCGCCCGCCACGGCCTACGAGTCCTGTGCGTTCCTGCACGGCAACGCGGCATTCATGCAGGCGTTCAGAAACCGTTATGAAGCCAAGCGCGCCCTTTTCGACAGTCTCGCGCAAGCGTGATGGGTTTTCGGACGGAAACAATCCGAATTTCCCCGCACGGGGGCCGAATCCAAATCTGGCGTAACCGTATTTGTTTATTTGGTTTACACGGACGGCAACCGTGGATCTTCATGGTTTTTTTCAGTCCTTTGCGGCCCTTTCCGTTGATTTTTCGCTCAACTTCGGAAGATGACCGCAAAATCCACCGGATATCCCGCAGAATCCTATTGTAATTACAATAGTTTCGGGGTATAATTCGTCTGTGAAGTGTTGTCATACCAGAGTGCAGTCGGCGAAAGGAAATCCGGGATGGCATACGTGAATAAACGCGGATACCGGGGCATGGGGATGAGAGTGGGGGCGGCGCTGGTATTGTTGGCCGGCTTGCTGGCGGCATCGGATGCGCACGCGGTACGGCGTATCCTGCTCGTGGGCGACAGTTGGGCGCAATGGCCGTGGAAATCCGGCGCGTATCAGCAAGTTCTCAATTACAATTATGGGACGAACGTATACGAGGTTTACGGTGCGTATACGGCGCTGGGAGGCACGACGGCGCAAGGTTGGGCCGAGAACAACGGCAGCGGCGTTCCACCGACGGATACTTTTCCGACGTGGGACGGCAACGATCACACGTACATGGAACGTCTGGCGTACAGCCTGTACATGAATCCGACGATTGACATCGTTCATGTCAGCATCGGCGGCAACGACATGTGGGTGACCAAGTGGAAGAGCGAGACGCAGGAACAGAAAAACGCGCGCTACGCGACCATCCGCGACAACACGCAACTGCTCGTAAGCCGTATCATCAATCTGGCGGCCACGGGGCAACGATCCAACGGGCAGATCGTCCCGGTCAAGGTCCTCATCTGCGATTACGACAAGTTGAATTTCACCGAGACCTGCACGTACGGACTGGAAGAATTCAATTATATCAATCTGGCCATCCCAATGGCGATGGAACTCGATCCCGATGCCTTCAATTTCGAGGCGAACCGCCAGGCGACAGTCAAGTTGAATTCGTTGTTTGCGGATTGCAGCGTGTATAAGCGGCAGGTGGCCCAAAATGTCGAGCGATGCGATTATTGCCAAGGGTTCGGAACCATCCAGTTCCAGCACGGCTACATTGCGTCCTACGGGCAGGTGTTCGGCCCGTTGACCGTGCCGTCGCCGGGCCAGACGCCGCCGGATTATCTCCCGTATCCGGGCGGCCGGGCGGATTACGGCAATTCACCGGATCGCATGGATCAACCCGAACTCAGCAAGGGCAACAAATGGCGCGACGCCGTCCATTTGAACCCCGACGGCTACAAACTTCTGTTCAACAACTGCCTTGCCAACTATTACCACTATTGGCTGACCGACACGACGGCCCCGTCCTGCACCGGCATCGGGCGGGCTTCCGCCAATCCCACCAACGCGGCGAGCGTCAATTTCACCGTCGTTTTCAGCGAATACGTCCGGCGCGTGGATGTGAACGACTTCCAACTGCACGCGGGCAGCATCGCCGACGCCGCCATTACGAGTGTCTCCGCCTCCAGCGGGACGGCCTTCACGGTGGCCGTGTCCACCGGCACGGGCAGCGGCTCGCTGGGCCTTGATCTCAAGAACGGCGCCAGCGTGTACGATATCGCGTGGAACCAGGCCCCGGGTTATGCTTCGGGGGCGATTTACACCATTGATAAAATTCCGCCGACGGTGGCCTTGGACTCAACCGCCCTTCCCGGTCCGACGTCATCCGTGCCGATCCGCGTGACGGCGGCTTTTTCGGAATCCGTGACCGGTTTCACGGCCGGCGACGTCACCGTGACGAACGCACTACTGACCAACTTTTCGGGAAGCGGGGCCAACTACTTCTTCGATTTGTTTCCCTATGACAACGGCACGGTGACGGCGCAAATCGGCGCGGGAACAGCCAACGACGTCGCCGGAAACGCAAATACCGCCTCGGCGATCTTTTCAATCCAATTCGACACCGGCGGCGCCGGGCTGAGCATTTATCAGAGCGATGGCACGGATGGAAACCTCATTCCATTGACTGGAACGACCCTGAACATCAACACCGACACGCTGACGGCCTCGGGAACCGACGCGGGCGGCGCCTTCACGAAAAACGGCCGGCTGACCGATGGGGTGTGCGTGTTCGACTTGGCGTCCGTCAACATCCCGTCGGGCGTGACGGTCGTGCTGGACGGGCACAAGCCGCTGTCATTGGCCGCCACGGGCGACATGTTCATCGGCGCCAATCTGAACGTCCCGGCGGGCAAACTCGGCGGCGGCGCCGGTGGAGCGGGAGGCGCCGGTGGAACGGGAGGAACGGGAGGCACCGGAGGAGCAGGTGGTTCAGGTGGAGCAGGCGGTAAAGGGGGTTGGGGCGAAGATCAATTCACGCATAGATTAAACGGAAACGATTGTGTCGGGGTTTCTGGGGCAATCGGTAGCTCAGGCAATCCAGGAAATTCAGGTGCACCCGGAAGCTCCGGAATGAACGGTTCTAATGGCTCATTGGGTTTTGGAGACACGGGAGTTCCTGCGGCCGGTGGGGCAGGTGGCAACAACGCTGGCTCCGGTGGAGGCTCCGGATCAATTAATGTTGGAAGTGGTGGTTCGGGACAAGGTGGTGGTGGCGCTCGCGGATGGCCACTCGGAAATGGTGGTAATGGAACTCAAGGCGCGAATGGTGGAAATGCATCAGGAGTCGGCGGAACGGGATCACAGGGAGCACCAGGTGGACAAGGTTCTTCAGGCTCATATTCAAATGCCACAAATTTGGCAAATTCGTTGATTTTGGCTGCCGGTCATGGTGGTGGCGGCGGAGGAGGAGGGGCAGGTGGGGGAGGTGGTGGCGGTGGCGCTGGTGGCGGAGGAGGACAAGGCGGCGGGGGTGGCGGGGGCGGAAATTTCCTCGATGCCAGCAGCCAACGCAAAGCAACTGGAGGAAGTGGTGGCGGTGGTGGGGGTGGACGAGGAGGCTCAGGTGGTGGTGGAGGTGGTGGTGCCGGTGGTGGTGGCGGAGGTGCAAGCGGCAATCTTTCTGGACAAACAGGCAATACGGGAAACAACCCCGGATTCAATCCTTTTCTACCTCCACTTGCAGGCACAGGAAATCCTGGAAATCCAGGTGAAGGTTGGACAGGTGATGGACTCTCTTGGTATTTTCATCCTGGGCCGGAAGGTGGTGCTCCCGGTTCAGCTGGCGTTGGAGGAGCAGGAGGCAATGGTGGTTTGGGCGGAACTGGGGGGACTGGGGCACAAGGGGCCTCTGGAGGTGGCGCCATAGTATTGGCTGCGCGTGGAATTGTTGAATTTCACGGTTTTCCAATCATTGACATTTCTGCCACTACGCCGGCATCAGGTGGTTCGGGTGGTCTTGGAGGAAATGGTGGTGGTGGCGCTTCTGGAACTACAGGTGCTCCGGGAGGTCTCGGAGCACCTGGCGGAAGCATTGGAGGTTTAAATGCGAATGCAGGCGGAAATGGAGGAATGGGAGGTTCAGGAGGAGTTGGCGGTGCAGGCGGTCCAGGAGGTTTAGGAGGACTTGGCGGTCAAGCCGGTTATGGCACACCGGGAATGGTCAAAATTCATGGTTCGATCATCAAAGCTTCTAACGCTTCAATACAAGCAGACAATGCAGTTGACCCACAAGCCAATCACAATGGGATATGTTCGCTGATTTCAAATATGTCAACCTCAGTCGTGAATTTATTCCATCCTGCATATTTGAATTTAATTACTCAAGGCACAACGACGAACGATGCCGTGTTGAAACGCGCCAGCGCGTACAACGCCTCGGTGAGCGCGCCGCTGATACCGACGTTGACGGGCGGCCCCGCGACGGCGGGGTATTGCGAAACCAATTATTGGAACAAGACCGAAACCGAAGCCCGCCTTGCGTATACGGGCGGTCCGGAACTGGTCAAATTCGCGTCCGGCGTGGACAGCGTGTTCGCCGGATTCCACCAGATTATGGTTGCAAACACCGGTTCGACGACGGCGACGGGCCTGCGTCTGACGATCCCCGGATACACGCCCATTCTGGTCGGCGGCACGGGCGATTTGGGCGCGGGGCAGGTCTGGACCGTGGTAGTGGACGACTCCGTGCCGTTGGGCGGTATTGCGTTGTCGGATCCGGTCGCGATTACGGGCCAACCGGCGGGCGCCAACCTCTACACGGGCGAATCGCACACGATGCAGGTGCAGATTGCGCACGGAACGGGCACGATTCTGTATCAATGGCGGCGGTACGGGATGGACATCCCAGACGCCACGACCCAATCCTATTCGATTGTCAACGCGCAACTGGCGGACGCGGGCGAATATACCTGTGCGGTGACGGACGACACGCACACCGTGGTAAGCGAGGCGGCGACGGTCCTTGTCGCGGAACCGCTCACGATTGCGGTGCATCCTCAGAGTCAAAACGCCTATGTGGGCGATGTGCTCGTGCTTACCGTGATTCCGCAGGGCGGGCTGGGGACGCTGTCGTACCGATGGTTCAAGAACAACGTCGAAATGTCCGGATGGGTGGGCAATTTCGTGCGATTCGATCCGCTGACCCAGCCGACACCGGAAGGTATGCCCGACTGGTTCAGTTGCATCGTGTCGGATTTGCGTACTGCGCGGCAATCCAACGTGGCGTACGTCAACGTGGGCAATGCAATCACCTTCACCAGCCAGCCTCTCGACGGTTTCCATTATACCGGCGCGTCGCACACCTTCTCCGTGACGGCCATCGGCGGCGGGGGCGGATCGCTTTCCTACCAGTGGATGAAAGACGGCGAACCCATTCCCGATGCGACCGTGGCCTTGTACGAGATGAACAATTTACAACCGGACGATGCCGGCTATTACCTGTGTGTGGTCAGGGACGCATGGGACACGCCCAAGGCGTCGAATCCAGCCGAACTTGGCGTGGGCGATCCGCTCCAAATTACCCAACAACCGCAGGGCAAGGACGCCTATACCGGCCAATCCCACACGCTGTCCGTCGTGGTGGAAAACGGCGTGGGATCCGTCACCTTCCAGTGGCGGAAAAACGGCGGAGACATTTCCGGCGCTACGGACGCCACCTTGACGTTGTCCCCGCTCGCGCCGGGCGATTCCGGCACGTACACCTGCCTCGTGAGGGATCAGATAGATTCGCTTCTGACAGCGGACGCGGTGGTGCGCGTCGCGGATGCCATCCAGATTGTCTCGCATCCCGCCGGCGGCACGCATGCGCCGGGCGCGTCGCATTCCTTTGTCGTGACGGCCACCGGCGGTTACGGTGCGCTGCATTACCAATGGCGGAAGGACGGCGCGGACCTTTTGGACGCGACGACATCCACGCTTGCCCTGACGGATCTCGCTCCGGGGGACACGGGCGCGTATCGGTGCGCGATCAGCGACGATTTTCTCCTGGAGCCCATATTGAGCGATGTCGCGACCTTGTGGGTTGGATCGCCTCTGGGCATCACGCAGCAGCCCCAAAGCGGGCATGTGTATGCGGGCGGATCGTATTCCATGTCCGTGACGGTTTCGGGCGGTTACGGGCCGGTCGCCTACCAATGGATCCATGACGAAGCGGACGTGGCCAACGCCACCACGGCCACGTTGAGTTTTCCGTCGGCGGCCCTTGGCGACGCGGGCATGTATGTATGCCGGGTGACGGATGCGCAGGGCAGCATCGAGTCGTTGCCCGCGACGCTGGAGGTGGCAAATCCACTGGTGATTACCGGACATCCCGAAGGCGCCATCCTGCCCGCCGGCCAGCCTTATACGCTTACGGTCTCCGCGGACGGCGGATTTGCGCCGTTGGGCTACCTATGGTCCCGCAACGGTTCGCCCTTGTCCGGCGCGACGGGGGCCTCCTATGCGATTGCCTCGATGAACCCGCAGCACATCGGCACGTACCGCTGCGCCGTAACGGACGCCAAGGGAACCGGCGTGGAATCGGACGGGGCCTTTGTCGGCATGGAAAACATGCTCACGATCGTGTCGCAGCCGCAAAGCGTTACCCGGCATGAAGGCGAATCCTGCGCGTTTGAAGTCGCCGTCGCGGGCGCCACGGGCACGGTCGAATACCACTGGCTGAAAGACAATCAACCTGCGCCGGGCAACGGCACGGCAAGCCGATATGAGATTGCCTCGGTTACGCCCGCAGACGCCGGCGAGTATGTCTGCGAAGTGTCGGACGAAAGTCCAATGACGCTGACCACCACGCCGGCCACCCTGACCGTCCTCACGGAAACGTTCCCGTTGCCGTTGGCCGGGTTCGCCGGCTTGAGCCTCGCCGCCGCCGCGTGTATCCTTGCGGCGGTACGTAGAATGCGACGGTAAGCGGCGTAAGACGAAACGCGCGGCCGGATTGGCCATGGGACATACGGAATGCAACCGATCCGAGAAACGTGAATCGGAAGAGGGAATTGTTTTTCTCCCGTAAGTCCTTTTCTTATTCTTCGGAGAGGCACGCGTTGGAAACGTCCATCGCAGGCAAGCGCTTCGATCGGCGCCGCTCATCGTCACGGGAGGTATCCATGCCATTGGGATTGGCCGTGCTGTTGTCGGGCGGCGGAACGACGCTGCAAAACATTATTGACCACATCGAACGGGGCGAACTCGACGCCAAGATCCATTGCGTCGTCGCGTCGCGTCGCGATGCCTACGGCCTGGTCCGCGCGCGCAATCACAACATCCCGCATACGGCCATCGTGCGCGGGGATTTCCCCGACGCGGCAGCGTTTCGCGCGGCAACGTGGGCGGAGATCCGGCGCTATCCCGTGGACCTTGTCGCGCTGGCGGGATACATGTGTTTGCTCGATGTTCCGCCGGACTTCGCCAACCGGATTATCAACGTCCATCCGGCGCTGATCCCCGCGTTTTGCGGCAAGGGGATGTACGGCCACCATGTTCATGAGGCCGTCATCGCCTATGGCGCAAAAATTTCCGGCGCGACGGTCCATATCGTGGACACGGAGTACGACCACGGTCCCATCATCATCCAGGAGGCCGTGCCTGTGTTCGACGACGACACGCCCGACTCCCTTGCCGAGCGCGTCCAAGCGAAAGAGCGCGAGATCTACCCGCGCGCCATCCAATGGTTCGCCGAAGGCCGCGTCCGGGTCGAGGGACGCCGCGTGAAGATCGCCTGAAAATCCCTCCTTGTTCTCTTCCGGATTTTTCCGAAAGGCGAATGTCGTCAGGAACGTTTGTTCCGGCGCAACAGCAAGAGTCCGACAACGGCCAGCACAAGGGCCGCCGGATACGCATGGATTGGAATCTGCGGCGGATCGTTCGGATCCATGGGGTCCGATCCGATCTGATATTCCTCGAGATTCGTATATCCGTCGTTGTCCGGATCGCCGCCGGCGCCGTCGTTGCCGGTGTTGTTCAGCGGACTAAGGCCGTACTGGTGTTCCCAGCCGTCGGGCAGGCCGTCGCCGTCCGTATCGGGGTTGCCGGGATCGGTGCCCGTGGTCTGGTATTCGAGGAGATTCGACAACCCGTCGTCGTCTGGATCGCCCGCGGCGCCGTCGTTGCCGGAATTGACCAGCGGATTGAGACCGTTGTCGTGTTCCCATCCATCGGGCAGTCCGTCGCCATCCGTGTCGGGATTGTTGGGATTGGTCCCCAGCGATCCTTCCTCGAAGTCCGTCAGACCGTCGCCGTCGGTGTCGTCGCTCAGGTCCGACGGTTGGAATGAGAACGAGGCGCCCGTCCCTTCGATCGGGAAGGGGACCGAGGCTCCCACGATGTTCTTCAGGTATGGCAATACGCCTTCGGCGAAGTTGCTGGCGCACGAAGCCGGCCAGCCCAGTCCTTTGCTTTCATTCATCCACGGCACATCCTCGGCGCATAGGTGGAGAATGAACCCATAGGCCGGACCATCATATTCCTTGATGTTGGCCGGATTGCCCACTTGCACAAAGGTGAATTTCGGATAGAGCCACAGGTCGAGATTGCATGTGCCGCCCAAGGGATGGTTGCGCGTGATCTGCATGGCGCCGGTAGAAGGTATCCGGGCGGAAATGCTCAAGAATACGTCGAAAAACGATTCAGGCGGGGGCAAGTCTACCTGAATGGGCGCCGTGCTCCTGAGCGAAAGGGCGACGATTTCGATGGGAATCGTGTCCTGTGAACCGGGTAAAGGCAACGTTGCCGGTCCGCCTCGTTGTAGAAGAATGCTGGTTCCGCCCAGATCCTCGTTACATGGTGGACCGCCGGGCAAGGGCTGTCCCTCGAGCAAAACCTGTCCCTCGAAAGGGTCGGATCCGGGCCCGAAGAAATCCGCCGGAATGGGGGGGAGGCCGAAGCCAAAGGTACACGCGGTTCCATCGAGCGCAACCAGGAGATCATGGCCCGCCAACACATCGTTTGTTCCCGGTATCGCGGCAACGTAGGCGGCTTCAAGAGTATGGTGGACATGGTTGCCGGTCATTGTGAAGGGCAGAAGGTTTCCGCGTTCGGCGCCCGGAACGAATTCGGAGCAGCATTCCGGCAGGCGCGCTTCGGGCATCAGTTGCTGCCACGGGACATTCGACGCGCCTAGGACGTCCATCGCGCCGAATTCGGGGCCGAACCGTTCAAAACGATTGGACGGATTGCCGACCTCGGTAAACACGAACAACGGCATCAGCATCACGTTGATCATGCAGTCCCCGCCGTTCCCGTGATTTTTGTTCATCTTCATGCCCCCGGGCGCGGGGATGCCCGGATCGATGGTCATGAACACATCGAAAAACGACTCGGCCATGCCGCCGTTGGACGTCACGCGTATCGGTTCGATGGTCTTCAGGGAAAGCGCCACGATCTCGGTTTGCACCATGTCGGACGACGGCACTGCCGGAAAGGCCGCGACTGAACCGCGCCGGATGATGGTATCCGCTGCGCCAATGTCGCCAGGACATACCACGGATTGCCCCAAGGGAAGGCCATGCAGTACGATCGATCCGGTGAACGGATCGGAACCGGGGCCGAAGAAACCGGATGGCAGGGGGGGCAGGGCGCCTTCGCCGAAGGTCCAGACCATCGGTTCGACCGTGCGCAGCAGATCGTAACCGGACTTGATGGTGGGCGGACTGGCCGCATCGAGAGGATGGGTCAGCAATTGTTGTTCCTTGGAGTTCGTGACGCCGTCACCGTCCGGATCGCCGGATGGCCCGTTGTTGGGATCGATTGATCCGTCGTCCGTGGGATCCAGCCCGTAACTGTATTCCCATGCGTCCCACAGGGTATCGAGATCCGCGTCCCCGCTCATGTCCGGGTTGGGATGATCGCCGATAACGACCGGTTCGCCGCCTTCGCCGCCCTCCTTGGCGCTCTTGCCGCATGGAACCATGAAGGTAATCATCCGCAAATAGACATGCCCGTTGAGATAGGATCCCGCCGTTTCAAAGGGAAAACACCATGAACCACGCGGCTGAATGACCACGGACGGTTCGCCCTTGTCGTTCTTCACCGGATCCACCCGGCTCCAGTCTATGGCATTGATATCCGGATAATTGATGGGCGACGCAAGAACTTTCAATTCCTGCAACTGCATACAGAGCGTATCGTCATCGTTTTCGATGCAAATCATGTGGACGTGGTTGCCGTCACTGCCGCCGAAGCCTTCCTGTGCGCCGCGTCCGCCGCCGCCCGGATCCTGGGAAGACCCGCCGTTGCCACCCGGAAACGGTTGCCCAACCCGCCAGCCGCCGTTTACCCATCCGCCCGGCGTTTGCTGTGGAAGGGGAGCGCCGTCGCTGGTCCATTCAGGCCCCTTGATCTTCAGGCAGTTCTTCTCGTTCATGCACAATTCGACCTCGACCTGCACAGTCGCGCCCGCCGGTACCGTGCCGCCGGATAGATCCGCCGACGCGCCATGATATGGCGCGCCTTGGCCTCCCGGTATACCCCGGTTGTCGTTGGAATCCAATCCCACGTTCACATTGCCGAACGCAGGACAACTGACGCTGGCTCCCACGACATGAACGCTCGGCTGATCGTTTTGATACATGTAGAAGTGCATGTCGTTCGCGTCTCGCCCGGTGTTGTTCGTGACGTTCATCGTCCCGCGGACGGACACGTTCGGCGGTTCGCACGGATCAACCCCGTCCGATCCCGAACCGGCCCCTGCGGGCGTCGAAATCAGGAACAACAACAGAATCGTCGGCAACATCAGCCATGAATACTTCAACGTTTGATAATTTCCACCGCATTTCATCGCCTGTCCCTCCCTGTTGACACCGGCGCTGCGCCCGGAATTGCGCCGGGATCGCCCCGGCAAAACATTCGTTATGCCATACGATATGCCTGCGTTTATTTACTTCCTTCCGGTATGCGGATAAAGCCTCGGCTTCGCCAAGGATGGCCTTCGCGGCACGGGAACGGATCGCCTGTTTTTGGGCATCCTCCGATAAACCATAGCCCAAGGATTCCGGTCGCCGTGATAAACAGAATCTCCCCCTTGAACGTTCGACTTCCACAACGCCACGAGGCCCATGCCCAACCCTCACGCGCTTCCCGCGCCGTGCGAACTGCGCCCCGGCTTATTTGTGCGTCCATGGGCCGGAAGTATTTCCACCCCACCGCACGCACAATCTGCTGGATATAGTTTACCACATTATTCGCTGATTAGCAAGAGAAAAATAAGGAAATTCGTACAATCCTCAAATCGTATTTTTTGGATGGTCTAATTATGCGCCGCGCATAGGACGGCGCTTTGAAGAATGCTCGGTCAGATCGGTCGGATCCGTCTGATCCGTCGGATTATCAACCCTTGATGACGCCGACGGGGCGGATGCGGGCGACGGGACGGCCCAATCCGGCCCGCGCGACAACCGCCACAACCGCGTCAATATCCTTGTAGGCTTCGGGCGATTCCTCGGCGAGCGTCTTCTTGCTACGTGCCATAACGATGATTTCGCGCGATTCGAGTTCGGCAAGCAGGTCGCCGGCGTTTCGTTGTTTGAGTGCGGCGCCGCGGCTCAATATGCGTCCCGCCCCGTGGCAGCAACTGCCGAAACTCTGATCGAGCGCGCCATCCGTGCCTGTGCACACGAACGAACCGGTGCCCATGTCGCCGGGGATCAAGACGGGCTGTCCCACCGAACGGTAGGGCGCGGGGACTTCGCGTCGCGAACCGGGAAAGGCGCGGGTCGCCCCTTTTCGATGAACGCACAGGCGCTTGCGGGTTCCGGCCACTTCATGTTCCTCGAATTTGGCGATGTTGTGGCAGATATCGTAGAGGAGGCGTCCGCCGAGGTCGCGTGGAGACAGCCGCAGCGAATGGCACAGCGATCGGCGGGCCAGTTCCATCATGATTTGCCGGTTGGCCCATGCATAGTTCGCCGCCGCCGCCATCGCGGCAAAATAATGCCGGCCCGGTTCGGATTCGACGGGCGCGCAGCATAGTTGCTTGTCGGGCAGCGCGATGCCGTGGCGTTCGGAAGCGCGCAGCATGATTTGGATGAAATCGTCGCAGACTTGGTAACCCAGCCCACGGCTTCCGCTGTGGATCATCAGCGTGACGCCGCCTTCGGCGAGGCCGTACACCCTCGCCGCCGTTTCATCAAAGATACGCTCGACGACGCCAAGTTCGACGAAATGATTGCCTGAACCGAGTGTTCCGAGTTGGTTGGCGCCCCGTTGGACGGCGCGTTCCGATACCACACCCGCGTCCGCGACAGCCATGCAGCCGCCGTCCTCGGTGGTTTCGAGATCCGATTCCGTGCCGAACCCTTCATTGACGGCCCAGCGGGATCCCGTTTCGAGCACCCGTTTCATCTCCGAGCCGCCCAGCCTTGGGATGGCGCCCTCCGAACCGATGCCGCAGGGGATATCGCGATAAAGGCCGTTGACGGCCTCGCGTAGGCGGGGTTTGATGTCCGCAAACGACAAATGCGTCGTCATGAGGCGGATGCCACAATTGATGTCGTATCCGACACCGCCGGGCGATATGACGCCGCCTTCGTCCGGATCGGTCGCGGCAACGCCGCCAATCGGGAAACCATAGCCCCAATGCGCGTCGGGCAGGGCTATCGCATAACCGGTGATGCCGGGCAGGCACGCCACGTTGGCGATCTGTTCCGCCGCCTTGTCGCGCACAATCGGCACAAGCATCGGCTCGCTCGCGATGATGCGCCCCGCAACGCGCATCGAGCCTGTTCGTGGAATCTCCCAAGTGGTGTCGTTTATCTGTTCGAGTCGTATATCCATCACGGCCTCCATTTTGCATTCTGGGAGGAGCGGCATACAACTTGTCCGCGCATGGGACGGTTTGACATGACCTTGACGCAGTCGCTACGCTAGTCTCGATTTGACCGGCGGATTGTCCGATTCGAGGGGTCGCGTTGGGAAAACGAAGGGTTCGGACATCAATGCCGTATGGGAGGGGTGTTTTTAAGATACATGCCTTCTCATAGAAATACAATATGGTCAGTTATAGTGTGCCCATAGCAGATGGGATCCCATGTGAAGTATCAAATCCGTAAAATATTATTTCACGTCTTGTTGGGCCTGCCGTCTTGTTTGCGGTTTGAGGATCGGGCGGCATGAGTGGATCACTTCCGGCCATTGCGATCCGCCATCCCATCGCAACCGTCATGTTCATCGCGAGCATGATAGCCGTCAGCCTCATCTGCTATCGCCGCGTCCCGGAAGACGAGCGCATGAAGTTCGACTACCGCGACGCGAGTTGTTACATCCCCTATCCCGGCGCGGCTCCGGAAACCGTCGAGCGTGAAGTGACGACGATAGTCGAAGGGGAACTATTAACGATGCCGCACGTCAAGGCGATCCGATCGCGATCAGGCGAAGGCGGCTGCTCGATTTCGGTTCAGTTCGACACGGAGGCCGATATGAGCGATGCGGTGGCGGAGTTTCGCGGGCGCATTGAACGGGCCAAGTTGAAATTGCCGCAGGAGGTGCGCCGGGTGTTCATCCGGCGGCACCGCACGATTGAATGGTCCTGTTTCCGCATCGCCCTGTTTCGGGCGGAGAACGAGGACGAACTGGCGCGGCTGGCGCGATCGCAAATCCGCAACCGCCTGATGCGCATACCGGGCGTGGCCAGTGTCACCGTGTCCGGGCGGCCCAATGAGGAAATCTATGTGGATTTCGATCAGGAGGCCCTCAAGCGCTACAACCTGCCGTTGCATGCCATCATCCCGATTCTTCAGTCCAGCAACATCAATGTGTCGGTTGGACAGGTTCTCAACAGCGAGGTGCGCTGTTACGTGCGCGCACTGGATGAACTCACGAACACCGATCAGTTGGAGAATCTGGTCATCGGACGAAACCTCCGACTCAAGGACATAGCCGCTGTCCGGCGCGAAACAGCGTCCGGCGCCGGCAACTTCACCATAGACGGCAAACACGGCGTGTTCATAGACGTCCGCAAGGCGGCCGAGGCCAGTCTGATTGAAACATGCCGGCGCGTACGTGAGGAAATCGAGCAAATCCGGACCGAGCCGCAATTTCAGGATGTGGAGACCTACGTTTTCGAGGATCGCTCCGCACGGGTTGAACTGGCGATGAACACGCTGGGCAATGCGGCGAAAATCGGCGGGGCGTTCTCGCTGCTGATCGTTTTCCTGTTTATCCGCCGGTTGCGCGCCACGGGGTTGATCGCGCTGAATATTCCCCTTTCGCTCTTGGTCGTATTCATTTATCTGTACGCGCGGGACATGTCCTTCAACATGATTACGATGGCGGGCATGATCACGGTAATCGGCTTGCTGGTGGACAATGCGATCGTGGTGATGGAAAACATCCATCGAAGAAACCGGATCGAGCCCGGCGCGCCGGTGCAGAATGCCATTACCGGGGCCAACGAGGTGGGGGTGGCCATTGCCGCTGCAACGCTTACATCCATCATCGTGTTTCTGCCGGTATATTATCTGGAGGAAGGTGATCTGCAGGCGCACATGAAAGAATTTTCGGTGCCTGTGACCGTGTCCCTGCTGGCCAGCCTCTTTCTGGCGATGACCCTGATGCCGATGGGCATGTTGTTGTTGCGGGACCATCATGACTCCGGGTGGCGCCTGAAAATCCGGGGGCTTTTCCGCCACTTCAGCCGGAAGGCGCCGGATGTCTCCGGCAAGAAGCCGGGCGCGGCGGATCCCGGGCCAGTGCGGGCATACGTGTTCGCGCTCGAATGGGTATTGCGCAACCGCCTGTCCGCCGTCTTTATTCTTCTGTTGATTATTGGGATGACCGCGCTGATTCCGTACCGGCAAGTGGGACTTCGGCTGCAAACACCCTCCGCGGACGACCGCATCGCTTCGATCACGGTGCAATTTGAACAGAGTGTCAATTTCGACATGGCCAAGGATGTATTCGATCGGTTGTACGCAATCATGGACGAACGACGCGACGAACTTCAGATTAAAAACATTTTTATGGATTACAGCGCAATGGGCGGAACAATCCGGGCATACCTGAAACATCCGCCCGATCTGGCGCCGGGGGAACACATTCGCTATTCGACCGAGGAAATCAGGGACATTTTCTGGCGGATTCTCCCGGAGAACGTGCCGGGCGGCCAACTCCGGTTCGGGACCACGCAGCACGCCTCGCGCGACACGCAAACCGTCTCGCTGCTGGCGCTGGGCGACGACACCCAGGTCCTTTCGGATTTGGCCGAACGCTTTTGCGAATTGCTGGCTGCGCAACCCGATGTGCGGGAGGCCCATGTCGAACAGGAACGGCGCGAACAGGAACTCCGGCTTCAGGTGGATACCTCGTTGGCGAATCAGGCGGGCATTACGCCGTTGGCGGTCAGCCGGACCGTTGACGTGGCCTTGCGGGGCATCCAATTGCCGTTCATGAAGGGCAGCGAATACGAAGTGCCCGTACGCGGACAGTTTTCCGAAAACGCCCGGACGATCGAAAATGTAGAAAACATGCTGGTCATGGGCGCCACCGGCAAACTGGCCGCCCTGAACACCATTTCATCCACCTCGAAAGGTACGACACCGCGCGTTCTCGAACGCTATAACGGCAAGAGCGTGGTGCGCATGACGGCGGAGGTGAACAGCCGGGATCTCAACCGTTTCAATGCGAACCTCGTGCGGCTCATCAACTCGTTTGAAATGCCGCGGGGCTATAGCGTGGACAAGGGATATGAGATGACCGAGATGGACAGCATCCTGCGCAATTTCAGCACGACGCTCTTCATGGCGATCGCGCTCATATACATGATCATGGCCGCGCTGTTCGAGTCGTGCTTGCTGCCGATGTCGGTCATCACGACGATTCCCCTGAGTTTCATCGGAATTTACTGGACCATGTATCTGACGGGCACCACAATGGACACGATCAGCCTGGTCGGCACAATCCTCATGTGCGGGATCATCGTCAACAACGCCATCGTTATCGTTCACCGGATAGCCCAACTCGATCGCGGGGGTATGCCGCGCTTCGATGCGGTTGTCCAAGCCGGCCGAGACCGCCTGCGCCCGGTCGTCATGACCGCGCTGACCACCATGGCCGGCGCCCTGCCAATCGCCATCGGCCAAGCGCAGCGAAAAGACATCATGACGGACGTACTGGACAGCCTGGGCCGCACCCTTGTGGGAGGAATGGGATTTGGTACATTGCTGACGCTGCTCGTGGTGCCGCTTTTCTATACGCTGATAGACGATGCCCGGGTTTGGCTGAGTCAATACGCGCAGGGCATGGCTCGGATTTTGCGGTGGCGCATGGCATCCGACGTAACCCATCCGGCGGGCTGAAAACGAATGCGTGATTGGCGTGCATTTGGCGGCGGCGGCCTTCTCATGCTAATCTTGCGCTTCAACGAATGGCTCCCACATCCCCCTGGGGATGCATCCGATGATTGCGAAAGGAACGGAGTTGATGGACATTAGGACATTGTTTTCGCTGGAGGGCAGGGTCGCCGTCATAACAGCCGGCGGCGGGGTGCTTTGCGGTGCGATTGCGCGCGGATTTGCGGCGGCGGGCGCGAAAGTGGCCGTGGCCGACCTGCGTGTGGATGTGGCGCGCAAGGTGGCCGATGACATTGTCGAAGGCGGCGGAACGGCCATGGCCTGCGAACTCGACGCATTCAAAAAAGAATCTATCGAGGCCTGTTGCAACGCAGTCTATGAGAATTTCGGCCAAGCCGACATCCTTGTAAACGGTGTGGGGGGGAATATGAAGGGCGCGACAACCTCGGCGGAGCAGAGTTTTTTCGATTTGCCGTTGGACGCGGTCCAGCGTGTGCTGGATTTGAACCTTGTGGCGGGCGCGATTGCGCCATGTCAAGTCTTTGTCAAGCGGATGAAAGACAATCCGAACGGCGCTTCGATTATCAATATTTCGTCCATGAACGCATACCGTCCGCTGACGCGCATCCCCGGTTACAGCGCCGCAAAAGCCGCCGTCAGCAATTTCACGCAATGGCTCGCGGTCCATCTCGCGCAGGAATACAATCCGAAACTGCGCGTCAACGCCATCGCGCCCGGTTTCTTCTTGACCGATCAGAACCGTTTTCTTGTGACGGATGAGAAAACGGGGGCGTTGACGCCGCGGGGCCAAACGATCGTCAGCCATACGCCGATGGGCCACTTCGGCGATCCGGCGGATTTGGTTGGTGTCGCCATTTGGCTGGCCTCGGACGCCTCGCAATTCGTTACGGGAATCGTGGTGCCGGTTGACGGTGGTTTTTCGGCTTTTTCTGGAGTATGAGCAAGAGGCAACAAGCAACAGGTTCAAGACCTCGGGATTTTAGGGAATTGTCGCCTTGGACCTCGAATACGGAAGGGATTCAATGATGTTCGACGTATCGGTACTAACCAATCATAAACCCACGAAAGATTTTTTCATTGCCATCGATTCAGACGGGTGCGCCTTTGACACGATGGAAATCAAGCACAAGGAATGTTTCATTCCGAATATCATCAATCACTGGGATTTGCAGGCCGTTTCGAAGTATGCGCGCGCGGCGGCGGAGTTCGTGAACCTCTACTCAAAATGGCGCGGTATCAACCGTTTTCCAGCCTTGACGATGGTCTTCGATCTGCTGGGGGAGTGGGACAAGGTGCGGGATCGCGGCGTCGAAATGCCCAACGTGCCGAACCTGCGCCGATGGATTGAAACCGAGTCGAAATT
This sequence comes from Candidatus Hydrogenedentota bacterium, assembly GCA_035450225.1. Taxonomy (NCBI): domain Bacteria; kingdom Pseudomonadati; phylum Candidatus Hydrogenedentota; species Candidatus Hydrogenedentota bacterium. Next base: position 197,291 of record DAOTMJ010000001.1, read on the forward strand.
GGGCAATCCCGCGTTGCAGGCCTATTGCGACAGCCACGATGAACCCGACATGCACCGCGCGTTGAAATGGAGCAAAGCGGTTAATGCCAGCGTGGCGGAAATCGTCCGTGGCGTGCCGCCGTTCCCGCATGTGCGCGAATCGCTGGAAAAAGGACGCGAAGTGGCCGATATCCTTGTTTGTTCGGCGACGCCCGGCGAGGCGCTGGTGCGCGAATGGGCCGAGCATGGGGTGGATGGGTATCCCTTTGCCATTGCGGGACAGGAACTCGGCAAGAAGAGCGAACATATTGCCATGGCGGCCGGCGGTAAGTACGATCCGTCGCACATGCTAATGATCGGCGATGCCGAGGGCGACCTCAAGGCCGCCAAGGCCAACGGCGCCTTGTTCTTTCCCATCAATCCCGGGAACGAGGAAGAGTCTTGGAGGCGTTTCCGCGAGGAAGCGATGGATAAATTTATCTCGGGCGCCTATGCGGGAACTTATGAAGCCGCCCTCATCGCTGAATTCAAAACCTATCTTCCGGAAACGCCCCCATGGAAAAAGTAGTTGCGCGTCCGGGTGTGCCTAATCAAGCCGGCCCCACGCTTGGGTTGCGGGCACGTCCTGGGGATGCGCCGGGATACGGCTGGATGCGGGTTTACTTGTTTCTGCAGAGGCGCACACCGGTGTTTGAATAGACGTAATCGGGTCGGTTCCATGTGCGGAACGCCGACCGGCAGAATCCCACGGCGCTGCGGAAACTGCCTCCGCGGCGGACTCGAAACGTGCCGGTTTCAGGGCCTTGCGGGTCGAATTCGGGACTGACGCTGTAATAGGTTTTTCCGTACCAGTCGGCGCACCATTCCGTCACATTGCCGTGCATGTCGTAAAGGCCCCATGGATTGGGCTTTTTTCGGGCGACGGGATGGGTCGTGTAGTCGGTCAGATTGAAGCCCCACTCGTATTCGCTAAACGCGCTTGAACTGTCGCCGAAATAAAACTCGGTCGTTGTGCCGGCCCGGCAGGCATACTCCCGTTCGGCCTCGGTCGGTAGACGGAATACGCCTTCGCCCGAAGCATTCAGGCGCTCGATGAAGAGTTGGCATTCATCCCATGAGATACTTTCAACCGGATGATTGTCGCCCGCGAATTCCGACGGGTTGTATCCCATCCATGTCGTCCATTCGGCCTGCGTTACTTCGTGGGCGCCCATCCAAAAGCCCTTGGTGATGGTGACCCTGTGCAGCGGCTGTTCGGACGAATAATAGTACTCGCGGTCACCGTAAATCGCGGATAGTTCCGCGGCCGTTTTGGCGCTTCCCATGTCGAAACGGCCGGCCGGTATCCAGACAAAGGGCATGCCGGCAAACGTCCGGACGGTTCCCGGAGGCGGTTCTTCCGCGACTTCGGTGCATATCGCATGAAATGAGTAAAGGGACAACGAATTATTGGTTGGGGGAAACCCGGCGCTTGTCGCATCGCCCAATCCAAACGCCACATGCCATGGCATGCCGGGATCGAGATCTTTCGCCGAAAAGGGCTGACCGGTGGGATTCGCCTCGTGATAAAGTTCCGCCCTTTTCGTTTCGGCGTCAATCCGAATGGACCACGCGGACGGAGCCATGTCTTGTGTCATGTCGCCCAAACAGTCATTGTTGGAATCGGAAGACCACAGCGTGACCGCTTTTGTGCTGTCGTTGCACCATAAGAACCAGTTGTTGTTGTCTTGGGGAATATAGCTATCCACAATCTGGATGGCGAACAGGTCCACGTGGTAATCGTTGATCTGCGCGCTCCAGACAAAGCGGATAACGTGGTTGTTCCCGTCGTTGAAATCATGCGCGGTTTGCACAAAAGCGTTCGCGCCATAGGAATTGGCCGACATCGGCCCCTGAATCCCGACTCGGAGATAGCCATCCGCATCCATCACTTCCTGATGCGACCATGAGTATCCGCCACTGCCTATGCCGCCTATGCCAAACGCCCATCCGCCGATTATCCATTTTTCGGGATCAATGATGCCATCTTCGAAATCATCGGCCAAGCATTCCCCTTCTCCCTCACCTTCCCCTTCTCCTTCTCCTTCTCCTTCGCCCTCACCTTCCCCTTCGCTCGCCTCCACATGGATCAGGTTGCGGGAAACGGTGGAACCGAATCCGGAGGCGGCGTAGATCCGCAGCGAAACGGTATAGTCACCCGGTTGCGTGTAGACATGGACAGGCGCCACGTCGTGGCTTGTCGCGCCGTCGCCGAAATCCCAGACGCGCGTGGCCAACGGCGCAAAGGGCTCGGTCTGGCGAAATTGCACGCTTAGCGGCGCGAGGCCGGAGCGGGGAGAAGCGGTAAAGGAGACACGCAGGAATGGGCATCCCGGCAATGTCAGCAGAAGAAGCGTGAAGGAAGCCAAGATTTGAAAACGCGGGTTACGCATGAAATCAACAACCTCCTGGATATACAAAAGGCCGCCAAACTTTACCCGTCTGGCGGCCTTGCATTACATCCTATCGCACGCCGCGTCTTCTGTTACGCGGCGCGCTCGACATGGCTTAGAGTTCCGGCCACGCGAACGTGAACGTGGTCGGGACATCGTACGGAAGGGTGTAGCGATACAGTTCCCAATACGGACCCGGGAAGAACCAGTTCTTGTCAATCAGGTTGATGTCGAATATGCCAAGTTGGTAGACCAAGCCGCCATTGATGCCGGCGCCCAATACAAACGTAAACGGGGACGGCACAAAGTTGGCATCGGCAGCCAGATAAGGCTGGACATAGCCCGTCAGGTCGCTGGCGCCGTAGAGATTCAAGCCGGCCTTGACCTTGCAGTACACGTCCACGCCCGCACTCGACGAGAAACTGACCACGATCGGATGGGCATTGGTTTCGGGCGCGCCAAACGACGACAGATTCGTCCATTTCTTGGCTTCTAGCTGGGCGCCCAACTTGATATGGGTCGTCGTGTCGAAACCGCTCTCCACGGAAGCCGTGCCCGTCAAACGGCCGGCAATGCCGAACGGAATGCTCAGCGAGGCCGTGCCGACGACCGGCACCGGGCCGATGTAGAAGACGAACGGCTTGGTAATCGGCGGGATCACATTGGTTTCCCACGAAATCTCGTCGTCGAGTTGCCCGGTCGCCTGCACGCGAAGATTCAGATCAAGCGCAACGTCGCCCTCGGTGAGCGCTTTGAGGCTGGACAACTGATTGTTGTTGAAAACCGCATTCAACGTCAGTGTCGGACGAATGGTCAACGAACCACTGCTGATACTGACCGTGACACCGTCTTTGCTGTACAAGACGATCCCGCTGAGATCGATCGTCATGTCGCTCGCCTTGGACAGCGGCACGCCGCTTTTCACGAAATCGTCGTGTGTAAATTCGACCTTGGCATCCAGCGTGCCGGCCGCAACGGCTTCCGCAAGCGAAACAAACTCGGTGTCGGCCGTCACTTTACCGCTGCGTTGGTTGATAGCCACCACGCGGCGCAGGAATCCTCCGCCTCCCGTGCCCACGATGATGTCGCCCACTTCAAATGGCGCCTTCACATTGCCCGTAAAGAAAGACACACAATCGTCCCATAGGCTTTCAAGCGAAAGCGTGGGGAAGTTGTCGAGGACGATGACTTCCTTTGACGGGCAGCCTGTCAGCGAAAGCGAACAGACAACTACGGCGACGCTCAACACGAGTTTCAACCACACTGACTTTGACATGTTTCCTCCTCCAAAACTGTTTACACACTCCAATACTTCTTGTTTTGCTTTTAGCACGTTTCCGCTTGGATGTCAAGAAGTTTTTTACATCTTGCGCGATAATTGGTATAACCATTTTTTGCATTTTTGGTTGATTAAAAAAGTGACTCGCCGCCGCACCACCAGCCAGCATTCCCGAAACTTCTCCCATCCATTGAACCGATGATTTTTATTTGATTTCGCGCCGCGTGTTGCAGGTTTTCATAGGCTTATGCTATTCTGGCATTTGAGGAACAAAAAGCATCGGGTTCTGTCTTTTCATGTGCTTGTAAATGTTTTGTTTTTGCCGGTTTATGTATTGTGGAACGGTCGTTTGAATAGAATTTGGATGGAGAATTACATGAAACTTGCAGAGATGAGCGCCGGGCAGTTGAAGAGTCTGCTTGCGATGGAACAGACCTCTTGCCGGGAAATAATGACGGCGGTGTTGGACGAAATTGACCGCCGCGAACCGGACGTTCAGGCGTATATCACCATTCGCGACCGGAACGAATTGTTGGCCGAAGCGGAGGCGGTGGATGTTCGCCGAAAACGCGGCGAGCCGGTAGGCCCGCTGGCCGGGCTGCCGATCGGCGTCAAGGATTGCCTTTGCACGGAAGGTCTGGCGACGACATGCGCATCGCGCATTCTCGAACATTTCGAGCCGCCGTACGACGCGACGGTCGTGCGCAAAATCCGCGAGGCGGACGGGATCATCGTCGGCAAGACGAACATGGACGAGTTCGCGATGGGTTCGAGCACAGAGAATTCCGCGTACAAGGTCACGCACAATCCGCATGATCTCGAACGCGTGCCGGGGGGGACGAGCGGCGGTTCGGCTGCGGCGGTCGCGGCGCACGAGTGCGTCATGGCGCTGGGCACCGACACGGGCGGATCGGTCCGGCAGCCGGGATCGTTCTGCGGCGTGGTGGGCATGAAGCCGACCTATGGCCGCGTGTCGCGCTACGGGCTGGTCGCCTACGGTTCCTCGCTCGACCAGGTCGGCGTGCTCACGAAGAACATCCACGACGCGGCCCTGTTGATGTCGGTTATCGCGGGGCACGATCCGAAGGATTCGACGAGTCTGCCCGTGGACGTGCCGGACTACCTTGCGGCAACCGCCGACGGGACGAAGTGCCGCATCGGCGTACCGCATGAATATTTCGCCGAGGGGTTGGATGCGGAGGTTCGCGCACGCGTCGAGAACGCTATCGAGTCGCTTCGACAAGACGGTTATGAAGTCGTTCCGATCCACCTGCCTCACACCGAATATGCCGTACCGACGTATTACATCATCGCCTGTGCCGAAGCCAGCGCGAATCTCGCCCGATACGATGGCGTGCGCTATGGCTACCGCGCGGACGGGTGCAAAGATGTAAAAGAGATGTACCATCTCTCGCGCACGAAAGGGTTCGGCGCGGAAGTCAGCCGCCGCATCATGCTCGGCACCTACGTGCTGAGCGCGGGGTATTACGACGCCTATTACCTCAAGGCGCAGAAAGTCCGCACGTTGCTCCGCCGCGATTTCGAGAAGGCATTCGAGACGTGCGACATCATCATGCACCCGGAGGCGCCAACGCCGGCATTCAAAATCGGCGAACACACCGACGACCCGCTCGCGATGTATCTCGGCGACATCTACAGCGTCATCGCGAACCTCGTGGGTATCCCGGCCGTCAGCGTTCCGTGCGGCTGGACGAAGAACGGCCTGCCCATCGGCGTCCAACTTGCCGCCAAGCCGCTCGCCGAACCGACGATCTTTGCCGCCGCCCAGCGCCTCGAAACCCTCATGCACGAATCCGGCGCGTGGCGTCTTGCCTGTTGCGCATAGGCCGGCGTCATGGCGCGAAACCGGGTATTGGTCTTCTGCACCGGCGGAACGATAGGGATGATACCGAAGGATCCGCGCGATCCAAACAGTCCGCTCGTTGCCGCGCCCTGGGAAAAGTTATGCGAAATGCTGCCCGCACTGGAACGCTTGCCGTTCGCCGTGGATTATGCAGCGCTGCGCCTGATTGATTCCTCCGACATGGATCCGGATTATTGGATCGAATTGGCCCAACGGATTGAGATCGCCTATCGCAAATACGACGGCTTCGTCGTTCTGCATGGCACCGACACGATGGCGTATACGGCATCCGCATTGTCGTTCATGCTTGAGAACTTGGGAAAAGCGATCGTGCTGTGCGGCGCCCGCCATCCCCTCCGCACGCCGGGCGGCGATGCCGAGCGCAACTTCTTGGCCGCCTTGCGCGTGGCGGCATGGCAACCCCACATTCCCGAAGTCTGTATCGTGGCCGGCGAGACGCTCGTGCGTGGCAACCGCGCGCGCAAGGCATTTTCCACCTCGGTCTTCACCTCGCCGCGCTTCCCCGTGCTTGGGCGGATCGTTCCTCTCCTGAGAATTGACGAGGAGAGCATTCGTCCGGCGCCGCGCGGACGCCTGAAGGTCCACAGCCGGATCGAACGAAACGTATTGATGATACACCTGCATCCGGGGATCACTCCCGCATTCCTGCGACACGCATTGCGGGCGAAAGGCCTGCGCGGCGTGGCGCTGCTCACGTTCGGCGCGGGCAACGCCCCGACCCACCCGGGCATCCGGCGCGCCCTTGCCGAGGCGGTCGCCAAGGGAATCGCCATCGTCAATGTGACGCAATGCTACGGCGGACGCGTGGACATGGGCCTCTACGACACCGGCGCGCAACTCCGCGAAGTGGGCCTTGTCCACGGCGGCGACATGACCCCTGAAGCCGCCATCACCAAGTTGCAAGTCGTGCTCGGCATGACGTCGGACATGGACGAGATACGCCGGCTCATGCAAACGGACTGTGCCGGTGAAAGAACGCGGAATATTTAGCGTGGCCCATGGGACTTGTCCTGAAAAAGCAATGAAATCAGGCAGGACAGACAAAAATGTTCCGCTATTTTCGGCGTGCGGATGAACGTCCGGCAGAAGCGGCTCGCCGGTTTTCTTGAAACGACTCTCCCGACAGGCGAAAATACCGGTCGTTGTTCTTTATCGGGACCGGCTGCGCCCTTAGGAGTTTGGACCGGTTTTGATGGATTACTTGACCCACGGAAAGCGAGGATTCACATGGGCAATCATGAAGCGCGGGGATGTTTTCGCGCCGGCCTGAAATGGGCGTTGTGCGTTGCTGCGGCGGTCGTGTTGTTGTTGGCCGTGATTCTGGGCGTCGTCTTTCGAACGGCGCTGTACGAACGCTATTACCTGTTCCCGAAGCAAGCCAAGGCATGGGCGCAATTGCGCGCCGAACGCGCCGAACCGCCGCTGGACGACGGCTGGAGCGAATATCGCGGATGCCTACATGCCCATTCGGAATTGTCACATGATTCGGCCATCCCCTTTCCGGACATCGTCAAGGCACTGAAAAAAGCCCATGTGGATTTCATCTGCATGACGGATCATTACGACGAGGGAAAGGCGGATTATTCGCTGGGATGGAATGGCCTGCATGACGGCATTTTGTTCATTCGCGGGTATGAACTTGACCATGGCCTGATGCCGTGGGGCATTCCGGAGGGAACGGTTTTTCTGGAGTCGGACGAACCGCGTGCGCTTGCCAAGCGGATTCGGGAACTGGGCGCGGTCCTGTTTTTTTCGCATTGCGAAAAAGAGCGTATGTGGGATTTGCCGGAACTCGAAGGCATGGAAATCTACAATATTCATCCGGATTTTACTGATGAAAACCTTGCCGAACTGGCGCCCCGGATTTTGTTGTGTTTGCGGGCGTATCCGGACCAGGCCATGCGCATTATCTTCGACCGGCCCGCGGAATTCCTCGCCCGCTGGGACGATCTGAACAAGACACGGCATATCACGGGCATCGGTGCGAACGATTCGCACCAGAACGTCGGTATCCGCGGATTTTACACGGCGAAAAACACCCTTGTGATCAAGGGCACCGGTGAAAAACACGAGATCATCGGCGAATATCCACTCAATTTTTTCACGAAACTTGCGCTGCGGGCCTTTTTCGGCCCTCTCGAACCCGGACGTGAAATCCTGCGATTCGAATTGGATCCCTATGAACGATCCAGCCGTTATGTGAACACCCATGTCCTTGCACGAAACTGTACCGAAAAGGACATCCTCGATTCCCTGCGGGCCGGACGGGCCTTCGTGGCCTTCAACATGCTTGCCGACGCAAAGGGGTTCGTCTGTTTTATCGAAGGCCGTTCGGGCAAGGCCGTGATGGGGGAAAGCATCGCGATGGAACCCGATTTGAAACTCAAGGCCGCCGCGCCAAACCGGTGCCGGTTCACCGTCGTCAAGGACGGCGTGAAGGCCGCGCAATCGGAGGGAGCGGTGCTCGTTTACGACGTCACCGGCCCGGGCAAATACCGTGTCGAGGCCGAATTGAATATCGTAGGCGAATGGACGCCCTGGATCTATGCCAATCCCGTCGAAGTGCTTCCAGCCCCGGGCGTGTAACGGACCGTACCGTGGAGCGTCGGCCATTCCTTTCGGGCGGAATACGGCAGGCCGTTTGCCGTGTTGCGCCAGTATAGAGGAAACGATTGTCCATGCAGCAGACCGTCGCACCGAACGACACGCCGATCATCCCGGAAGCGCCGGGCGGCGTGCGCGTGGTGGCGCCGCTGTTGGCGGCGGGCATCGGCCTTGCCTTGATCGCGGCGCTGGCGGGACAGCGATGGGTGGATTCATTCGCGGCCTTTTTCATCGCCATCACGCTGAGCGCGTTGCCGTACATGCTGATGGGCGCGTTGCTGAGCGGCCTGATGGAGGTGTTTCTTCCGCCGACGGCCCTGTCGGCGATTACGCGCCGGGTCGGTCCATGGGGCATCGTTGTGACGGCGATCGCCGTTCCGCTGTTTCCGATTTGCGAATGCGGCATCGTGGCTGTCGTGCGCCGATTGGTCCGCAAGGGGCTTCCGCTTAGCCACGCATTGACCTATTTGCTCGCCGCGCCCATTATCAACCCGATTGTGTTCGCCTCGACCTATGTGGCATTTCAGGATTTCGTCCACCCATTGCTTCGGACGCTTGGCGGATTCGTGGTCGCCGTGGGCATCGGGTATCTCTTTTCGCGCATCAAACTGGAGAACGCCCTTGTTCCCGGCTTTTTGACGGACGCCAATGGCAACGGCTGCGGTTGTGCGAGCGAATGTTCGTCGAACCGGATGGACAAGGGGGGAAGTTTTTCTTCCTCTTCCTCGCCGGAACAAACGGGAAGGGCCGAAGGGCGCCTTCAGGCCGTTGCGCGCCACACGCGCATGGACTTTCTCGAAATGATTCCTTATTTCTTGATGGGCGTGTTCATCGCCAGCGTCATGAAGACTTTCTTCGGCGACAGCCTGATGGCGCTTGCGGAGCGATATCCAATCTTCGGTCCGGCATTCATGATGGCGCTCGCGTTCGTGCTCAGCCTGTGCTCGGAAGCCGACGCCTTTCCCGCGGCGAGTTTTACCTCGTTTTCAATCGTGGCGCACACCGGGTATCTCGTCCTGGGCCCGATGCTCGACATCAAACTTCTGATTATGTACCGGAGCATGTTCCGCGGCTGGTTCATTGCGGCGCTGGCCGGGGCGATTGTTATGGGCGTCACGGCGTATCTGATGCTGCTGGAGGTGTTTCTGTGAGCAACCTCCACGCCCTTCTGCGGCTCGCGGCATGGCTGATCCTGCTGCTGGCGATGATCTTCGGCGGTTTTCAACGGTATTACCTGACCGGATGGAATCAACCCATGCTGGCCGTTACATGCGCGGGATTGGCCCTGTTGTTCACGGCGGGATTGCTTGAAAAGCCGCGCGGAATGCGGGAGGATCGCGGCCTCGGCGCATGGTCCGAGACCTTGGCCCATTATCTGCCTTTGATCCTGTTCCTGGCGGTCGGGCCGACCCTGCCCGCCATGAAACGCCTCTCGAATTTCGACTATACCGGCCGCAAGGCGTCCGACATTGCGCCGCGGATGGATGGCGGGCCGTTGTCGGTTTCGCTGCTCGATCTCCACGCCCAGCACGAACGGCTCGAAGGACACCTCGTCGAGGTCATCGGAACCGGCCACCTGCTGTCCGAATCCGAACGGAAAAACCTGCCGGCCAGCGCCGAAGGGCGCGACATCCGCGCGATTCTTTACCGGTATATAATCACCTGCTGCGCGGCGGATGCCACAACGGTATCGGCCGTCCTGAACGACATTGATCCGAAGGCAATCCAAGAAGATCAATGGTACCGGGTCCGGGGCCGTTCCCGATATGTCGCCGAAGGACTCAACATTCCCTTCGTTGCCGTTGAATCGTTGGAACCCATACCGCAGCCAATGTCGCCCTACTTGACCGGATCCGAGGAGGTATTTCGGTGACGGATCATGCCCCTGCCGTGAAATACGTACCGTCTGCCGCATCCAAGATTCGCAAATGAGACCGATTCACCAAAAGAAGCTTCCCCTATCCGTCTTATTTTGGACTGCCATGTTGAAACAATATGATTCGAACGCTTTGGATGAGTCCGGATTATTAAAATTGTTAGCATATTATAATTAGAATAAATAGTATATTACGTTTATATTACTATAATACTAAGTCCTTTGATTGCGATTTGTGTTGCGTGTAGGATAATACTTTTCCGCGCGAGTCCGGCTGCCGCCCAAGGGATCTTTTGGCTGGATTCGCGATGGGACGATTCCCCCCGGGAATTCTTGAAGTGCGACGGCCTACGATGGAGACGTTATGGAACATTCAATCGCAGCCTTGGAGCGCCGGTTGAACGATTTCGATGCGCGCGTTCGGCGCGCGGCGCTGGAAGAACTGGCTTCGTTGGAAGAGGACTTGGCGGAGCCTCCCTTTTCCCGCGCGGTCAATCTGCATTGCCACACCTTCTATTCTTTCAATGGGTACGGGTATTCGCCGTCGTATTTTGCATGGCGGGCGAAACGGGAGGGACTGTATGCCGCGGGCATTGTGGACTTTGATGTGCTCGATGCGGTGGACGAGTTCCTGGCCGCGTGCAGACTGATAGGTCTGCGGGGATGCGCGGGCATCGAAACGCGGGTGTTTGTGCCGCCGTTCCAGACGCGCGAGATCAATTCGCCGGGCGAGCCGGGCGTGGCGTATCACATGGGCGCCGGTTTTGTATCGAGCACGCCCAAAGATCCGGCGCTGCTGTCGAGGCTGAAGACGCTGGCGCAGGATCGCACGCGCGGGATTGCAAATCGCGTGAACCCGTATCTCGCGCCCGCAACCGTGGATTTCGACACGGATGTGCTGTCGTTGACGCCGAAGGGCAATGCGACGGAGCGCCATTTGTGCGCGGCGTATGACATCAAGGCGCGCGCGCTGTTTCCGGAAGCGGACGCCCGCACGGCGTTCTGGACGGAAAAATTGAACAGCGATCGCGAATCGGTGCGCCGTGTAATTGACGACCCGCCATCGCTTCAGGCGCTGATCCGGGCCAAAACGATGAAAGCGGGCGGCGTGGGGTATGTGCCTGCCAACGGGCCGGATTTCCCCGGATTGGACGAGGTCAACGCCTTCACGTTGGAAAACGGCGCGATTCCGACCTTCGCGTGGCTCGACGGCACAACCGACGGCGAACAGGCCATAGAGGAATTGTTCGACGTGATGGTGGCGGGCGGCGCGGCAGCGGTCAACGTCATCCCCGATCGAAACTGGAACATCAAGGATCCCGCCATCAAGGCAATCAAACTGGCCAAACTTCATGAGTTCGTCGCCATGGCGCGGGATCGCGGGATGCCGGTCTTGGCCGGAACCGAAATGAACGCCCATGGAAACCGGTTCGTGGACGATTTTACCGCACCTGAACTCGAGCCGGTGATACCGGCGTTTTTGGACGGGGCCCACATCCTGTATGCCCACACACGGTTGCAGGCGCATGCGGGCATGGGCTATCTGAGCGTATGGGCGCGGGGCGCCTTCGCCAATGTTTCGGACAAAAACGCGTTTTTCAGGCGCGTGGGCGAGAAGTTGGCGCCGTCTGACGCGGTGCCGGCGGCCTTGAACGCCGCGATGAACCGTGATGAGGCGGAACGGGCGTTGGGACTGAAGTAACGTGTTCGCGCACGAAATCGGGCGCGATCGCGAAATTGAGCCGTGGACAATGAAGTGGAGAGCAGGATTATGAAGAAACAACTGCGTTGGGTGTTGATAGGGCTTTTGGTATTGTCGGCAGCCGGGATGGCGTTTGCGGCGCCGAAGGAGACCGGTCAGGCAACCAATCTGCGCGAGAGCGATCCGGCGAAGATGACCGCGCTGGACCGATACATCGCCAAGCCCGATCCGAATTACAAATACGAACTCGTGAACACCTTCGAAGGGGACGGGACGACCGGATATGTGCTTGGCCTCACCTCGCAGCAGTGGCGCACGGCGACGGAAGTGGACAGGCCGGTCTGGACGCATTGGGTAACGATTGCCGTGCCGAAGAAGGTCAAGAGCACGACGGCGTTGATGGTCATCGGCGGCGGCAGCAACAAGGATCAGGCCCCGAAAGGCGGCGATGTCAAATTGCACGTCATCGCGAAAGCCACAAACGCCATCACCGCCGAAATATCGAATATCCCAAATGAACCGCTGGTGTTTTCCGACGATCAGAAGCGCCGTTCGGAGGATTCGATTATCGCGTACACATGGGACAAGTACTTGCGCACCGGCGATGAGGAATGGCCCCTGCGCCTCCCGATGACGAAAGCCGTCGTGCGCGCGATGGATGCAATCCAGGAATTTTGCGCAAGTTCCCGGGGCGGCAAGAACACGATCGAGACCTTTGTTCCGGCAGGCGGATCGAAGCGGGGCTGGACCACGTGGACCGTCGGTGTCGTTGACAAGCGCGTGGTCGCGATCGCGCCCGCCGTTATCGATCTGCTCAATATCATTCCGTCGTTCAGGCACCACAAGGCCGTATACGGCCGCTGGGCCCCGGCCATCGACGACTATGAGCAGATGGGCATCATGGAATGGATGGAGACGCCCGAATACGCGGCCATGATGAAGATCGTGGAACCGTACAGTTACCTTGATCGATTGACGATGCCGAAATTCATCATGGCCTCCGGCGGCGATCAGTTTTTCCTTCCGGATTCCTGGAAGTTTTACTGGGATGATCTGAAAGGTCCGAAATGGATTCGCTATGTGCCCAATACCGGCCATGGCCTCAACGCCACCGCCTACGAAAGCCTGCAAGCGTTTTTTGGAGCGATTGCGCACAACGAACCGATCCCCGAAATCACATGGACCTTCGTGGACGATGCAACGGTCCGCGTTCAGGCCAATGCGAAGCCTTCGTCGGTGAAATTGTGGCAGGGCACAAATCCCGAACACCGCGATTTCCGCGTGGATGTGGCCGGGGAAATCTACAAGGCCACGGATCTTGCGCCGGAAGCGGACGGATCATATATCGGCAAGGTCGAGAAGTCCGCGCAGGGATGGACGGCCTATTTGATCGAGTTGCAATTTCCCGGCAAATCGGGCGCGCCGTTCACCTTCACGACACCCATTCGCATCCTGCCCGATACCTACGAGCATGAGTATGTGCCCGTGCCGAATCCGCCGAAGGGATTCTTGACGAAATGACTTTCCAAGACCAATCCAATCGCCCTGCGGCCGGATGCGCATGGTAAAATAAACTTACGAGTACGGTTGTTTGTTTTGGACAAGAGACAGGAGGTTGATTGGAAAGCAACGCCATGCCGGAAACGGGTACCGTTGGATTGGTCCAGACACAGTATTTCACGTTCGCCGAGCCGCCGAACGAGATGCCGCTCGACTGCGGCGAACGGTTGGGACCGATTACACTGGCCTACGAAACCTACGGCAAACTGAACGAGGATCGATCGAATGCCGTACTGATCGTGCATGCCCTGTCGGGCGACGCGCATGTTGCCGGTCGCCATTCGCCGGACGACCCAAAACCGGGATGGTGGGACGCGATGGTCGGCCCGGGCAAGGGATTTGACACGGATCGTTATTTTGTCATCTGTTCAAATGTCATCGGCGGTTGCCGTGGTTCCACGGGTCCCTCGTCCATCAATCCTCGGACAGGGAAACCCTATGGTTTGTCATTTCCGATTATCACCATCGCGGACATGGTCCGCGCACAGACGCATCTGATAGATCATCTCGGCATCGGGCAACTGCTCTCGGTGGCGGGCGGCTCGATGGGCGGCATGCAGGTGCTTGAATGGGCCACGCGCTATCCTGAACGCATCAAATCGGCGATTGTGATTGCGTCGTCGCACATGAGCGCCGCCCAAGCCATCGCGTTCAACGCGGTCGGACGTCACGCCGTGTTGGCCGATCCGCGGTTTCGCGGCGGTAATTACTACGAGGAGGAAGGCCCGGCCAAGGGCTTGTCCATCGCACGGATGCTTGCGCATATCACCTACCTTTCGCAACAGTCCATGCACAGCAAATTCGGTCGCGCGCTCCGCTGGGCCGATCGTTATAGTTACGATTTCGATAGCGAATTCGCGGTGGAAACCTACCTTGATTACCAAGGCGAGCAGTTCGTCAACCGGTTCGACGCCAACAGTTATCTTTACATCACCAAGGCGCTGGATTACTTCGATTTGTCGGCGACGTATGGCTCACTCGAGAAGGCGCTGGCGCGTGTCGAGGCATCCATGCTGGTGCTGTCGTATTCGAGCGACTGGCTGTACCCCCCGGCGGAATCGGAAGAAATTGTTCATGCGATGACCCGGCTCGATAAAGACGTCACCTATTGCTGCATCCAGTCAGATTACGGACATGATGCCTTTCTGCTGGAAGTCGAAGTTATGGAAAAGATCATCAGCGGGTTCCTGCGCAACGCGAGCGAAAAGGGCCGCTATTGCGCGAAAAAGCCGGGGTGCGCCTGCGTTACGCGCAATACCGGACAGCCGCCCCATCGCGGAAACAGCATCTATGATGGCCGCCGGATAGATTATGAGCGCATCGTTGATTTGATCGAGGATGGCAGCCGGGTGCTCGACATCGGCTGTGGCGACGGCGTGCTCCTGTGCCAGTTGATGCGCGAAAAAAATGCAAGAGGGATGGGCATCGAACTGGATCAAGACAGCATCATCAGTTGTGTGCAATGCGGAATTCCGGTGGTCCAAGCCGACATAGACAAAGGGCTGGCGGGCTTGCCCGATCAAAGCCGCGACTATGTCATCCTGAGCATGACGTTACAGGTCATCAAGCGGCCCGATATCGCCATCCGCGAGATGTTGCGCATCGGGCGGAAGTGCATCATCAGTTTCCCGAATTTCGGGTTCTGGAAGGTCCGCGCCATGACGATGTTCTGGGGCCAGGCGCCGGTCACGCGCAACCTGCCCTATCCGTGGCATGAGTCCCCAAACCGCCATGTGTTGTCCATCAAGGATTTTCGAACATTCTGCGCGGCCAATGGCGCGCGCATCCTGCGCGAAATTCCGATTTCAAGCCACGGACGAACCGTGCACACCGCCGGTTTCTGGCCGAACCTGTTTGCGGACGAGGCTGTGTTTGTCATTACCGCGGCGGAAGGACGCGCCGCGTCCCAATCGTAGAGGAACACGCGGCCCTTTTCACGCCCACGTCACGCGCAAGGGATTGCGCGGGGGAATACGTGCGTAGGCTTGACGCGGATAGCCGATCATCATGGCGCCGCAGACCCGGTGATCATCCGGGATGCCGAGCAGGGATCGGATTTCGGGCTTGAATCCGATTGCCGCGACGAGCACGCCCGCCCAGCACGTGCCAAGGCCATGCGCCTGCGCGGCCAAATCAAGGTATTCGAGCGCAATGGTGCAATCGCCGAGGGGATCGAAGCCTTCCTTCGAGGCGTGGGCGACGACCAGTTGCGGCGCGCCGCGCAGCATGCGGTCTTCTCCATTTTCAAAACTCTCGACCATGCGGGCAAAATAAGGAATGGATCGCAATCCGTCGGCGATCAATCGTGAAAGTTCACGCATGGTTTCGGGCGATTCAATAATCAACCAGTGCACCGGTTGGCGATTGGTGGCCGACGGCGCCCAGCGTGTCGCGTCGAGCAAGCGCATCAACAGTTCGCGCGGCGCCGGTTTCGGCAAAAAAAGGCGAACCGATCGCCGCGTCTTGAGAACCTGCATCACGGGATCCGCGAAGCGGTCCATCGCCGCGGGCGCGGATTCCAGTTCCTCCGGGCGCATTCCGCGCAGGGTCAGCGCCGCGTGAGGGCATATCGCGATGCAATGGCCGCAATTCAGGCACAGCGGCTCCAGTTCCGGAAGCGCTTCGGGCAAACCGTTCGCGCCCCACCCCAGAATCTGCACCGGGCAATCCCGGATGCACCATCCGTCGCGGGCGCATCGGTCGGCATCGGCGGAAACAAGCATTTCGATATCCGGCCGCTATTGTTTCACGCCGGCTTTGGCGGCGGCGGCTTTGGCGGCTTCCTCGCGCTGGCGTTGCAGTTCTTCCCATCGTTGTTTGGCCACTTTGCACTCGTCTATTTTTTTCTTGGCCATTTCGATGAGCGTGCGCTTTTCCTTGCCCTGGGTGGTGGTTTCGTCGCCGGGAATGACTGTCAGGATATTGGGCACGCGCTCGTATTCGGCGTTGGCATCCTCGAAGCGGTGCTCGTCCACGGCCTTGTTGCCCTTGTCAATCGTGTCGCTTGCGGCGTCCAGAACCTGGTTGATGATATCGGTAATGTTCTTTTTGATCTGCTTGATGGATTCTTTCGCGGTGTTGGCCTGATCGGCAAAATCCTGATCGACCGCCTCGTATAGGCCCATGGCCTGGTTATAGGTGGCGATGGCGTTGCCGTAATCGGACGCCAAGCGGCTTTTCTCGGCTTGGGCCTTCACCTTTTCCGCGGAGGCGATAATGCTGACATTGAGTTCACGACGCGCCTTTCGATCGGCTATGGCGGCGTTGGTTTCGGTAATCTTGTCCGCGATGGCGTCATTGGTTTGTTCGTATTCGAGCGCGCGGGTGAACGCGTTGAGCGCGTTGGGAAGTTCCTGTTCGGATGCGCCCGGACGCGCCGCCGCCTCCAGGGCCGCGTCACCGATTTTGGCATAGTGCGCCGAAAGTTTCTTTCCGATGGACCGGCGATCGGCGCCGGCCATCTCGTAGGCCGTTTGCCATTCCCTGACGCCGCGTTCGACTGCATCTTCCGATCCGAACGCATAGAACAAATCGCCCATGGTGTCAATCGCCACGGCATCATGTACGCCCAAAGAAACGAAATTGTCATAGGCTTTGGTGGCCTGATAAAAGTTTTTCTTCTCACCCAGGAGATACTGAACTTCCCGTACGAGATACCAGCATACGGCTTCGGGCGAGGGCGCCACCATGCCGGGGTCGGCATCGGGGCGCAGGATCGTATACCAAACGTCCGCGGTGGTGTCCACGCATTGGGCAAAGAGGCTCTGCGCGCCCTCCTTCAGATAGCCTTCATACCCGGAGCCACGCCGGTAATCATCGGCAATCATCGCCCCGGCATTCGCGTAAAAACTCCGGCGATTTTCGATGAAAAGGGGCGCATTGCGGACATATTCGCGATCCTTTTGGCGCGACAAATAGGCGAACGAATCCACCCGCGCCTCGATATCGGCCTCGATTCGCTGCTTCAGGGCTTGTCCTTGCGGGGAAGTATCCATCGAAAACGGCAGCAGCAGATCGGACACGGTCGCGGCAACGGCGCCCATGCGAAAGGCGAAATAACTGCCGAGGCCGAACTTGCGCACATCACGCAGCAAACGGATTTCGTTGTCTATCGCCGCGATGGCTTCCGCCTCGCTCGCAAAAGGTTTGCCGCGATTGAGCACGGACGCACCGGCCACCGCGCCACGGAACAGATCTTCTTCATACGATGTGTCTTCGGTCCGAAAGGCATTGGAAATAGCCTTTCTTTCCACGGGCACGGCCGTGGCGCAGATCGCGCGCCGGGCGCGGGATCCCCAGGCCACGGCTTCCTGCGCCGCCAGCGCCGTCACGATTCCCAGCAATATCGCCGATATAATAACTCGTCGTCCCATGGTCCCCTCACACGAAATTTTGGCTCGCCGTCATTGGCGTCGCCCTTTCCGCAAGGCACAGTCCTGTTTGTTTGCGCGCAGTTCCGTGAATCGGCACAAAACCTAACGCAACAGTAAAATAACACCTTTCTCCCAATATTACAAGAATCCCCCAGTCAGTATGCAAGGAGTGCGGCAAGGATGCCATGTCCACGATTGAAACGGACTCTTGCCGATTTCCCATCCTCTCAGTTGTTCAAAATCGCCTTGAATGAGCTGCCCCGTACAGACAGTAAACCGCCGTTTGCCCGCTTGCCGGACGATTTGCGATAATTATGGGCATGGGCGCGGGTTGGCCGCGCAAGGAAACATTCATGGAAAAAAGACGCATCGGGGCGGTCACCTTCGACCTGTGGGACTGTCTGTTTGCCGATGATACCGACGAACCCAAACGGGCGGCGGCGGGGAAGCCGCCGAAACCCGTCGCGCGCCGGGAATTGGTTCATCAGTATCTTGGACGACACGCCCCCATCGCCCGCGAAGCCGTTGATTTGGCCTATGACCTGACCGATGCGGCTTTTCGCAAGGTCTGGCACGACCAGCATGTGACATGGTCGGTGCGCGAACGGTTGGGCGTCCTGCTGGCGGGTCTCAAGCGGACGCTCCCGGAAGACGAATTCGCCGAACTCATCCGTTTGCATGAAGACATGGAACTCGAATTCAGCCCCGATCCGGCCCCCGGCGCGCTCGAAGCACTCAAGGCGTTGCACGGCGTGTATCCGCTGATCGTCGTGTCGGACGCCATCTTTTCGCCGGGACGCGCCCTGCGCGAACTGTTGCGCAAGAACGGCATGCTCGAATGTTTCGACGGGTTCGTGTTCTCGGATGAAATCGGCAAGTCGAAGCCCGCGCCGGAAATGTTCCAGGAAGCCGCCAAGGCCGCCGGCTGCGACATCACGAGCATCGTACACATCGGCGACCGCCCCCACAACGACATCGGCGGGCCGCATGCCGTCGGCGCGCGCGGCGTATTGCTCACCGTCGTCAAGAACCGTCCGCTCGACGGCCACGTGCCCGACGCCATCTGCGACGATTACAGCAAACTCCCCGCCCTTTTACAGAAAATGAATTCGTAGAAATTTTTAGAAAGGAAAGGCCGTACATGGCAGCAGTCCCGCGTTTTCTCATCGTTGACGGATATCCCAAGGCCAGCCGCGACGAGTTCAATCATGTCGGTATGCGGCTCGCCTGGGAACTCTACAGCGACATGCTCCTCACCTACCTGCCGGACGCCGAATACGACGTGTGGCTTTCGAGCGATCCCGGCACGGTTTCTCCCGCGAGCAACGAATTGGAAAAATACGCGGGCGTGCTGTGGCCCGGCTGCAACATCACCATTTACCATCATGACGACCCGCGCGTCATCGCGCACCTCGATCTCGCCCAACGCGCTTACGAAGTTGGTGTGCCGCAGTTCGGCACCTGCTGGGGCATCCAGTTGGCGGTCGTGGCTGCGGGCGGGGAAGTCAAGGCCAATCCCAAGGGACGCGAAATGGGCATCGGGCGCAAGATCCGCCTGACCGAAGCGGGACGGGTCCACCCGATGTACGAAGGCAAACCGGCGGTCTTCGACGGATTCGTCAGCCATGACGACGAAGTCACTAAGCTGCCGCCGTGCGCGACGCTGCTGGCCGGCAACGATTTCAGCGAGGTTCAAGCGGTCTCGGTCACATACAAACGCGGAACCTTTTGGGGAATCCAATACCATCCCGAATACGACGTGCACGAAATGGCCCGGCTGATCGTCGCACGCGAGGAACGGCTGACCCAGCAGGGATTCTTCCGCGATCACGACGACATGACCGCGTATGTGGACAAACTCGAAGCGCTTCACGCGCAGCCGGACTTGAAGAGCCTGCGCTGGCAACTCGGGATTGATGATACCATCCTGTCCGCGCCGGTTCGCCAGCGGGAATTCATCAATTGGCTCGACAAACTCGTCCTGCCGTGCGCCGGCCTACCGCCGCGGAAAATATGAAGCCGGTAGCGGACAAGATCCCGCTTTTCTTGAAAAAGTTTGGAAAAAGTTCTTGTCACGTGAAAAGAAGTTTTACCAAGAATAATCTTCACCCGGTATTTCTCCTTGTTGCCGCCCTGCTTGCCGCTTCCTGCATCGCCTGCGGGCAGACCAAGCGCATTCTCATCGTCGGCGATAGTTGGGCCGCGAGCATTGCCACGCGCGCCGTTGGAATGAACGGATTTGGATCGTTCGACAGTATCCTCGCGCAGAACGGCATTCCTTATGCCACACAAGGCGAAGTTACCGCATGGGGCGGACGCAAGGCGAGCGATTGGGTAAAACCGGAGAACCTCCGGAAAATCACGGACGAACTCAAACGGTACCCGTCCATAGACATCGTCCACCTCATCATCGGCGGCAATGATTTTCTCGCTGTCGCGACAAAGGGCAAGAGTATCGCCGCGTATACCGCCGAGGAACGCGCGGCCTTTTGGGACGCCATCGAAGCCGACATCCAAACCATCGTGAACCACTGTTTGGCCCAACGGCCCGGCATGAAAGTCTTAATCAGCGACTATGACTATTTGGACGCCGCAAAGGCGCAGGCGGCCTATCCGCAATTCAGTTTCGGCGGCGCCACGCCCCGCGAACTCAATGACGCCTTCATCGAATTGGGCCGCCGCAAACTGACCATCGCGCAGCGGACCGAAGGCTGCTATTACGTCTCGAATTGGGGCGCGCTGCAATGCGCCTACGATTCCCCGCCGTCCGGACTGCCTGCGCCGGGCGGCCCGCCGGACTACATGCCCTACGCCGGCGGCGATCCGGACAAGCCCATGCCCGCTGAAGCCCATGTCGGCGACGGCATCCATCCCACCGATCCCGCCCACCGCAAACTCCTCCAACGCTGTGTGGACCAGTTCTACAGGACATGGCTCGAGGGCGAGAATGCCCAAAACTTCACAAAGGGAAAGATAGCCGAACAATAGACGGTTCCGATCTTCCGTGGTTGCAATGTGGGCGGCGGCTTCCGATAATGCGTTTCGTCCAATGGGGCCAATGGAAAGGATAGCGATGCGTTTCAAGGACACGTTGTCGTACGGGATGGGCGGTTTGTCCATGAATTTCTGCGACATGGTGTTTCTTCAATGGCTATATGTCCGGTATGCTCCGCACGATCAGCCGCATCTGGTCCCGCCCGCGTTGATTGGCTTGTTCATTTTGCTGGGCCGGATCACGGAAGCGGTCTACGGACCGTTTGTCGGGCACTGGAGCGACGGATTCCGGTCGTCGTCCGGGCGACGCTTGCCGTTTATCCGGCGGGGCTTGCCCTGCCTGGCTGCGGCGATCTTCCTGATGTGGATGCCGCCGATTCCTCATGCGCATTGGCTGAACGCGCTATATCTGTTCGTGATGATCGAAGTGTATCTCATCTGTTACGACAGCGTCGTGACGCCTTATCTCAGCCTGATGCCCGAACTGACGTCCGATTTTCGGCAGCGTGTCAATTTGACAACGATGCAGGCCGTCTTCATCATGTTGGGCGCCTTGTTGTTTGCAGGGGTCGGATTCGTCGTGCATTGGGGCGGCTGGCGGGTGTTGGGCGTCGTCGTGGCCGGATTGACCGTCCTGTTCATGTTGCCGGTGGCAGTGCGCCTGCGCGAGCGCAACGCGGGCGCAACGCCCGCCGGGGATCGCCTTGGTTTCATCGA
Source organism: Candidatus Hydrogenedentota bacterium (assembly GCA_035450225.1). Taxonomy (NCBI): domain Bacteria; kingdom Pseudomonadati; phylum Candidatus Hydrogenedentota; species Candidatus Hydrogenedentota bacterium. Next base: position 218,692 of record DAOTMJ010000001.1, read on the forward strand.
GGGTCTTCGCCTCACGCTGGGCAATCGCGCATTTCTGTATGTCGTATTATCCACATCGTGCTACTGGTATGGTCTCGACAGCGTCATGAAACTGTTGCCGCTGTGGACGACGGGGTATCTCGGACGCGGCGAGGACACGGTATCGCTGCTCATGGTCCCGTTCCTCGTCATGAACGTGGCTTTCTTTTTCGTGGTGAACGTGCTGGCCAAGCGCCACGGGAAGTACGCTGTCATGATGCTGACCTTCGGCGCGACCACGTTGGCCTTCGCGATGTTCGGCGTGACGGGCCTGCTTCCGTTGGGCAGTCCGTTTGTGCAGACGGTTTTTGTCATTGCCTTCGCGGGTATGGCCATCGCCGGGTTCATGGTCCTTCCGTTCGCGGTGTTGTCCGATGTGATTGACTACGACGAGAAACTGACGGGCCGCCGCCGCGAAGCGATCTATTTCGGATTCCAAGGGTCGTTCCAGAAACTGAGCCTAGGCATTTCAAGTCTGTTGTTCGGCGTGCTGGCCTACGGTCCCGATGGGGCGGTTTCAGTGCAAGGCCTGCGATCGGTTGCCCTGCTGGCCGCGGGCATCAGCGTCATCGGCATCGTCATTTTTATCGGATATCCGCTTCGCGAACGAGAAGGAACCGTGGTTTCGATACGGGAGACGATGCGGCCGTGACGGTTCTCGCCCTATGTGTTCTTGCCGTGTTGGCGCATGGGCCGGACAACGGCAACCTCCTGAACTTTGAGCGGATGGGCGCGGGAGTGCCGGCCGGCTGGAAGGTCGAGCAATGCAACGCGGACTGGCAGGCGGAGTCCGGCGCGGCCCGCATGCTGCTGGGAGAAGGGGGGCGCATCGAACTGACATCGCCGGCCCGGACCTTGCGCAGGGGCTGTCCCCATGTGCTGATGTTTCGCATGAAATCGGAACCCGCCGGGGTGAGCGTGTCCGCCACCTTGCGCGACAACCATTCCGAAAAACCAGCGGGACTGGACGCCTCAGCGGAGGCCGGAGCGTTGTGGCAAACCGTCGTCATGGAGTGCGTGCCTGCAAACAGCGCCAAAGACCACTATTATTTGGGAATCGCCATCCAGGGCAACAACGCCTCGTTTTGGATTGACGACCTGTGGTTCGGGGAACGCCCGAAAACCTTCAGTCCCGATTGGCGTCCGGCCTATCGCGCGGTGGGTCTGACGCTGTCGCCCGAAGCCCCGTGGGGCGTCGTGGCCGGCAATGCGCCGTTGCGCGTTCGGGCGCGCGCGTCAGGCGCAATAGGCGAAGGCTGCCTGCTCCGGCTTTGCGCCATTCATACCGGCGGGACCGTCTCCGAATGGACCGAGCCGATCTCGACCAATGGCGATTTTTGGGAGAGCAGGCTGACACTTTCCTGCGAGGCGGCGGCGCGATTCGGCATGATCCGCCTTGAAGGAACAGTTACGGCCACGGACGGCGCGCCATGCTCGCCGATGGCGGAGACGCTGCTGGCGCGTGTGCCGGAACCTGTGCCTGGGCCGTGTCCCGATTCGCCGTTCGGAATCCATGTGGCCTTGCGCGAGCCGGATCTCGCGGCAATGGCGGCGTTCGGCTACAAGTGGTGCCGTATCCACGACGCTTCCGGCCTCACGAAATGGGGCCTCATCGAAACCGCACCGGGAGAATGGGCTTGGCACGACGCGGAAGTGGACATGGCCCGCAGGCACGGCTTGTCCATCCTCGGAATGTTCGACAGCGCGCCGCCTTGGGAAACCGGCGCCGACGAGGACGGCTATTTTGGGATTTACCACGCGCCGAAAAGCCTTGATCGCTGGCGAAACTACGTCCGAACGGTGGCCGGTCATTACGCGGGCCGGATAGATGAATGGGAAGTCTGGAACGAACCGTGGGACATGAACCGCTTTTTCCAAGGCGGTACGCCGGGCCGCTATGTGGAATTGTTGAAAGCCGCACATGAAGAAGCCAAAGCCGCGAATCCGGCCTGTACCATCATTGGAGTGGACACCTACCCGCCGTTCTGGGACGCTGCCGTGCTGGCGGCGGGCGCCTATCCCCATTACGACCTGCTTTCGTGGCATCGCTACGATCCCAGCCTGCAAGGGCGTCCGAACGACGCGCCTGCTCGCGTGGCAAAACGGCTCAAGGCGGTGCAGGCATGGTACGGAACGCCTAAGCCGACGATTGCGACCGAAGGCGGCATTGATGTCGCCCTGTTCCAGGGATCTTTTTTCTCCTTTGCCGATCCGGCCATCGTGGGGGATTGGTCCGAAGGCGCGGATCGCTACGTGCGCCTGTTTCTGGGCGCGATCGCGGCGGGACATCGCCGGTTCATCGCCTATTCGGTTCACAATCCGCCGCGACACGGCAAGCCGACGCATATGATGTCGGAACCGGAGCCGCTCGCGCGTCCGCTGCACGCGGCGCTGGCGGCGCTGGCGCATTTCGTCGAAGGCGCAACGTATCGCGAACGGCTGATTCCCGCGCACGACATCAGCGCGCACGTTTTTGGGCAACCCCATCCCCGATCCTTCGCGGAGGGGCCTTGCACGGTCGTCGCCTTGATTGCGGACGGCGCTGAGGAAGAACCCCTGCCGAAACCCTTGCCCGCCGGCATTCGCTGTTACGATCGGTGGGGCAACCCGGTAGAACCGCCCTCATCGGCCACGCGAGCGATAACCTACTTGGTCACGGACACGGCCAATACCGATGCGCTGCTCGATGTGTTGCGGGGAACCGAGACCGAAGGCGGGCCGCAGTCCATCGCGGAATTGTTGCAAACAACGGCGCAATCGCTCGGTTCCGAACAGGAATTGAGCAGGGTGTCCCCGGAATTAGGGCGGTTGTTCAGCGCGCAGGGATCATTGCTGCTCGCGCCCGGCAAGGATGCGCCCATCGTCGTTACGCGCGCCATGATGCGGCGGGATGCGTCTTGCATCCCGCGGATTCAAGGCCCGCCCGCAATTGAACCAACGGACCTGCACGACGACCCCGCGGGGCCTTTCCGCATCGGAACCGCCAAACTGGCGTCCGAAGGGAAGCCCATTTACACCCTGTTCTTCACCGCCACACCGGACGGTCCCGGAAGCTCATGGCGTTTTCTGACGCTTGCGCTGATGCCTGCGGATTCCGGCGGCACTTCGGACGATGCCCAACAATTGAAAGCGATCGCCGAACGCTGGGCCGCGGCCCTGCGTGATGCTTCCACTGCAAATCTTCATGGACTTTTTCACGAGGGACCGAAATGCGTCGCCGCCGCCACGCTCAACGGTGAGTACTTTGTTTTCGACAATCCCGAATACCTGATTACGATGCTCGACACCGCCGTTTTGCTGGGAAAAGCGCCTGTGTCGAAAATGACATTTCAAGAGCCCGCGATTTCAGACGGCATGGCCGTTCTTTCGGGCCGCTGGGACATTGTTGCGCTTCCATTCGGCATCGCGGCCTACCCCTTCACCGCCGCCTTTTGCCGCACACGGGACGGCTGGCGCTTGGCGTCGTTTTGCATGGGATGTTGATTTCATGCTGGCGAAACCGGTTTTTCTACTTTTGTTTTGGCCGCTATATTCTGTTCCGTGAAAAGATGATGTCATAGGCGCCCCGCAGGCGAACACGGAAGGGGATGACCGAATTGTAGGCGTTGCGATGCAGTGAAAATGCGTAGTGGAGGCGGTACAAAACGGTCCACAGGGGATTGAACAAAGGGTTCTTCGGCAGGCGGTTCACGACCGGCCACAACCAGGGCCGGCGGACCGTCATTCCGAAAAATTTGTGCAGCATGAAGATCCGCTGGCGCATTTCGGGAGAAATGTTCAGCGCCGACGCCACATAGGTGCTTTCGAATTGGCGGTGGTTTTCGTCGAGCAGTCCCCTTTCGCGGCAATAGCGTTCCGCGCGCGTGCCGGGGTACGGCTGAAAAATGCTGGCATCGGCGAAATCCGCGCCCATTGTGCGATTGAGCGCCATGGTTTCCCGGATGTCGTCTTCCGTTTCGCCGGGCACACCGAGCATGTTGAGGGAAACAATCCGGATGCCGGCCTGCCTGAAACGGTCGCAGGAATCGAGGATTTCCTGGTTGGAAATATGGCGATCCAGAACGTCGTTGCGCAGGCGTTCATTTCCGCATTCGACGGCCGTGAACACCGAGAAACAACCGGCGCGCTTGAGGCGTTGGGCGTACTCGCCGGTAACGATATTCGGGCGCGCATTGGCGGAAAACGGCAATCCGATTTCTTTCGGGAAACGCTGCGCGAATTCTTCGAGCCATTCCGGATCGGCTCCAAAAAGATCGTCGTAGAACCGAATAAAAGCCATCGGATAACGATTGCGAACGCCTTGAATTTCCTCGATGAGATACGAAACGCTTTTTGTGCGTAAAATCCGGCCCTTGCCCTTGTATAAGGCGTGGAACGCGTGATTGAAGCAATACGCGCAGTTGTAGGGGCAGCCGCGTCCCGCCATAAATCCTTTTACGGGATTTTGGGCGAGAAACGGGCTGCGACCGAATACCAGATCCCGGTCGGGAAAGGGGAGCGTGTCGAGATCTTCCACCAGATGGGCCGGTGGATTGCACCGAAAGCCATCCGGCGTATGGAACGCAAAGTTGCTGGTCTCGTACATGGCATCCGTGCCGAAACGGTCCAGAAAATCCGGCAGCGCCGTGTCGCCTTCGCCGCGGCAGGCGCCGTCCACGCCGCCGTCCTCAAGGATTCCCTTGCCAAAGGTCACATGCGGGCCGCCAAACAGCGCGAAGAACGACAGGCGCCGCTTGAGTTCCCGGTTGATGGCCAAGTACTCGCCGGTCTGGTTCGATGCGATGGAATAGGCGATTACATCGGGGGCAAAGCGCCGCAATTCCCCGATGGCGCGGCGCCGGCGGCCGTGCCAGGCAACCAGAATGGCCTCGTGGCCGCGCCGGCGCACAATCGCCGACAACAGGGGGATGGCCTGCGTTTCCACCGCGCCGATCCGGCCCACGACAAATGCGATTCGACGTCCAGTCATGGCAATCCTGCGTCATTGCCGGCGGCGTTGCGGCTCCTAATTCAATACCGGACGGCTTTGCCCGGTTTATACCCCACGCAATGCCGGCAAAGCGAATTTTCGGAGAGGCGCCGTGCAAGTTAGGCATTTCGTGCCATGGATGCTTTATACTATTTGCCAAAAGCAAAAACCGAGGGCTTTTCCATGAAGACACTGGTGTCGGTAGTGGTTCCTTTTTACAACGAGGAAGAGAACGTGGCGCCGTTGGCGGAGCGGATTGCCGCGGTGTTTGCCGGATCGGCGGAGTACGACTACGAGTGCCTGTTCGTCAATGACGGCAGCAATGACGGAACGCGAGCGGAAATAGACCGGCAGCATGCGGCGGATCCGCGAATTCGCCCGGTCCATCTGGTCCGCAACAGCGGGCAATCGGCGGCGCTCGTGGCCGGGATGCGCCGCGCCAAGGGCGAATATGTGTTCATCCTCGACGGCGATTTGCAGAACGACCCGTGTGATTTCCCGAAGATGCTCGAATTGCTGAAGACGCACGACTGCGTCTTCGGCTATCGCGCCAAGCGCAACGACACTTGGGTGCGCAAGTTGTCGAGCCGCGTGGCCAACAAGGTACGGGACGGCCTGCTCAAGGATGGCGTTCGCGACGCGGGCTGCGGATCGAAGGGATTTCGGCGGAAATGCGTCGAACATGTCGTTCCGTTCAACGGCATCCACCGCTTCTTCGCGGTGCTGATGCGCACGGCGGGCTTTTCGATTGTAGAATGCGAAGTCACGCATCATCCGCGCATTCACGGTGTGTCGAAATACGGTATCGGCAACCGGCTGTGGCGCGGGATCTACGATCTAATCGGCGTGGCATGGCTCAAGCGGCGGTATGTGGCGTTCCGAGTCGAGGGGGAGGAGTAGATGGCCGCCGAGCACACAGTGACGCCCGGTCTGTTCTGGACGGTGTTCGGGACGGCCGGGGCGGTCGTTTTTTACGGGCGCTTCTACGTGCAGTGGCTCGCGTCCGAGATGAAGAAACGCAGTGTGATTCCGATCGCGTTCTGGTACATGAGCAGCGTCGGATCGGTCATGATTTTCATTTACAGCGTCGTGATCCGAAGTCCCGGCGCGGCTTTCGGACAATGTTTCAACATCGTCGTGTACGCGCGCAACCTCGTGCATATCTGGCGCGAGAAGGGCCGGCTGACGGCCGCGTTGAACTTCGCGACACACGCGGCGGCCGGGAGCATCGTGGTCGTGACGACGGGTTTCATGGCATGGACGTGGCTCAAGGAATACCATGTCAACCAGAGCATCGAACCGGCGCAGGCCGCACGAAACTGGTTCTGGCTGGGCGTGTGGGGTGTCGGGCAGGCGCTTTTCTTTTCGCGTTTCCTGGTCCAATGGGCCGTCACCGAATACAAGCGCAAGAGCACCGTGCCCCCCGTGTTCTGGCATCTCAGCCTCGCCGCGGCCCTGTTGCAGTCGAGCGCGTTCGCGCAACGCGGCGACTGGGTCAATGGTTTCGGGATGATGGCCTCCATCTTTATCTATGCGCGAAATTTGTGGTTTATCCACCGGCATCCGGAAGCGGCGGCAAGCGCCGGCGAGTAACCCCGGCCATGGCACACAGGCGCGCGATTCATTGGAAAGCCCATGCGGCGCTGATAACGGCCTCCATCCTGTTTATCGCGCCGTTCGCGTGGATGGTGTCCACCTCGCTCAAGGCCGAGAGCCGCATCTTTCCGAAACCGGGGCAGCCGCCGCAATGGATTCCCACCACGGATATGCAGGACGCGCAGGGACGTCCGCTGGTCATGGTGAACGGCGCGCCCGGCGTGGATCTGGGGCGCGACGAGTCCGGACGCCATCGTATCGAAATCGGGGGGCGGCAGCAGGCCCTGTGGCCGGAAGAATTCGAAGTGCGCCAGCAGGTGGGACTTCATTGGCAAAACTACGCGGATGCGTTCCGGAAAATGGACTTTTTCCTCAACCTGCGCAACACGCTGTTCATCTGCGTTTTCTGCATGATCGGCATTGTGTTGTCGTGCTCGCTTGTCGCGTACAGTTTCGCGCGGATTCCCTGGAAAGGCCGCGAGATCGCCTTTGTGGGCGTCCTCGCCACGATGATGCTGCCGTACCAGGTGACGCTGATCCCGCTGTTCGTCGTATACGGCAAACTCGGCTGGGTCGGCACTTTCGCGCCGCTGATCGTGCCGGCGTTTTTCGGCGTGCCGTTCTACATATTCCTCTTGCGGCAGTTCTTCATGGGCATCCCGCAGGATTTGAGCGCGGCGGCGCGCATTGACGGTTGCAACGAATTCGGGATTTTCTGGCGCATCATCCTGCCCTTGTCCAAACCCGCGCTTGCCACGACCGCCCTGTTCACGTTCCTGTTCGAGTGGGGCGATTTCCTGAACCCGCTCGTCTACTTGCAAGACGACCGGCAATATACGCTGGCCATCGCGCTCCAGCAGTTCCAAAGCCAGCACGCGAGCCTCTGGGGCCCCCTCATGGCCATGTCAACCGTCATTACCATCCCCATCGTGATTATCTTCTTTCTGACGCAGAAGACGTTTATCCAGGGAATAACGCTGACGGGATTGAAGGGCTGACGCGCGGAATGGGGGAGAGGGGACGCCCTTGTCCATTCTTTCCGCGCCAGACCGTTCATTTTTACACGCAAGACGGTATCAATCGAAATTTGTCTTCAACCTCCAGAAAATAGAAGGTTTAAGACGTCTTTTCGGAATTGCGTCCACATCTTTCGCCACAATGCAACCGGCATCCTCTTTCACGCGAATGGGGGAACCCGGTGAATTTGCAACCGGACTAAAAAATACGCTTATCTTGAAGGGATTCGGGGAAACTTTCGTTCATCGTGAGTAGAAGTTTCTCCGCATGAATTTATCTTGGAAGGCCTTTTGTTGAGACCATCTGGTACACGGTTTCGATTTGAGAGGCGATGAGTCGCGGCTCGTGATGGAGCCGGATCGTTTCGCGGGCGTTGCCGCCTAGCCGCGCGCGCAAATCCGCATCCCGAAGCAGACGAAGCAGCGCTTCGGCGAACGCGCCGACGTCGTTGTCGGGCACGAGGAGTCCGTTTTCCTCGTGCACGACAGGCGGCGCGGCGCTCCGGCACGCGACGACGGCCTTGCCGGCGGCCATGCAATTGAGCAGTTTGATGGGGTAGCCGCTCCATGAGACGCGCGGACACGCCACAACGCAATCGCGCGCAAGGATGCTTTTCAGCGAGGCAAAATCGGGCGTGTGAAGCATTTCGGCGCCGGGACGACGACCGCGCTGCGCGGACGCAATCACAAGCCGTGCGTCCGGCATCGTTTGCCTGACGAGAGACATGGCGCGCAGAAGAAGCGGGAGATTCTGGTACCGGTCGAGATTGCCGGCATACAGTACAAGCGGCCGCGTCTCCTGAGGCGCATCCGCAAGAAAGGCGTCCGGTTCGATTGAAGGCGGAATCACAGCAACGCGTTCCGGCGCGCAGCCGTTGGCAATCAGGCATTGCGCAAGGCGTTCGTGCAATGCGATGACGCGGTCGGCCCGCAGCGGGAATGTACGGTCCAACCATGCGCCAACGACTCGGCCGCCGTATAGAAAATGCGGCAATTCATCCTGCATGACGTTATGCGCATGATAGACGACCGGACAGGCGTGCGCCGCAAGCGCGACGATCAACGCCTCGTAATTGTGCGCATGGATGAAATCAATCCGATGGCGGCGAATGACCTCGCGCAATTTCAGCAGCAAGGCAAGATCAAGAAGCGGCTTCATCGGGGACGGCCCCGCCGCGATGCGTCGAGCGCCCGGTATCGGCGCCGCGCGATGGATCGTCAACCCGCTCTCGTCGGGGCCAATGCCATAGCCATAAACCACGACATGGACTTCGTGGCCGAGCGATTCGGCGACGAGGGCTGTATTTTTGAGCAAGACTTGGGATCCCTGCGGCGCCGGATACGGGCACGCGCCGAGCATGGCAATGCGCAGGCTCACTCGAAGTACCCCAGCGCGCGCAGGCGATCCTCGACCTGCCGCGCCTGTTCGGGCGAATAGGCCCCGGACGCAACGCCGTCTGTTCCCGCCGGCGCAATCGGTTGAATGGTTTCTTCCGCTTCAATCAACGACACGCCGTCCATATCGGGGCGCGGCACGCCCATCAGGGCCAGCACCGTGGGCGCAACATCCAGTATCTGGGCGGCTCCAGCGTTTGCCGGAATTGAAAGGAAAAACACGCCTTCCGGACGGTGGTTTCCGTTCATGCCGCGTTCCTTGCCGCCGAGGTACTCGCCGGGCGCCAATCGCCGGAAGGATGGACCTCCCCGAGCGCGCAGGCACGAGTGCGAGTAACCGTTTTCGAGATTCAATTCGAGGAGAATATCGGGCGCGTGGTCGAGATGCGGCCCGTGGTAGACCGCTTCGCGCCGCCACGCCTTCTTCACGACCGGCCACGTTTCCAGTCGTGCGCACAGTTCATCGAGGAAGGCGTCATAACCCTCAGCGGGCACTTGTCCCGCCGGTTCTCGGCCCTGCAGGTTGACGCGGATCGACGGAAAATAGTTCAGTTCCTCGGACCATGCACGCGTGCGGTTCCAATCTATCCCCGCGAACCGGGAGCGGCTTTCGGCTTTCGCGCTCATCGCCGGAAAGCGTCGAAACAGCGCGCCACGCCAGCGATCCGGCACAAAGGACAATGCGGCTTTTTTCATCAAGGCCCGATCCGAACCGGCCAATGCGAGATAACCTTGTTCGGCGAGCCAGTTGTTGAGATGCGCCACGCCGGTTCCTGCGCCGCCGAAACCGTGATCGGACACGACGCCGACGGCCATCCCGTCCGCCGCGTCCATCAATGCGCCGACGGCGGCGTCGAGGCGTTCGTAGACGCGTCGAATGGCGTCTTCGTGCCCAGTCCGATGCCGGGGCGATTGTTCGTCGTGAAACATCCAGAAGTGGTGCGCAACGGTGTCCGATTCGCCGAAGACGACCATGAAAAAGTCCCACGGTTCGCGGCAAAGCAGATTGCACGCGATGCGTTCCTTCGTTTCAATGCCGCGCATCAGGCACGGGAGCGCACGGTCGTGCCATCCGGGGCGGATGTCCGTTTCCTGAATGTCCGCGAAAGGCCATTCGCGCACTTCGGGATATAATTCCGGCGGATACACGAAGGAACGGTCTATGCCGGTGCACACGGGCGAATCGAAACCGGATACCATGAAACCGTTCACAATCTCCGGCGGGTAGGCGCCGGGCACGCCGAGCACGCCAACGCGCTTGCCTAGCGCCGACAGGATGTTCCACAGGGCGGGCGATCGGCGGTCGCGGCCGTTCACGAAACGGATGGCGTATTGCCCGCGCACCATCTCCGTGAAATCGAAAATGCCGTGCCGCCCAGGATTCACGCCCGTCACGCATGAGGTCCATGCCGGCAACGTGGCAGGGGGGATCGTGCTGGCCAAGCGGAGATATGTCCCGCGATCGCGCAGGCGGGCCAAGTTCGGCAAACGGCCCTCCGTCATCCACTGCTCGGCGAGCGTGGGTTCCATGCCGTCCAACCCGATGAGAAGAAAACGTCGCACGTCATCTTTCGTATCCGTGCTCGTATTATCCCGAAAATGCATCTGGCCGCCACTCTGTTCGTGCTCGTGCTCGTGCGCGTAATCGTAATCGAAACATGGATTTACGAACATCTTCAATCGCTTGCTCGATTATTCTAGAGAACTCGTTTTCATCCCCCACGGGGGAGACACGAGATCTCATGACAACTCGTAATTCAACCGACAGACTTCAATTACGAGCACGAGACCGATAAATTCGGATACCCGTCTTGACTCACATTTCCGGCACAATCCGGATCTCCGCCCATTCCAGTTGCGCGCCGCCGGAACCGGCCGTCAACTTCACGGCGGCCGTATTATAGCCCGGTTTCATCGCCGACAGCGGACAATCGAATTGCAGCATGCGCACAACACCGGGATACTTATCGAGCGATTCAAGATCGGGCATGGCCGCACACGCAATATCGTTGATCGTCGCATCGAACCGGATATCCGCTGCGCCTTCCAGCGGCGCAAGCCCCACGAGGAACGTGACGCGGCCTTTTTCGGGAACCGGCCCGGTATATATGCGGAATGACGGCGTCTCCGACGCTTTGCGGGGCAGTTGCGCGCCATTCGACATACCCGGCGGCACGGTGTCGCGATAGGTTACGACATGCCGCCGCGGCCTTTTCGCCACGGCCTCTTTTCCAAGCCCCTCGTTCAACAACGTCCGGTACGCCTCCGGGCCGCCGACCATCGGGGCGGGATCCATGTAGTTGAAGAGATAGATTTGATCCGCGCCGCGATGCCATGCGCCCGCCGCAAAACCTCGCGCGGATTCGATGTCGTTCTCGATGGCCTTCCCGCCGGGATGCGGCCGCACGAGGATCTCGCCGCCGGGCGCCAGCACGATGTTCCGCGCATCCCCGCCCAGCCGATCGCGCCACAATTCAACCGGAATGTCGAAATCCGTCGTCGCCCAGAACGGTGTGGGCACGAGCAGGTCAATCAAACCCTCGCGGACCCATGTCTCGCCGTCCATGCCGAGTCCGCGCGCGGCGTCGGGATGCGCCGGCACGCGCGCGCCCAACCGTATGGGATGGCCGAGATCCGCCGCGCGCCGCATCGTGAGATCGCGCACATCGCGCATGAACCGGTTCAGAATTTCGCGGCCTTCCGCTTCATGCCCCGGCTTGAAGTGATAACCGAAACGCATCCAGTCGAGTTCTAACCCGTCCGGATCGTAGCGATCCAGCAATTCGCGGATGAATCGCATATGATGATCGCGGACTTCGGGTATTGCATAGTCGAACGCGCGATCCACCCAACTGCCCGTGCTGCCGGGCACGCGCCAATACTCGGGATGTTCCACCCAAAACGAACCATGGATGTAGCTGTTGACGTTGTCAACGTTGTGGACGTCGTTCATCCGCATGGACAGCCATGGCGAGATGCCCTTCTCGCGGCACCGGGCAATCCAAATGGCATACGGGTCGAGTCCGCGCTCGTCGAGCAGCCGCGCGTTCTCGATCCACCTGCGCGCGAACGGCTCGTTGTCGGGTATTTCCCGTCCGTCAACATGCCAGATCGGGTCGAAAACCTTGCTCGCGAAACTCGCCTTCATCGCATTGGGACACAGAAACAAGTGCGATACTTTCGTGCCGGCATATTGGTCCACGAACGCGATCAGTCCCTCGCGGGTCATCTGGTCCGCCGTCCGGCTCCCGAAGAAATGGCTGTCATCCTCGTTGATGATGAGGCCGGGGGATTCCGCCGCGTTCAACGCAAGTCCCAGCAGGATGAACGAAAGCATGATCGTGTCCTCCACGCTGATTTTTTCCGTTCGGCAATCAGAAATCGAAACGGGCGATGTTTTCCTTGTCGAAAACGATGGGATCTCCAAGGAGAATTTCGCTTCCATTGACCTTGACATCGGCAAGATGCCCGGCGTTGAACGTGGTCGCGCCGGGCTTCAATTCGCCCTTGGCCGTCGCCACGGCGGCGTAAACGGCCAGATAACCGAGGTCCACGGGATTCCACAAGACGAAGCGTTTTACCGTGCCGTCGTTGACGTAGTCCCGCATCATTTTCGGCGTGGCCAGGCCCGTCAGGAAGACCTTGTCGGCCATGCCGGACTTGCGCAACGCCTCCGCCGCGCCTGGCAGCGCCACGGATGTAATCGCGAAGATGCCCTTCAGGTCCGGGTAGGCCTTGAGACAATCCGCCGTGACCTGCGTGGCCATGGCCTGATCCTCGCCCGGCGCTTTTGGAGTTTCAGACAAGTTTTTCATGTTCGGGTAAACCTTTTGGCGGTATTTCTCCATTTCGGCCATCCACCGGTTTTGATTGTCCGCCGTGAGCGTACCCGTGACGATGATGTACTTCGCGTCTGATCCCGCCCCCTGCGCCATGAGATCCATCAGCGACTTCGCGACGCTCTCCGCCGAGCATTGGTTCACAAAAAAGTCGCGCGCGCTTTCCGCCGCGTCCGCGTCCCACGCAATAACCTTGATGCCGCGTTTGCGCGCCTTTTGCAGCACGGGCGCGATGGCGGCCTTGTCGTTGGGCGCGATGGCGATGGCGTCGTACTTCTTCGCGATCCACGTTTCGAGCATTTGCGCCTGGAGCGTCACGTCGCTCGTGACCGGCCCGTCAAAGTCAACCGTCACGCCCAGTTCCCCGGCGGCCTTCCTCGCGCCGACCTCGCACGCATTGAAGAAATCTATGCCGATCAGTTTCGGCATGACGCCTATTTTGAGATTGCCTCTGGCGTCCTGCGCGCCCGCCGCGCAGACCAGCAACCCGGCCAACAAGAGTGCCGCACACACTTTTTTCATCGCGAATCGCTCCTTCTCGAATATTCAAGGGACCAAAGGAACATGAACGACGACGACGAAAATGCCGATTGGAAAATCGGCGTTACGTATTGCCGCCGAACCGTTTTCCCATGGAGGCCGCCCGGTTCAGGATCGCACCGGCAACCATCAACAGGAGCGCCAATAATACCGCGAAATGCAGCGGCGCTGCCATAGGGACGCTGGCTGAGTCATAGGGATCGGATCCCGCCGCCGACTCGACCGCGTCGGGATAGCCGTCCCCGTCGCTGTCGAGGTCGAGGTAATTCGGGATGTCGTCGCCGTCCCCGTCCGCGATCCCCTCGACGCTGTCCGGTATTTCGTCGTCGTCGCTGTCGAGATCAAGGTAATTCGGGATGCCGTCGCCGTCGCTGTCTTCCTCGGTCTCGACCGCGTTCGGAATGCCGTCACCGTCCGTGTCCGTGTCCGTTTCGACGGCCTGAATCGAGGCCATTCGCGTGCTGGACCACGTGGGATCCTGCGAATCGGAGGCGCGCAGGCCGAATCCGAAACTGCCGGCGGACGTCGGAATGCCGGAAATGATCCCGTCCAGCAGTTGCAGTCCCGGCGGAAGCGCGCCCGTCGTCAGCGACCATGTGTAAGGCGGCTCGCCGCCCACGGCCGAGAGGTTCACGGAATACGGCGAACCGACCCATGCCGTAGGCAGGGTTTGCGGCGTCATGATCGATACCGGCGCCAGCGGCACGACACCGACCGGCCCGAACACGCTCAGGTGATCCGTAACGCCCGTGACGGTGTTGGCGCGCGTATCGAGGGTGGAATCCTGTATTTCCTCGAAGCGATTTTCCGCCGTATTCAGCCATTTCAGGACAAGATCCTCTTCCCGAACGGTCGTGCCGTCCACGATACCGTCGCGATCCGCGTCGGGGTAACGTATCACAAGGGTTGCGACCTGGCCGTTCAACAGCGCATGCTGCCCGTTTTGAAGCGTCAGTTCGATGTAGATGCCCGTCGCAAATTCGCGTCCGGACAAGACCGGCGCAAACGCGTCCGGCGACAACAGGCGAATCTGAAGCGATGTATCGGACGACAAAGCGCCCGCCGGAAGTGTTGCGATCACCGAAATTATCCCGTCCACGCTCGACGCCGACAGGGTCGTCTCCACCGCCGCATATACCGGCGCGGCCAGGGTTTGCACGTTGCCGTCCTGCGACTCGGCATAGGGCGCGGTTTCAGATACCGCCACGGACGCAACGGCGGGGGAGACGTCCGTCAAGCCTTGTTTCGTCGTGGCGATGGCGCGCAGTTGGTATTCGCCCGAGCCGGCGGCGTCGGCGTTCCAATGCGCGACGGTCGGCCACCCGGACACCGTTTCCAGCAGGGTCCATGTCGAACCGGACACCGGCTTGACTTCGAATCGCGTGCTTGCGATGGAGGCCGGATCGCCCGCCGAGACTTCCGCGACAAGGCTCACGTGATTGCCCCGCACCATCGCACCCTGCGGCGGATACGCCACGCGAACCCGCGCGCGGCTGTCCACGAGCGGATCGCTTCCCTGCGCGACTTCGTAACCGTCCGGCAGACTGTCGCCGTCGGTGTCGGCCGAAAGCGGGTCCGTGCCGAAGACATTGTGCTCGTCGCCGTCGCTCAATCCGTCGCCGTCGGTGTCCTTGTTGGCCGGATTCGTTCCGCGCATCATTTCGATCAGATTGGCAAGGCCGTCGCCGTCGAAATCGCCCTTGGCGCCGTGGGCATAATTGCCCGATCCATGGTCCAGCGGATTGAGGCCGTGGTCCGATTCATACCCGTCGGGCATGCCGTCGCCATCGGTGTCTGGATTATTCGGATCCGTGCCGGCGGAAATCTCCGCGCCGTCCTCGAGGCCGTCGCCGTCCGTGTCTTTGACGTTTGGATTGGTGTGATGGAGGTTTTCGGCCGCGTTCGTCAATCCGTCGTTGTCCGCGTCGGCCGTGCCGTTGCTAATCAACGGATTCAGGTTGTTGGCCACTTCCCATCCATCGGGCATGCCGTCGCCGTCGGTGTCCGGATTGGACGGATTCGTGCCCGTGTTCGACGGCCCGACATAAATCCCCGTGTTGGTTTCAACCGAATTGGCCAATCCATCCGCGTCGCCGTCGTATGAAAGATCGTAGGAGGTAAACGGGGCGATGTTCGGCGTACTCTGCGTGCCGACCTGTATGGGATTGCCGAAACTATCCAAAATTCCGCTCGCATAGACGAACAGTTCCACGGCGCTTGGCAATCCGGCGACTTCAAGCAGGACCTGCGCGTCGCCCAGCCGCGTTACACCGGTCACGGGAAACGATCCGTCCGCAATCCGGTACGATCCGGCGTTTAGCGCGTCCTGGCCCACCGCGCCCGAAAAAGTTACCTTGACGCGCGTGGGCGACAGGGCTTCGGCGGACAGAATTCGCACCGGAATCCATTCGACGGTAATCGTCGCGGACGCCTGCGCTTGGTTGCCCTCGGTGTCCCGCGCGCGAAGCGTGAACGTATTCACACCCTCGACCACCGGCCACACGGCACGATAGAAGCCCTGTTCCGAAATGGACGGCTTGATGTTCACTTCGATGCCGTTGACGGTCAGGATCGCCTCGGACAACAGCGAATAGGCGTCCTGCACAATGGCCGTGACGGGCGCCCGGAGCGAATGCAGCATCATCCCGTGGATCGGTTCGATGAACGTCACCAGCGGCGGGGTTTCGTCCTGCCGGCGCAGCGCGAAATTCTGTTCGAGCGCCAGATACGCGCTGACGTGGCCCGGCGGCAGGCCCCATTTGTTCGTCAGCGTCAGATCGCCGGCGCGGATGGTCAGGCCGCGGTATCCCGGCGAGGTCGCCTGTTCGTCGTAATCGCCCTCGTTCAACAGGAACGAATAGTTGCCGGAATCGTCCCACGGCGCGCGCTCCGCCAACGCAATCGGCGAATACGGCACAAACGCGCGTATTTTCGTGTTGGGCGGCTTTAGTCCCAGCCCCGAAAACACGTCCGACACGCGTCCCACGAGAAACCCCTGCCGCGCCTTGTCGATCTTGCCGGCGTCCGTCACGGCCGCGACGTTGCTCATGACGCTCCCCAGCGACGCGTACACCTGCGCAAGACCCTGTTCGCTGTTGATATAGAGGCCGCCCGGCGTGATCAATTCACCGTTGCTCGCGCTCCAGTTCACGAATTGCGTCACCGTGGCCGTCGTGTTGGTCGTGAAACGCGCCGTGCAGGCGAAATTGGCGACGCCGTTCACGGGCACCGCCGCCGTCGCCGGCGTCACGGCAAGGCTAGAAACCTGCGCCGACACGGCGGGATACTCCGGCCCGTCCACCACACGCCGGCGCGCGGGCATGCTGACAAGGCCGTTTTCGTCCATCGTCGTCACGCTCAACTCGTTGGCCGCGTCGCGCTTGAGCGGCACGGGGATTGAGAATTGGCCGCTGTCGGGGTCGAGTTGCTGGAAAACCGGATAGCGGCCGCCGCCAATGGTCACGAAGGAACCGGCCACCGTCGTGCCCGCAACGGTCAGAATCCCGGGCGTGGGACGGCTTGAACTGAATGAATGAATGAAGGGCGGCACGGGGTTCAACGTCGGCGCGGGAGGGCTCAACGCGATCGCGTAAAGGCCGCCGTTTCCCTCGACCGCGTACACGTGCTTCCCGGCGGCCAGTTGGATGATGCCCCGTTGGGTCGTATAGGTTCCGGCGACATACGGGGCGGACGGATCGCTCACGTCCACCAGCGCAACGCCGCGCGATTGCGGCGCAAACACGTAATTGCCGAGTATGCACAGGCTGCCGATGTTGCCGTTGAAGGCAAAACGTCCCATCAATTCCGGCGCCGCCGGGTTGGTGAGGTCTATGACCTGGAAGAAATCGTCGGCTACGACGTACAGCGTGCGGCTTTTGAGTGCGATGCCGTCGGGAAGCGCACTGACAACGGGCCAACTGGCCAGTAAATTCGGACTTCGCGGATTCGAAATGTCATAAATGCCTATTCTGTTAAATTCAAATATGCAGGCAATGTTTCCCGACAGGCAGATATCCGCGAAGAAAAGGCCGCTTATTCCGCCCACGCGGACCGGTTGCGCCGGATTCGACAGGTCAATGACGTGAAGACCGTTGAGCGCGGCGACGTAGGCGTAGGTTCCCTGAACGGCCACGCGGACCGGCGCTTCACCAAGAGAGCCGGTCTCACCCACCAGAACGGGATTGGCCGGATTTTCGACATCCACGACGAGCAGGCCCGAGATGTTGGCCACCAGCACATATTTGCCGTATACGCAAACGCCGAGGGCGCCAAGCTGGATCGAATCATTCATTAATGCATTATATGTCGGACTACTGCCCAGCGCGGTGGGCAGCGTGGAGAGAACCGCGGGGTTGGCCGGATCGGTCATGTCCACGATGCGCAGGCCGCTGGTATTGTCGGCGACGTATACGATGTTGCCGGCGGCGGCGCATCCAAAGGCGTCGAAGGCCAGACCATAACCGCCGATCTTGACGGGCGTGCCCGGCGTGGCTTCGAGGTCCAGGACCACCAGGCCGCGATAGGTGTCCAATACATAGGCGTAGCGCCCCTGCAACGCAACCCGCAGCGGATATTTCAAATCGGAATACAAGCCTATCGGCGTAAAGATCGGCGGATTTTCCAACAGCCAGAATCCGTCGCCCTGCGAGACGGCGGCGACGCGATTGCCGTCCACGGACAGATCGCGGACCTCATATGACATCGAAAACCCACCGACGATATTCATGCCGCTATCCATTGCCATTACATGGGGTTGTCCACTTGCGGCGATATAGACGTAGGTAGTATCCGCGGCGCCGGCGCCGACGGGAAGGCCTGGCTGAATGTTCGGCGCGGTTGGCGAGGATGTCTCAAAGAACAGGCCGAGTCCGGCATAGGTATTTCCCAATCCACGGAAAAATCGGAGGCTTCTGCTCGCCGGCGTGATGGGAATACGCGTCGCCCGAACGGGATTCAGCGGATTGGAAACGGAAACGACGTCCAGGAAATTGCCTTCTTCGGTGGTTTCGTCGGCGACATAAACATGGGCGGTTCCCACGAGCGCGCAGGTCCGCAACTCCTGTGTCGTCTGGTATTCGCCGATTTTTTCCGGATGGGCCGGATCGGAGATATTGAGGATCTGCAAGCCGGTCTGGCCGGTCGCGAGATAGACCGTCGCGCCGTCCACCCAAATGTCGTAGACGATTCCCGATCGCGGAGGGTCGGGGCTGAACGGGCACGTCCAGCGGCCGGCAAGAACGGGATTGGCGGGATTGGCCACGTCCACAATCAGCATTTCGGGACCGCAGCCGAGCAGCGCATAATGTCCGCTCAGGGCCATCGTCGTGTACTGCTGTCCCAAACGCCCCAGTGCACCCATGCCGTACTGGCCTCCCGTTGGTTCCCGATAGGTGTACGCATTTGCCAGCACGCCGCGCGTTCCGCCAGGACTCCGCACGACGACATCCACCGTGCCCGGCTCGTGCGGCGGCGTGAAACAGGTGATTTGCGCGGAGTGAGCGACGATGACGTCGTTGGCCGGCGTGTTGCCGAAAAGGACGGTCGTTGTCTTGCCGATTACCGTGCAAAAATCCGTGCCGGTTATCGTGATGGGCGTTCCGCCCTTCGTGGAACCCGTCGCGCGGCTGATGCCGGTGGGCTTTGGCAGATCTTCGTAAACGAGATTGACCGATTCGACACTTCCCGTTCCGTCGGGATTGACGACTTGTACCGATACAGTGGAAGGGACACCGCTCGGAGGCACGATGCAGGTGATTTGCGTGCCGGTCGAATTTACGGCGACATCCGTTCCCGGCACGCCGCCGAACAGGACTTGGACGGTTCCCGTTGGCGCGAAGTTCGTTCCGGTGATAGTCATTTCATTTCCACCCTGCATGGTGGCGAATTGCGGCGAGACTCCCAAAAGAACAGGCGTGGTCACCACATGATATACCCCCGAAAGGGTGTCGGAATGTCCGTTGGGATTGATGACCGTCACGTCGAGATAGGCGGAAGTCTGGCGCACCGGCGGCCGACAGACAACGGACAGGCCCCCGTAACCGGCATTCACAACGACCACTTCCGTGGCGTCTTCCCCGCCGAACAGCACGCGCGTCGTGCCCGTGTCGTCGAAGTTCGTTCCCTGAATCGTCACGAGGGGCGGGAAATAGGCGGAACCCGCGACGGGGCTTATAATGGTGAGGTGCGGCTCGGCGTCGTAGGTAAAAGCGCCGGGGAGCGTGGCTTGCGAACTGTCCGGATTGATGACCGTCACGTCCACGGTTTCCTCGATGGACGAGGCCGGAAGCGTGCATTCAATATAATCCACCGTACACGGGGCCACGTGAACCACGACGTTGGCGGCTTCCTGGGTCCCGAATAGCACGCGCGTCGTGCCGGTTTCCGTAAAACCGCCCCCCTCAATAC
The DNA here is from genome assembly GCA_035450225.1 of Candidatus Hydrogenedentota bacterium. Classification (NCBI taxonomy): domain Bacteria; kingdom Pseudomonadati; phylum Candidatus Hydrogenedentota; species Candidatus Hydrogenedentota bacterium. The sequence continues at coordinate 238,470 of DAOTMJ010000001.1, forward strand.
GGATGGTAGTTGTTCGATCCACGGAAAAAACGGCGGGTTCGACGGAGGAAACCCACAATCCCGCCATATAGTGAAACCCGCTGGCCAACGTGGCCGAATTGGCTTCGGAATTGAGTACGGTGACATCATAGTACCCTTCCGTGGCAACGGCGGGCGTCCTGCAGCCCAATTGGGTTTGAGATAAGGTAAAAACGTCTGCAAAGGTTTCGCCGAACTTCACCTGAACGGTGCCCGTATTGAAGTTTTGACCATAGATGATTACGCCCAGACAGCCGGAGATATGGCCTTCCGCCGGGGAAACGGATTGGATGAAGGGCTCATTGGGTCCAAGATAGGTGAAGCAATCATATAGACCGACGGGGTCAGGGATTCCGGATATCATCGCTCCGAAGGATGCCACCTTGCCGGCGAGGCAGCCCGGTTTGGCCGGCGATGTGCACGAAATATAGCCCGCGCCTGTCGCGGGATTCGTTATGGTGACAGTAAACGGCAGGAACGACGAGAGACACAATGCGTCGGAAGATCCAAACGCGATCAGTTGTACATTGGATGAAGTCAACCCCGTGCCGTATACCCGGACCGGCGTGCCGCCTGTTTCGGGACCCGCCGCGGGTTCGATGTACTGGAATGTTACCTGCGATGCCGCCGTAAGGGGAAACGATACCGATGCAACGATGACCAACAACAACAAACCTTGACGCACCATTGGCGTTCTCCTCGCAGCCATGCGCTTCAACGTGTTCAGACTGTCCCTTGGATGCGCTCCTTGGGACCGATTGCCCAGCATTACCCGCCTATAACAATAAAAAAACCGATAAGAACGCCTGTACAAGAATTAGCGTAAAATAACCCCACACCCAGCGGCACTGTACCGATTGAAGATTTCCTCCACACTTCCCACATAAGTATACTCAGGCATCCGAAATTGTGCAACATCTATTTCGATTTTTTTTGGGTTCATGGCCGTCCGCATGGTACGATGACCGGCGGGAGAGGAAAGTTTTTCACTCATGGCGGCGATACACGACATTGTGGCGATAGACGGTCCCGCTGGAGCGGGGAAAAGCACGGTGGCCCGCCGGACGGCCGCCGCGTTGGGATACGCCTTTCTCGATACCGGCGCGATGTACCGGGCCGCGACATGGCGCGCGCTTCATCACGGCGTGGATTTGGACGATCCATCGGCCACGGCCGCTTCAACGCGGGCCATGCGGCTTGAAATGCCGGTCGTCGAGGGCATTCAACGTATTTGGGTGGACGGATGCGACGTGACGGAGGCGATTCGGACGCCGGACATTACGCGGATGGTCTGCAAGTTGGACCAGAACGCCGATGTGCGCGCGCCGTTGGTCGCGTTGCAGCGGGCTTTTGGCGCAAAACAGCCGACGGTGGCCGAGGGGCGCGACATGGGCACTGTCGTGTTTCCGGATGCCCGGTGCAAGATCTACCTGGATGCCTCGATCGAAGCGCGCACGCGGCGCCGGGCCGCCGAATTGCGCCAGAAAGGCCTTCCGGTCAATGAGGCCGAACTTCGCGAGGAGATTCGGATTCGGGACGAACAGGCCATGACCCGCGCGGTATCCCCCCTGCGTCGCGCGGACGACGCCGTGTATCTCGACACCACGAACTTGACGATAGACGAAGTGGTTGAAAAAATCGTCGCTTTGGTCAAATCAAGAACGAATCGCAGTGCCCATGCCCCAGACTCCGGCGCCCTTTGCGCAGATTCCAAATCTCCAATCTCCGCGCGTCCATGGAAAGTGCTCGAAGCCGACACCAAGACGGTTTCCTCGTTATGCAGGGCGCTCGGCGTGCCGCGCATTGTGGCGCATTTGCTTGCCTCGCGCGGGATTGGCGATCCGGACGCCGCGCGGGCTTTTCTGTCGCCTTCGATGGACAGGCTGTCCGATCCGTTATCGCTGACGGACATGGATCGCGCGGTCGATCGGCTACGGCAGGCACGGGCGCGTGGCGAGCGCGTTTTACTGTTCGGCGACTATGACGTGGACGGCATTGCCGGCACGGCGCTGCTGTACCTTGCCCTGAAACGTTTCGGGCTTGCGAATTGTTCCTACGCGCTGCCCAGCCGCCTGATTGAAGGCTACGGCATCGCCCCCGAACACGTCGAGGCGGCGCGCGCGGACGGGGTGCGATTGATTGTAACCGTAGACAACGGCATCAACGCGCGCGACGCAGCGGAAGCGGCGCGGCTGGCCGGTATTGACCTGATCGTGACGGACCATCATCAACCGGAAGGCGAACCGCCACATGCCTGCGCGGTGGTCAATCCCAAGCGCGAAGATCCGGGCCATCCCATGTCCGGCGCCTGTGGAGCGGCCGTTGCGTTCCATCTGGCCCGCGCGCTGACAGGGGAAGACCACGAGATCGATCTCGCGGCTTTAGGCACAATCGCGGACATCATGCCGCTGGTGGGCGAAAACCGGATATTGGCCGCAGTGGGCCTCAAAAGAATGGGACGAAAGCCCCGCGCTGGCTTGGCGCAACTGGCGGCCGTTTCAAAAGTGTCCCTCAACGAAATCGTGGCGGAAAAGATCACGTTTCAACTGGCGCCGCGCATCAATGCGGCGGGTCGGCTCGGTACGGGGGATCTGCCCTTGCGGCTCCTATTGACGGACGATCCGCGGGAAGCCCTGACGATTGCGCGCGATCTCGACGCGGCCAACAACGAGCGGAAACGCATCGAACAGTGCGTGTTCGAGGAGGCCGCCGCGGCCATCGAAGCCGAAGGTGTTCCTGGACACGGCATCGCGCTGGCCCGGCGCGGATGGCACCAGGGCGTAATCGGCGTCGTGGCCGCGCGCTTGCTTTCGGCGTATCATCGTCCGATAGCCCTGATCGCAATTGATGAGGACGGGATCGGACGCGCCTCGGCCCGAAGCATCCCGGGACTGGATCTCATGAAGGCGCTGGAAGGCTGCAAGGATCACATAGTCCGGTTCGGCGGACATGCCGCAGCCGCCGGATTCACGATCAAGGAGGCCTCTTTTCCGGCTTTTCGTGAGGCCTTTGCCGCACAGACTCCAGTTGCGACAGACGAGAACGGCGGCGTTCCGGCGTTGGGTATTGACTCGATTGTTTCCTTTTCCGAATTGACCCCCCGGATCATCGCCGAACTAAACCGGCTTGAACCGTTCGGCCACGGCAATCCCGCCCCGCTGTTCTGTACATACGGCGTGCGGCCCTTGCCTAATTCCTATGCGGTCATGCGCAATGGACATGCCCGAATCATGCTCCAGCAAGGGCCGGCAATGTTGCGTGCAGTCGGTTTTGGCATGGCGGAATCGTTGCGCGCGTACGCAAACGCCCCACTGCTGGATGTCGCCTTTGTCGCCGGATTCAATACCTTCCGGGATGAAACCACCGTTCAGCTGACGCTCAAGGACGTGCGGGTGGCCGGGGATTCCGGCATTCCATCGGGCGAGGTGCGCGCATGAATCCGATATTGCTGCTGCTTCCATGGTTACTGGTGGCCGCCTTGGCGTTGTATGCGCTCACGCGGGCCATCGGCGTCATCTGGATAAAGTACCGGGTGCGGATGGCGGTATTGAAACGTCTCGAACGCGAACCGGATCTGCTCGCGTCGCCCCGGCGCATGGAAACGGCCGTGTCGGAGGCCTCCGCGCGTTACAAGACCTATTCGCGGCAGGACCTTGTGTTAACGGGACTGCTTCTAGCCCTGATGGGGCTTTGTGGCATTGGTTTAGGCCTCGAACTGCGATCGGGATCGTTTGCCGTGGGCGCGTATGTGGGAGGATTTGTCTGCGCGATACTGGGTTCGGCCATGGCCCTGCTCACAATGTTCTTCCGTTGGGCCACGCGGCCCCGGTTCCAGGATTTCTCGCTGGACGATCTGCACAACGACGACAGGGACGAAAGACGGTGAATACGCCTATCGCCGTGTGCGCGGCCGGTCTGGCCATGCAATGGCGGCATCCTGACGGCCTGGTCACGACGGAAACGCCTCTGGAAATATGAGGAAAAAGGTCCCATGGCCGTTCGACAGCGGCACAAGCCATCGCGTGGATCACAAAACCCGCGCCGGCGGCAATCATCCCTGCTACGCCTCGACGATTGGACTTTCCGTTGAAGTTTCGTTGCGGATTTGTATTGAATCTCGTAACGCTTTTGCCTATTATTGGCTCAACTAAAACAAAAGTGGCATGATGACATGTTATCGTTTTTGTCAAAACGCAAAAAAAGGGGCATCGCCGCCGACGAAATCCCAGAAGGGGCGATTGCCAATCTCGATGAACTTGAACTCGAGCTGACGCATGTCGGCCGCTACGAAATCGTGGCGCCCATCGGCAGCGGCGGAATGGGAACCGTATACAAGGCCATCGATCGCGAACGGGATTTGACCGTGGCGATCAAGGTGCTGGACCGCCGCTACGATTTGGACAAGCGCCGCCGCAGCCGCGATTATCTTGGACGGGAAATCGAAATCGCGGCATCGCTCAACCATCCGGCCATCGTCAAGATCCACAAGGAAATTATCGTACAGGAAGACCGTCAGGGGCACATGCGGCGATGTCTGCTCATGGAATTCGTGGACGGGCCGAATCTGCGCAAATACATACAGGACCGTTCGCTGACATTCCGCCAAATGATGGAGATCTGTCGAAACCTCTGCATGGGACTTGACTTCCTGCATCAACACAACGTCATTCACCGCGACATCAAACCGGAAAATTTTTTGTTGACCCGAGATTTGCGGCATGTAAAAATAGTGGATTTCGGCTTGTCGAAAATGGCCACGGGCTGGCGCGCGTTTTTTGACAAGGGCGCGGGCGGCACGCGGCGCTACATGTCGCCCGAACAATTGGCCAGGGGCACAATTGATGCGCGATCGGACATCTTTTCGTTCGGTGTGACCATGTACGAAATGTTCAGCGGACGTCATCCGTGCAATGGGCAAGACATTCGTGAGGTGCTTCGGCAATTGCGCAGCAGCCAATACTGTTTTGAACCGCCCTCGAAATACAACAGCGAAATCACGCCGCAAGTGGACAAGGTCATTCTCAAGGCCTTGCGCCGAAATCCGGACAATCGTTACCAAAGCATGACGGAACTATTGCTCGACCTGTCGCGGATGGGAGAATCGCGCATCTGATGCCCACCGGAAAAGAAAGGCCCGGCCCATGCTGAAACCTCCCAAAGAACGGTCCCTGTTGCGGATTGTCCTGATAATATGCCTGCTGGCAGCCTTGGCGGGCGCGGGAATCGCGTTGAGCCGGCGCATCATGCCGTCCCGGCTGCCGGTCCCCTCTGTGCGCAGCACGATTCAGCCAAACCTTGACAAGGCCCGGGAACTGGCCGGCGAGGGAAAATCCGCCGAGGCCATCGCCATGTTGAAAACCCTTGCCGGCGCCGGACGCAGCGCTGAAGCCCTCGAAGCCGCCATCGAACTCGCGAGGGTCGAAAAGGAATCCGGCCACGTCCCCGAATCCTTGAAAACACTTGAACGCGTTTACCGCGACTTTGCCTCGACACCGAATTATGCCCGAGCCGCCACAGCCTATGCGCGCGCCCTTGATGATGGCGGCCAACAGCAAGAGGCCACAAAAATTTACGAGGAAGTCTTGGCAAGCGCGCCAAAGGAAATGGCCGTCGGCGCCTTGATTGGCCTCGGACGCCAGGCGGAAAGAGCCAACGATCTCCTCAAGGCCCGGGATTTCTATCGCCAAGCCGTGGCCGCGGCGGCATGGGACAGCCCCGACTGGAATGATGCGCTGGATGCATTGGGCAAAGTCAACGTGACGCTCATTTTTTCGCCGCAGGAAACCCCGGAGAGCAAGCGCTACGCCGTCCAGCGCGGCGACAGCATAACCAGCATCGGAAATGCCCTGAACACCACCCAAGGCTTGCTGATGCGCGCCAATGGAATTGACGAAAACACGGTGCTCAATCTCGGGAAACTCCTCAAATATACCCCCAAGGACTTCCGTATCGTCATTGAGCGATCAAAACTTCGCCTTTTTCTGGTGGACAAGGACGGAATTTTCAAGCGTTACAAGGTCGGACTAGGCAAGCCGGGCCATGAAACAACGCTCGGATCGTATAAGTTGGGCAACAAGGAAAAAAATCCCATCTGGCACAAACCCGGCGCCGGCCCCATTCCTGCCGGGGATCCCGCCAATGAACTCGGCACACGCTGGATGCCCCTAATTCCTGAACGCGACAATCTGCCCAAGGATCTGGGCATTCATGGAACCATCCGCCCGGAAACTGTGGGGCAGTATAGTTCGAATGGTTGTGCGCGCCTGTTGCCCGATGAAATCGAGGAACTCTACGATCTGGTCGTCCGTTCGACGCCCGTGGATATTGTCGAAACCTTTTCGCCGGACAGCGACATCCAGCAGCCGTCCGCACCGGAAAGTTCTACGGGAACCCTTTGATCCCGTTGTGGAACAAAAAAGAATGGAAGGCATGAGTACAGCAAAAGAAAGTGTAAACGAGCCGGTTTACGAACGGATTTCGCGGATTCTTGGAAGTCCGGATACGCTTGTTCCTGTGGACGATTTTGCGCTTTATTACCTGCTGGCCAGCGAGATTGCGCGGATGGCCCCCGGCCCCTTGGGGGAATCCTTGATTCTGTATCTGGACGAGCATACGGCTATGCAGGTGGATGCCGTTGACAGTACGCGGCTCGAAACCCGGCAGATTGTCGTGTTTGGGAAGCCCCCTGTCCCATGGGCGGATGCCGGCAACGTGCGGACAATCCCGTGGCTGACGGAATCCCTGGGACATAACTTGTTCATTGTGGCGGTTTCAGAATCCTTCAGCATGGCGCTTGTTTGCGCCAATGGAAATGGGCCTTTTCGCGGCGGATGGACCGGCGACAGGGACCATGTGTTCCGGATCGTGGCCGAATTACACAGGATGGGCGGAATGGGGGAAATGCCCACCCGTACAATCGCGGGACAACACGATCGAACGATGGCCTGCGCCATTCGCCTGATGGTATTGACAACCCGGCAATTGACCTTGCGCCAAATGGATATTGCCGCCGACAAAAACGACCTACATTCCGTGCTTGAAATTTTGAAGGCCGTGTCGGCCAAACGCCGATCGCATGATATCCTCTACGTCTTCGTCGAACAGATCGCCCGTGCCGTGAAAATGGACCGGTGCTCCGTTGTGCGCGTATGGGGCGGAAACGCAACGGCCCACGTGCTGGCGTCGCACGAAGATGAAACCGTCTCCAATCTGCCCATCGATCTGGCCCGATACCCCGAAATCCGGCGCACGCTCGAAACCCGCCAGAAAGTCGTGGTCAACGACACGCGGCACGATCCACTCATGCGTTCCTGCGCGGACGACATTGCCCAGGCGGGCGTTCATTCGCTTATCGTGATTCCCGTGCTGCTGTTCGACCCGGTCATCGGCTCGTTTCTCTTGCGCGCCGCCAGAACCAAGGACCCTTTCTCCCTTCGCGAAATCAGTTTCTGCGAAATCGTCGCCGAAGCCGCCGCGAATGCCCTGGAACGCGCCCATCTTTTCGAGGGCATCCAGAAAGCCAATGAACGCCTCGAATATCTAGCCATCACCGACGGTTTGACGGGCATTTACAACCATCGCTATTTCCGCCAGCGGCTGGAGGATGAATTCGAACGGGCCCGCCGCTATAACCTGCCGCTGTCGTGCCTGATTATGGACATTGACGGTTTCAAGAAGGTGAATGACACCTTCGGACATCTTCAGGGCGACAAAATATTACGCACGATTGCCACTTGCACACTCCAACTGGTGCGTAAAAGCGATGTCGTCGCGCGTTACGGCGGGGAGGAATTCGTCGTCATCATGCCGCAGACGGGTCTCGACGGCGCGCGCGTCGAGGCCGAACGCATTCGGAAAATGATTGAAGATACACGGCATGAAGGCCTGCCGTCCGACCATCCCGTCACCGTCAGTGTCGGCGTGGCCATCTATGATCCCGACACCATGCTCGATTGCGAGGCCCTGATTCGCGTGGCGGACAGCGCCCTGTATCGCGCCAAGCGTGAAGGAAAAAATCGCGTTGTCATTGGAAACCTGGAAGGAGCCGAATCGTGAAAATCCGATGGTTGTCGCTTTCGCTCGTCACACTGGCCGGATGCCTTACCGCCGCCAACCCCTTTGTCCATCACAAGCCTGAAAACAGCGGATTGCCCGCGGACGATCTCAGGGCCCTTGCGCTTGAAATCGAACAGGCGGTCGAAAAGGGCGATCGCGGGGCGGTGATTACCGATCGCGGTTCCATCACCCTGAACGACGAAATCATCCAGCAGGCCATCCGCACCCGCATTATTCGTTCGGCCCTCGTCAAGGAAATGCTCGCATCCGAATTTGTTTGTGAAAAGGAAAACGGCATGCTCTACATCCTGCGCAGCAAGAAATACAAGCAGGCCACCTCGTCGCGCGACCGCGATCGCAACGCGGGCATCGTTATGAGCGAAAACAACGATCGCTGGGCGCTTTACGAGGGTATTGTCAAGGCGAACAAACTGCCGGCCGGCTCGCTGAACGCCATTCAGCGGGCCTTCTACGAGGCCCGGATGCAGTGCTCCGGAAACGCATCCTCCGCTTCGCCGGAGAAATAACCGTTCATGCGCGCGCCCAAGGAAAGGCCGCCGGACACGCCAAATGTCGCAGACGCCCTGATGGGCCTCGAAGGACTTCCCGCGTTGCCGTCCGTGATGACGCGCATCTTGGCGACCGTCGCCGACCCGGACGCCTCGGCCTTGGATTTGAGTCCGTATATTTCCGCCGACCAGAGCCTGGCGGCCACTCTCCTGCGCATTGTCAATTCCGCGTACTACGGACGTTATCGCCGTGTTGCCAGCATCACGTCCGCAATAGTCATGCTCGGTTTTCAGGAAGTGCGGAACATCGCGTTGGCCGCGACGGCTTTCCAGGTCTTTCCGCGCAGTCGTTCCGGCTACGACCGAAACCAATTGTGGCGCCATTCGCTGGCCACGGCCATGGCGGCCGAACGGGTGGCCCGGATGGCCGACCTGTCCGGCGAAGGCTGTTTTGAGGCGGGCCTGCTTCACGACATCGGCAAGGTCGTGTTCGATTTGCTGTATCCCGAGCGGTTCGCGCAGGCAGTAAGCGAGGCGCATGCGCGCGAAATGTTTATCCGCGAAATCGAGCCTGTCTATTTTGGCATGAATCATGCCGCTGCCGGCGAACGACTGGCCCGGCATTGGGATCTTCCCGAAACCGTCGCCAGCGCGATTGGCGGCCATCACGCCGATAGGATGGCCGGCGCACGATCCGCCGCCTTGCCCGAAATTGTCGCCATAGCCGATTTCGCCGTCTATCAGGCGAATTTGGGCGAAAATTCCAATGGGCGTCAACCCGCCGGCGCCCCCGGCGACATGACCCTCCTAACTGTCCGGCAGTGGGATGCTCTTGTCCAGGAACTCGCCGACATCCGCCCGCGCATTGATGGATTCCTCGGAACACTTCCCTGACGTAGGTCTCACTCACAACCAAGTTTCTCTTCGTGCGCGTACTGGTACTCGTAATCGCTCGCAACACCCCGCGATTTACGCACTCGCTCTATCAAGGATCCGCCCTTGATCGGCAAATGCAGGTTTCATTAGGCTTTTGGACATATTCACGGCTTTTTCCTCGATAAGGCTTCTTTGATTGCCGCCAGGGAAGGAAGAAAATTTTCCCCTTCGTCAGGAAGGTAATCTTCAATCCATTGAAGAAGGGAGGCGATGACGTGCTGCCGCCATCGTTCGACAGGCCGGGCCACCTCTTCGCGCAAATAGAGAATGTCGCTCTGTAAACTCTTCCGTCTCTCCCCGTCGAGCGGCGCCAGATCGGCCTCCTCAACCAGCCTCTCCATCAACATCGGTATGGCCGCCGTTTCGTCTTCCGCCTCGCTCAAATCCGGGGGAAACGCGCGATTGAACGCGTAATGATTTTCCACCAAATCGATTCCCCGTGGCGCCATCCGCACGCCCGCGAAGGACGACGGATTATATCCATGCATGAGTTCGATCAGACCGCTATCGGCCAAGTAATGCGCGTTGGGAACCAACTCGGCGCGTTCCAGCCCCGACTCGATGAAGACATCCGGCGGAACGATTTCAAGCGGATTCGCCATATAATGCTCGTACAGGATCCGCAAAAAACGCCGTCGAACGCTTTTCGGGTGTCGCATGTTCTTTCCTTGCTCCTTGTCCTCAGGCTACAAGACGCCATCGCGAATATTCAACCCGTTCCCACGCCCCATGTCTGGATTGCAGGGAACCCTCCATTCCCCTGCATTGGGATGGGAATCACACGATGTTTTCCGTAGGGGTGGCGCTTCCCGATCCTAACTTCGCCACGGACGTTCGCGTTTGAGGTCCGACAATACACTTTTTGCAATGCCGGCGTCCTCGGCGATTTCAAAATCGAACATGCCCGCCAGGACGTGGTCGGCGCCCTTCGCAAAAGCGTATGCAAATGCGTCCTTGGGCGGAATGGCGCCCGCCGCCATGACCTTGAAGGCAATCCACGGTTTTTCGACGTCTTTCATGACGTCCATCGTTGCTTGTGGATCGCGGCACCAATAGGCGGGCGATTCGCTGGTCGCCCCGGTAATCTGTTCCGGCTTGGGCGCGCTGGGATAATTGTGGTGATGAAAGGTCTTAATGTAGAAATCCGCGTTGATTTTCGCCTTCTCGCATTCGACAATCACGTTCAGGTCGTGCGCGCCCACGCCCGACGGCACGCCCTCTTCCCGTGCAAGGTCCACGGCCTTGGCGACCAGATCCATGCGGCCTTCCGCGGCAAGTTTATCCGCCCTGACGCCCCACAGATAAATGGCGTCGGTTCCATCGGCGGCGAGATCGCGCACCATTCGGGCGTACTCGGCCATGTCGTCTTTTATCTCGGCGGTGGGGCAAATGATCCATTGCATCTTGCCGCCCCGATCGTAGCGGTGTTTTTTGAGGGTTTCGAGGATATTTCCCGCCGTGTGCACCACGAGCGTATTGATACCGTGCCGTTCGGCGAGTTGCAGCGTTTCAAGAATTTTCTCCTGCGTGTTGTAGTGCGCGCAGAGGTTGTAGACGTACTGCAAATCTCGGCTGTGCGTGTAATGCGTCAGCAAATTGCCGCCCAGCAATAGACGGCTGACCGCCATGTTGCCAATCATCCCGCGGGGAAGGGTGGTTTCTGGATCCGGTTCGGCCGTGCTTGCGCCCGATGAAAGAACCGATGCCGCCACGGGGGCCAACAATGCGCTTTTGATAAACCCGCGCCGGTCGCTACAAAATCCCATCGCTATTCTCCTCGGTTGTCGGCGTTTGTCTTTCCGCGAAAACCGGCGGAACAGTCCCGCCGGCTCAGGTCGCTGGTTTGCTTTCTTCTAAAGAAACATCCGCCGCTTCCGACTGCTTGGGGGGCTCAAAGGTTCGCAAGAGACCCGCCACATTTTCGTTTTTTTCATCCAAAACAGCCATGGCTTCGGTCAAGGCGGCATCCACTGATTCTAGATCGTCGGAATGTTGAATTTTTACTTTTCGCTTATTCGACATCGGTTGCCCTGTTTTCTCCATTTTTGGCGCTATTGAAAATGCCGTTCCGTATCTTGCATGTTCCACTTTTCCTACAAAAACAGCAGGGGCATTTCCTGGATTTCCGCGGCGAATCCGGACAGCAAAACATAACGTCCAACGGGATCCTTTGGGGCCTTCGGCGAATCGAGGGCGCTCCATGCTTCTTCAAGCATGCAGGAGGGAGGAGGTTCCAAAACGGTTTCGCTGAAATCCTCGCAGGCCGCCACGTTGGCTACCCGGACCAGTGCCGCCAAGCTAGGATGGGCCGCCTCGTCAAGGCGGCGTTCCGGAGCCGCATGGTGCATCCACAAGGCATCCGATAGCGATTGCGGGAGATTCCAATGCGTCGCAAGCGCTTCTGCCGCGCCGGCGTGGTCGAATCCGAAGATGTTCGTCTCCATCTGGCAAAACACTTCGCCGTGGCCGCCCGAACGTTTGATCAGGTCGAAATAATCGCCTCCAATTTGCCGTAGCAACACGATCTTGCCAATATCGTGCAGAAGACCGCCGATGAAGTCTTCTCCCTGCAAACCCAGGTTCAAGGAGGCGCCGATCATGCGGCACCACGCGGCAACCTGCAGCGAGTGCGCCCAGATCTCTCGTGCAAGGGTTCGTTCGACACGCCCATCCTGCAAGGTCTCAAAAAGCGAAATGCCGAGCACGATGTTGCGGACCTCGCGGATGCCCAAGATAACGATGGCCAGTTTGAGCGTGCTCACGTATTGCTTCATGCCGTAGTGAGGCGAATTGGCGACCTTCAAAATTTTCGCCGCAAGCCCCGGATCCCGCTGTACACATTCGCTGATCCGTGATACCGCCACGGCGGGATCTTCTGTGATGGCAAGCACATCCGCGACGATACCCGGCAGCGCGGGGAGTTCGCCCACGGATTCGATAATTGCTTCGAGTCTTTCTTGGCGTGCCGGCATGAAAAGGCGTCCTTAGCGTGATAATAACAGTGGACACGGGGCATTATTCAGCGCGTAGGCCGTTGTGCTGCCCACAACCAGTTGTCGGACCTTGGTGTGTCCGTAGGCGCCCATGATCAACAAATCCGCGGCGCATTCCTTGGCGTACGCCACGATGGTTTCGCTCGGATCGCCTTCACGAAGCGCATACTCGGCCTTTACGTCGTGTGTGTCGAGATAGGCACGCGCCTCGTCAAGCAACGCGGACGCCTTGTCGTCACCGACCACGAGCACATGGCAGGCCATGCGCCAGTCCACCGCGATATTGGCCGCGGCCTGCAAAGCCCGTTTGGCATGGGGCGATCCATCATAGGCGGCCACGCAGCGTTTCGTGCCGGGTGTGTCTATGCCCGTAATCAATACCGGTTGCTTCGCTCCACGCACCACGCCGGCCGTGGTCGATCCGACCAGCCCATCAAGCCATTGCCCATGTTCACCGCCGCGTCCCATGACGATCAGGTCGGCCAGTTCACTCTTTTCAAGAATGCTCCGAACAACCACCCCCGTCGTCTGCACGGCTTCGCAGACCACGCCCTCGTCCTCGCATATACGGCGGAACGCTTCAAGCGCCGCGCGCCCCCGTTCCTCGAGAATGAGTGAAATGTTTCCTTGATAATTTACATAGGGGGCCGTGCCGAGACTGGCGGAAATATCGCGCAGAAAGGGGCCTTCCAGCAGGCGGATATCCACGACATGTAACCCGACCAAGGCCGCCTTGTATCGCCGCGCCAAGGCCACGGCAAATCGCACGCCGACCGATGCGTATTCACTGCCGTCCGTGGGAACCAAAATGCGTTTGATCATCAACCGTACCTCCTCTTATCGGCGCAATTCGTGCCCGTGCGCCAAATCACCGAAGGCCTTGAGTAGTTTGATCCCCTCCCGCTGGCTTTTTTCCGGATGAAACTGTACGGCAAACACGTTTCCGCGCCCCACCATTGCCGCAAACTCCACACCGTATTCGCAGGTGGCCAGCACGAGATCCGGATCGCCCGGTTCCGGATAGTAACTGTGGACAAAATACATATACGGGTCCGGCGCGGCATCGGCAAGCAATGGACAGGGACGCGTTCCCGTCGCGCGAATCCGGTTCCAGCCCATATGCGGCACTTTCAATCCGGTTTCTTTCGCGTCGGGAAAACGCACGACACGGCCGGGCAGTATACCCAATCCTTTGTGAAGACCGCCTTCCTCGCTTTCCTCGAACAGCAGTTGCAAACCAACGCAAATGCCCAGAAACGGGCGACCGCTGCGGACGGCTTCAAGTATCGGCTCGACAAATCCGCGCGATCGCAACCCCTCGTAACAATCGCCAAAGGCGCCCACCCCCGGCAGCACCACGGCATCCGCATTCGCGACCAATGCCGGATCGTCCGTTATCGTTGCAGCATGGCCGGCCTTTTCGAAGCCCTTTTGAGCGCTTCGCAAATTGCCCATGCCGTAATCCACTATCGCTATCACTGTTCAAGCATTCCTTTCGTTGAAGGCACATCCATCACGCACGGATCGAGCCGGACGGCTTCGCGCATGGCACGGGCAAACGCCTTGAACATCCCTTCAATCATGTGATGCACGTTGTTGCCGTATCGCGCGGTCAGATGCAACGTCACGCGTGCATTCACCGCAAAGGCGCGGAAAAATTCCTCGACCAGTTCCGCGTCGAATTCGCCCACGCGCCCTTGGGGAAAATCCGCCAGAAACACGAGAAACGGACGCCCGCTGATATCAACGGCGGCTTCGCCGAGGGCTTCGTCCATGGGCGCAACCGCATGGCCGAACCGGGCCAGCCCCACGCCGCCCTTGGGGCCGGCGGCCAAGGCCTGCGCAAAGGCCTTGCCCAGGCAAATGCCGACATCTTCCACCGTATGATGCGCATCAATGTGGAGGTCGCCCTGTGCCGACACTGTCAGATCGAACAATCCATGCCGGGCGATGTGCGCCAACATGTGATCAAGAAATCCAACCCCGGTGGACACGTCCGATTTTCCGGACCCGTCGAGGTTTAACCGCAGCGAAATACGCGTTTCCTTCGTTTCACGAGAAATTTCCGCCTGGCGCATGATGGTCTCCATTTATCCGTTGCGATGGGCTTTGCTCTGTGTCGCCGCGCCCACCCTATCGTCCAAGATAAAGACGTTCGGCCAGAAACTGCGGCAAACCCGCCGCGATGATTCGATCCGCGGCCTGTTTTACCGGATACGGCACCCGAACCTGTTCAAATTCCATGGTGTCCGTGTCCAAAATCCCGAAGGCCGCCCGCGGATCGGAATCGCGGGGCTGGCCCACGCTGCCCGGATTCACAAAAAAGGCCTTCTCGCGCCCGCCCGACCGGTCGGTCAGCGCAAACTTGGAATCCGTGTCAACGGTATACACGCCGTCCGTCGAAAAAATGCCGGGAGAGTGGGTATGCCCGAAAAAACACAACAGACAACCTTCCTGTTCAAGATATTCGAGATGGGGCAGCACGTCTTCCCAGCCGAACAGGTACATGTTCCGGTCGCCCGGCGCCCCATGCACGGCAAGGAACTCCTTGAAACGCTTCGATTCGGGCAACCCGCGAAGCCAGGCAAGGTTGTCGTCCGAAAGGTTCTCGCGAGTCCATAATGCCGCCGCCAAGGCAATGGCATTGAAACCCCATGGTTCTTCGAGTCCGCACGCCACAGCGTCATGGTTGCCGCTGATCGTGAGGATTTCGCGCTCGCGCATAACATCGCAGCACTCGTTTGGCGTCGCGTTGTAACCGACCACGTCGCCCAAGCAGACAATCTGGTCCACGCTCATGGTGTCTATGGTTTCCATAACCACCGTAAGGGCTTCCAGGTTCGCGTGAAGGTCCGAGATAATCGCGTATCTCAAATCCGTCTACCTCCATCCCCGCTGTCACATTGCCAACGCCAAAGATTTGTCATTGCCGACTCATCGGCCACAATCGGCGCGCTTATTGTGCATCCAACAACCGACATGAATCAAGCCATGCGCCCCGTGATGCGGAATTGGGAAAAAAGCATCATGTGCACCCGTGCGGGCTCCGTATCGCTTTCGATGACAAGAACATATCCGCATCCACGAGGCCAAGTCAAGAATATGTTTGTTTTGGCCGCCTACAATCGGTACTGTAAGGGCCTGCGCGGAAAGGCATCGGCACAATCGATCCGGCCTGTTCAGCGCAAGGCGTTCGGATGGCTTTGAAACTTGCTCCAACGGATTCGGAGACGGTTGACGGCATGAAACTGGGCATTTTGCGGTTTGAGGATGGTTTTTTCCCCCGAATTTGGGGAGGACGCAAACTGGCGGATCTCTTTGGCAAGCCCCTACCGCCGGATCGGCGTATTGGCGAAGCGTGGTTGATCGCCGACCATTCGGTGCATGAAAGCATTGTGGCGGATGGGCCGCATTCGGGCCGGACCTTGCATCATCTTGTGCATGATTTCCCGGCCGCGTTGTTCGGCCGATTGGCGACACCCACGCCTTTTGGACGTTTTCCATTGCTGCTTAAACTGCTTGATGCGCGTGAAGCGTTGTCGGTCCAAGTCCATCCGGATGATGCATGCGCCGCGTCTCTGGCTGAACCGGACACCGGCAAGACGGAAATGTGGTATGTGCTTGATTCAGGACCGGCGAGTGAACTGATCTGCGGTCTTGACGGCGGGCTGGGCCGGGAAGCGTTCGCGGCCGCCGTGGCGGGGAACGCGATCGCGCACTATTTGAAACGGCATCCTGTCGAAAGGGGAACTGCTTTGTTTGTGCCGGCGGGCATCGTTCACGCCTTGGGCGCCGGGGTTGTGCTGGCGGAAATTCAACAGAACAGCGATCTCACCTATCGCATTTACGACTGGGGCCGGATGGAATCCAACGGAAAACCCCGCGCCTTACACGTTGAAAAGGCCTTGAAGGCCATTCATTTCGGCGAAATCCACCCGGGGCCGGTCCTCCCGCTCTTGTACGAACACGGAAACGCTCGGCGCGCCGTGCTGGCCGCATGTCCGTATTTCGCGGCGGAACGTGTCGAATTACAGGGAATGGTGGAGTGTCGCACCTATGGGGACTCTTTTCATATCGTTCTTGCCGTGAAAGGCCTCCTTGCCTTGGAAGGCATAGTCCTGCACCCCGGTGAAGCGGCCATCGTACCCGCGGAATTTCCAACCTTCACGGCTTCGGGTACAGGTCTTTTTCTGGACTACTACGTTCCGGATTTCGAGCGCGACATCCGGCGACCACTCATGCAGGCAGGGCATCCGGCCACCCTGATAGACACCATCCTGCATGAAAAGCGATAGGGCACATTGGGCGGATCACGATATCCGGCGGCTGTGGACGGATGTGGTAAACCAGGAATTCAATCGGGTATTCTCCCTTAAGAATCGCAAGAAAAAGGAACGAACGGATGACCAAGTTATGGGGTGGACGTTTCGAAAAGAAAACCGACGAGATTGTTGAACGTCTGGGCGAATCGGTCTCCTACGATGCTCGATTGGCACCGTGGGACATCCGAGCCAGCATAGCTCATGCACGCATGCTCGGCGACACGGGAATCATTTCAAGGCAGGATGCCCACCGAATTGTCCGGGGACTCGAATCAATCGCAAAGGACGTGGCGGCGGGTCGGTTTACATGGGATATAACGCTTGAGGATATTCATACGAATATCGAAGCGGAACTGGTGCGCCGGATTGGCGACCCGGGCAAACGCCTGCATACAGCCCGCAGCCGAAACGATCAAATCGCCACCGATGTGCGCCTCTGGATGCGGGATCAGATAGACGCTGTTCGCGGATTGTTGATCAACCTGCAATCAGCGCTGATCGCATTCGCCGAAAAGCATGCCGGGGTGATTTTGCCGGGTTTTACCCACATGCAACATGCCCAGCCGGTCCTGCTGGCGCATCATGTCCTAGCCTACCACGAGATGTTTGATCGCGACCGAGAACGGTTCGGCCAGTTGCGGGCGCGCGTGAATGTGCTCCCGCTGGGATCGGCGGCGTTGGCCGGAACACCACATCCCATTCGCCGCGAACAAGTTGCGCGCGAACTGGGTTTTGCGGCCGTCTCGGCAAACAGCATGGACGCCGTCTCGGATCGTGATCATCTCATCGAATTTTGCGCAGCCGCATCCATCGCAATGATGCATCTGAGCCGCCTCTGCGAGGAACTCGTCGTATGGTCGAGCCAAGAATTCGGTTTTATCGAAATCGGCGATGCGTTTACAACGGGTTCGAGCATCATGCCGCAAAAGAAGAACCCAGACGTGGCCGAATTGGTGCGCGGCAAGACGGGACGGGTTTACGGTTCCCTGATCGCGCTGCTTGCGTTGATGAAAGGGCTGCCGCTCGCCTATAACCGCGATCTGCAGGAAGACAAGGAACCGTTGTTCGACGCCTCCGACACGCTTCAACTGTGTCTTGCGGCTGTCGCTCGAATGATTCCGGCCATTCGTGTAAATGCGGCGCGGATGGCCGAAGCGGCCCGCGAAGGCTTCATGGAGGCCACGGATCTCGCCGATGCGCTTGTAAACGCCGGCATGCCATTCCGCGACGCCCATGCCGTGGTGGGCCGGATCGTGCTGCATTGTGTCCGCAACGGAAAACGGTTGACGGATCTCTCCCTTTCAGAAATACAAACCTTCTCCCCGTTGTTCAATGAAAAAATACGGTATGCGCTTGATATGCACGCCATTGTTAAAAAACGCGATCTGCCGGGCGGAACGGCGCCCCGCCGGGTGATGGCGGCCTTACGGCGCGCCAAGGCGCGACTGGCTGGTGAACAACCGACCGAAAATGTGTTACACTTACCAAGGAGGAAAAAGGGATAGCAGTTCATGGCAGAAGAAACGCGTATTCTGGTGGTTGATGACGAGATTGTCATTCGCGCTTTGCTTGTTGATGTCTTGGTGGAGGAGGGGTACAGCGTTGAAACTGCCGGAAATGCCAAAGCCGCCCTCGACCTGTTACAGGCACAAAACAATTTTATCATTTTGTTCACTGATATCATGATGCCCGAAATGAACGGCATTGAATTGATTCGTGAAGCGCGCAAGATTTGCCCGGCCATTATTCCCATCGTCATGACTGGTTTCGCCACGCTGGAGACCGCACGGGCCGCGGTCAAAGAGGGCGCGTACGATTATGTGTTGAAACCGTTCAGCATCAGCGAGATCAAGGTAGCCGTCAGCAACGCGCTTGAACGTCACCGGCTGGCCAACGAAAACGCGCGATTGCTTGAAATAACGGAACTGTTCAACATCAGCGAAGCCATTGCTTCAATTCACAACGAGCGGCAATTGCTCCGGTTTGTCTTGTCCGCCGCGATGGAAAGGGTCGGCGCATCCCGGGGTTCCATCATGGTCACCACGCAGGACGGACGCGCTCTTGAAGTGGCCGTAAGCGTGGGAATTCCCGAAGAAGACGCCAAGACTGTCGTGGAAATGGGCACGGGCATATCGGGGTGGGTGGCGCAGCACGCCCGGCCGTTGCTCATTGAAAATATCCGGCAGAATCCCGGCATTATCGAAGTAAGCCGCCGGTTGCGGGATCCATCGTTCATTTCCGTCCCGCTCGAACACAAACATCCCAGCAGTCTCGGTGAGCGTATGCCGGGGGTTGAAATGCCGCGCGTGCTGGGTGTAATCAACGTGAATGAAAAAAAGGGCGGCGCGCAATTTTCCGAGGGGGATCTCAAAATTCTCAGCATCGTGGCAAACCATGCCGCGGCGGCGCTCGAAAACGTGCGGCTCCTCAACGACGTACAGGATGCCCACCTTGCCACGCTTCAGTCCATGGCCCTTTTGCTGGAGGCCAAGGATGCGTATACCCACGGTCACAGTGAGCGGGTACGGGATTATTCCGTGCTAACGTCTCAGAAGATGGGCCTTTCGCAGTCTCAAACGGAGATTCTTCGCGTGGCCGCGGCGTTGCATGATGTGGGCAAGATCGGTGTGAAGGACGCGATCCTGACCAAGTGCGGTCCGCCCACCCCGGAAGAATGGGCCATGATTCGCCGACATCCCAAACTCGGCTATGATGTCTTGTCGCATGTGCCGCACTTAACCAAAGAACATCTGCAAGTCGTTCGCGGTCATCACGAACGGATAGACGGATCCGGATATCCCGACGGTCTTCAAGGCGATCAACTTTCCGTCGTTACGCAAATTATCGTGGTGGCCGATTCCTATGACGCGATGGCAAGCGACCGCGCCTATCGTCCCGCCCTCACACAGGATAAGATTATCGAGCAAATTCGCCGGTTTGCGGGCAGCCAGTTCGATCCCCATGTCGCCACGGTGTTTCTGGATCTTGTTGAACGCGGCGCATTGCGTCCGTAGCAATTACATTCGATTACCGGATCCGGCTCTCCGCCGATCCCAGCCACATATCCGCGTTTTTACCCATACGCTCCTTAATCGGCGATGTAATTTGTTCGATTCGCTCCACTATGGCCGGGGCAAGGGACAATTCGGCCGCCAGAACGTTCGACTGCAATTGTGCAATATCGCGTCCGCCGATAATGACGGAAGAAATACCGGGTCGCGCCAGTAGCCAGGCAATCGCAAGATGGGGGAGAGGCATCGCCAATTCACGGGCAAGGTCCGCCAAGGCGCCAAGGGCATTCAGCATCAGCGCCTCGCAACCGGGTTCGCCATGCCGCGTGCCGGCGCGCTCGCATGAGAAATGCCGCGTGCGGCGCCGGGTGGGGGGAATGTCTTCAATGTGGGCCCATCGGCCACAAAGAATGCCCTGCAATAGGGGCATATAGACCAAAATACCGGTCCCATGCCGCAAACAGGCCGGCAGGATTTCATATTCCGGCGCGCGAAACAACAGGTTGTAACCGATCTGGTTGGACACGGCATCACCGCAGGCCATCCATGCATCGAGGTCTTGCGGTCCAAAATTCGACACCCCGATGGCCCGTATCTTGCCTTCGTCGCGGAGGCGTTCCAATGCGCCATGGGTGTCCGCAAAGGGAACTGTGCGGCAGGGCCAATGGACTTGATACAAATCCAGGTAATCCGTTGCGAGGCGCTTCAGGCTCTCCTCGCACGCGGCGCGAACGGCCGCCGGCGCGCAATGATCTGAATTCACCTTGGATGCAATGACGACTTGGTTTCGGCGACCACGCAAGGCACGGCCGAGCGCCCGTTCCGATTCGCCATTGCCGTACATCTCGGCGGTGTCAAACAACGTGATTCCCAAATCAATCGCGGCCTGTACAACGGCGTCGTAATCCCTCTGGCGCGGAGCGCCCCAGTAGTTTTCGTCGCCAATCTGCCATGCACCGAAAGCCATGGAGGAAACCCGCAATGAATACGAACCCAACACACGATAATCCATGGAACGTTTCCTTTATTTAAAATGGGCCGATCCGTATCGAGCAAGCGATGGGAATGCCTGGTAGAGGCGCATGAGCCATTGACTGACCGGCGATAGAAAAAGTTCGGTCTGCTCGCGCCGGATGGCGCGTTCGAGGCGATGGGCGAAATCGTCCGCATGGAGCGCCGTAGGGCGCGGTTCTTCTTCGGTGGCCACCGACGAAAGCGCCACATTCATGACATGAATACCGTATAATCCCAATTCGGACAGGATCGCACGGGAAATACTGTTGACGGCGCCTTTCGACGCGCTGTACACAGTCTGGCGCGGGTTGGGCTTGTATCCGGCCAGCGAGGAAATATTTACGATCAGGCCTTTCCGGCGCGCGGCCATGGACGGCGCAATCAGGCGGCACAACTGAAGGCATCCGGTGACATTTGTCCGGACAATCGCCTCGATTTCCTCAAGGGAAGTGTCAAGGAGCGGTTTCGACGTGACGTCGGCGGCGTTATTGATCAAAATATCTATTTTGAAACCCGCGCCGTCAATGGCGCGCACGAGCACTTCGAGGGTTTCCGGCCTTTGCAAGTCGGCGGTTTTCCACCAGGCTTGACGTCCGTGGACTTCGATGCGGTGCGCGGTTTCCCGCAATCCTTCCTCACTGCGTCCTGTCAACAGGACACGTGCGCCGCGTCCGGCAAAATGAAGCGCCAATGCGCGCCCGATGCCGTGCGATGCGCCGGTAATCAGGATGGCTGCTCCTTCGATGTTCACAAGAGTCTCCTATGCCTTCGGCTTGCGGGCCACGATCGCGAACTTGTTGGGACGGTTTCCGTGCCATGCCGCCAACGCCAGCACGAACGGCGCCTTGAGCAGCCGTTGCCACCACGGAAACACGGAACGCCGCATTTGATGTCCATCGAGGCGAAGCGGACGACAGTCCCACGGACACCCCAAACGGCTGAGTATGGACTCAAGGTCCGCCGGATAGATTGCCGGCTCGTTCGGCCACGGGGCCACGCGAATGGGCGAATGGGGCGCCTGGGTCCATCGGACAAATGCATAGCGCGCATCCGGTTCGGCGATGGCCAGCGTTCCGCCCGGTTTCAGCACACGATGGGCCTCCTGCAAGACAGCCTCCCATGCCCCGGGCAGGTGGTGGAGCACATCCACGCAGTAGACCGTGTCGAAGGTGTTTTCCGCAAAGGGCCACGGCTGCCGGGCATCGGCGACAAGCGAGTCGAGCCCCCGGTTACGAGCGTGCTGCGCGCATCGCGGGGAAATGTCGAACGCCACGATGCCCGGCGCGTCCAGCGCCTCCCCAATCGCGCCGTCCCCGCAACCCACGTCCAACACACGGCCTTTGTTCGCCACCAAACCCTTCAACCGCCGGAGGGATTCAGAATCATAAGCGTAAAGCGGCGTTTCGGATGCCAGGAAATCGAACAGGTCCGCCTGCGTTTGCACGCGGCCCGTCCGGCGCCATCGCAGGCCGGTGGCGCCGATGCCGAAGGAACTCCAAAAGAGGACGCCGACCACCACGGCATTGACGCCGATCGCGGCGGCAATCGTCTCGGGCGGAAGGCCGCCCCACGCGTATAAAATGCCGCCGGCGACGACATACGGCACGCCGGTCGCATTGGGTGTAAACGGCGTGACGCTGGCTAAGGCATGCGCACATTGCGCGATCGCCAGCAGCGCGAAAGGCACGTCATGTCCGAAACAACGGTAGAGTTGTTTACCAACCACGAGATCCATGCCGGTCGCCGCCAGTGAAATCGCGGCGGCCCACGGAATGACCCGATCCAGCCCGGCCATTTCGCGGCTGACTGTTTCCGCCAGGGACAAGGCGCGGTGCGCCAGGGCAGGACGCCGGATACGCTGCGCGGCGGAGGCAAAAAAAGCGCGGCGCCGCAAAATCATCATAGGGGCCACAACCAGAACGATCAATGAACCGCCAAAAAGCCACGTCATGCGAACGTTCGAGATTTTGAAAACCAGAAGACCGGCCAAGCCGAGCAGAATCGTAGCCCCGCCCTCAAGAAAGCGGTCGAGGATAATCCACGCCGCAAGGCGGGCATCGCGGTGTCCGGGCAATAGCAACGGCGCCAGTTCGCCCACGCGTCCGGGCGACAACGCGCCACCCGCTTTCGACACGAAATACAGGCCCGTGGATTGTCTTCCGGGACCGATCGCGAAGCGCCATTTTACCGCGCGAAGCCAAAGAGCGAACAGGTATGCCGCAGCCATGGCCGTCAGGCTCGGCACATGGAGGCCGGAAATTTTTTCTCCCATGTGCCGCCAGCCCACGTAACTCACAAAGGCGACATACAACGACAGGCCTATAATCCAAAGCCAGCCCGATGTGCGCGAAACGAAGCCCTCGCCGCGATGCGCACGATGCGATCCGGATGAAGAATGCGAAGTCATGGCGCGGCGCGTTTCTTCCCAACGTATAGGATTGCCTTGCCGCGAAAACGCATCAGAAAACGGTGAATCGGGGCGGGAAACAGGTGGCCGGCGATAAAAAGATTGTGATTGTACGGGCAACATTCGACGGTTTCGATCCGGTGTGTTTCAAAGAGGAACTTCAACGCCGAAGCCGTAAAAGGCCGCTTGTGCGTGACGTCGTCCCAAAATTTGAAGCCATACTTGAGAATGTCCGGCACCGTGACGAACACGATACCGCCCGGACGAAGCAACCGGTGGATTTCCGAGGCAATGCGTTCGGGACAGGAAAGGTGTTCAAGCGTGCTTGTCATAACCAGCATATCCACCGATTCGGAAGCAAACGGCAACGCGCCTTTTTCCATATCGGCCATGACGAAATCAATGCCCTGTCCACGAAGGTCGGCGGCATGGCAGGGATCAAAGTCCAAGGCGATCCGCCGCCGTACGGCCGGCGTCTCGTAACTGAGAAACCAGCCGTTCCACGCGCCGCAGTCCAATACACACAATTGATCCCGTCCCGAAAGATAGTGGTCAAGGGCGTACTTCATGGACCAGATCCGATGGCTGGTCTGGCCGATTTGGCGCGCCTTGCGCGTCATGATCCGGATGAAGAAACGCTGAAGGGGCGTGGTCGCATCGAGACAACAGCGTTCGTAATGACGGGCATAATCCATGGATAACCGCTCCTGGGCGTCATCTTCCGCATTTTGTCCGGCCATTTCAACCGGGCCGCCGTATGGCCGGGAAACCCCATCCCGTTCCACGCCCGCATCATCTTAGCGATTGAATCCAACGCATCGGAAATTTTTGCTGAAAAATTTTTCTTGACATTTGGTGTGGGATGTGATATAAACCGCCCCGTTTATGTTGCAAACGTTTCCCGGCAAGGGGCGAATTCTCAGGAAAGGAAGGTGACTGGTCGTGCATAGTTGTACGTTGTGCAACGAGCCATTCGAGGAAGTCGAACTCCAGTTCGGCGATGTAATAGAAGTCGATGGCGAGTATTGGCACGTGGAATGTTATGCGGAATACTACGACGAAGTTCTTTCGGCGTAGTATTGGATTTGGCGATAGCATACTTGGTATCTGGCGGGCTGGAGCCGCCAGTTTTTTTTGAATCGTCTTTTTATCGCTTGCCGGCTGAGCAAGAGGTTTTTTAGGTTGACGCAAGGGTGAAAAGTATGGATAATCAACGAAGTGAAAAGGACATGTTTTTCGGACATTGTTTTCGCCATGACCGCGAAAAATAACGCACGGCTAATAATCCGGGTACAGCCGAAAGCGAGCCGCAACGCGTTGTCGTTCGATGAAAACGGCCGAATTCGTGTCTCGCTGACGGCTCCGCCTGTGGACGGTGAAGCGAACAAGGCTTTGGTGGAGTATTTGGCGGAACGTCTTGGCTTGGCCAAGCGCGATATCAAAGTGGTGGGCGGCAAGGCCTCACGCGAGAAAAGGATAGAAATACAAGGTCTTACAAAAGACGAGGTCGAAGAGCGATTGCAAATAAAAACCGGCACGTCCGGCCTCAGACCCGCAAAAGGGATTGCGTAAATACGCACGAAAAATGAAACTTACAGGGCACGACGCGGTATTTATTTTATTATTTATACAATGAAAGGCAGGCAAGGCGCGTGGAATTGAGAGATTGTATCCGTGAATCGGTCGAGGCGATTCGTGTTTCATACGATGGATCACCGGTTGTCGGCATTGTGCTGGGCACCGGCCTTGGTTCTCTGGCCGACCGTATTGAGGATCCCTGCCGGCTCAGTTATTCCGACATTCCGCATTTTCCATCTTCGACCGTGGATTCACATGCGGGCGAACTGGTTTTCGGAACCCTTTCCGGGAAAATCGTCATGGCCATGGCCGGGCGTTTTCATGCATACGAGGGATACTCGCTCCAGCAGGTGACGTATCCGATTCGAGTGGCAAAGGCCTTGGGTGTTCGGGCGCTGATTGTTTCCAATGCGGCGGGGGGGCTGAACCCGCAATTCAAAGCCGGCGATTTGATGCTCATCACCGATCATATCAACATGATGGGCGACAATCCCCTGATCGGACCAATCGACGACGAACTGGGTCCGCGCTTTCCGGATATGAGCGAGCCGTATTCAAAGGAATTGGCCACCTTGGCCGACCGCATTGCGATCGAACAAGGCGTGCGTCTGCAGCACGGCGTCTATCTTGCTTGTCCGGGGCCGTCCTTGGAGACTCGCGCCGAGTATCGGTTTATGCGAACCATCGGCGCGGACGCGGTGGGCATGAGCACCGTTCCGGAAGTCATTGTGGCGGTGCATGCGGGACTCAAGGTGCTTGGATTTTCGGCGATTACCGACGAATGTCTGCCGGATGCGCTCAAGCCGGCCGATATCAACGCGATTATTGCCGTGGCCAACCGCATCGAGCCGCAATTGGCGGCGCTGGTTTCCGCCTGCATTGAACGAATGGAGATATAGGAATTTCATGGCGCAAGAAAGAAAGGAGGCGACAGGAAACAAGGGACGATCCCCCATTGGGGAATCCACCATAATCGGTGGTGGGGAGGAAGTGACCCCGCGCGTGGCGAAGACGCCGGGAAATGTTCCAGCAACCGACAAGGGAGGCACGCATATGGCTGTAAAAATCGTACGTTCTTTATTCATATTGGCATGTATCATCATGGGCGTTATCTGGGCCCGCTACGTTACGGATCAGATCAGTGAATACACCTTGAAGCCTATCAACCCCATGCCGTGGTTGTTCGTGGGGGGATTGGTGGGCGGCAGCATCGGCGCTTTGGTGCTGATTTTATTGAGTCTCATCACCCAGGAATTGTTCGAGCGCATTTCACCGGCGATTGTCGCGATTGTTCTGGCGATGTTGATGGGCTATGCGCTGGGCCAGTACATTCTTATGTGGTTTCCGGGCGCCGAACCCAATGTGCGGGTTTTTCTGATTGCCACGCTTGTATTGCTGTTCGGATTCAGCGGCATTTCCCTGGGATTGACCCGCGCATCAAACTGGGAATCCCTTATTCAGGCCGTCCATAAGCGCCCCGTGCAATACGGCACGCCGAAAGTTGTTGACACGAGTGTCATCATTGACGGGCGCATTGCGGATATCTGCGCGACCGGTTTTCTCGATGGCACGCTGATCGTTCCCCGCTTTGTTTTGCGCGAGTTGCAGAATATCGCCGATTCCGCGGACGTGTTGCGACGGGCCAAGGGGCGGCGCGGGCTCGATATCCTCAAGGCCATGCAGGAAAATTCCGACAAGGTTTTCATCATGGTCGTCGAGGATGACTACCCCGACATCCGTGAGGTGGACGGCAAACTGCTTCGTCTCGCCAAGGATTACGGCGCGAAGGTCTTGACCAACGATTACAATTTGAACAAAGTGGCCCAAATCGAAGGCGTCGCGGTGCTGAATGTCAACGACCTCGCCAACGCCATCAAGCCGGCCGTTCTGCCTGACGAACAGATGCAGGTTAAAATCCTCAAGGAAGGCAAGGAAGCGTTCCAGGGCGTCGGCTACCTCGACGACGGCACGATGGTGGTCGTTGACGGCGGGAAGGAATACATCGGGCGCAGCGTCTCCGTGGTGGTCACGAGTGTTCTGCAAACTGCCGCGGGCCGGATGATCTTCGGCAAACTGAGCGGCATCGTCGCGTGAAGACGCAGTTGCTCATCCCGGCGGCGGGCATGGGCGTGCGTCTCGGATGCGAAGGCCCAAAGGCATTGGTCGAACTGGCCGGCAAGCCCATGATTGTCCGTACCTTGGAGCGGCTCGCGCCGCTGGGTCTGTTGGACCGCGCGGTGATTATGACGCCGCCGGCGTGGCGTGGGGTGTTTGCCGGGATTCTGCACCGGGCTTTTCCCCAAATAGCGTTGACGATAGAGGACGGCGGATCGCAGCGGCAGGACTCGGTTGAACTCGGTTTGGCATTGCTCGATCCGGACACGGAAATGGTCGTCATTCATGACGCGGCAAGACCGTTTGTTCCCCTTGAATCGGTTACGGCGTCAATAGACGCCGCCCTTGCCTGCGGCGCGGCAACTGTCGCCATTCCGACAACCGATACCGTATTGCAGGGCGACCGGGACGGTTTTCTTGTCGATACGCCCGATCGCCGTTACCTATGGATGTGCCAGACGCCCCAAACATTTCGCGTGCCCGTAATTCGCGCCGCGCACGCGCAAGCGAGACGGGACGGATATGTCGGCACCGACGACGCCACGCTGGTCCGCCGCACCGGCGCACCCGTCAAACTTGTGATGGGTTCGCCGGCCAATATAAAGATTACGACTCCCGCCGACTTGGCGTGGGCCGCCCAATTCATTCGGGAAGGCATGTGAGGTTCTTGTCATGCGCATCGGCATCGGATACGATCTGCACCGCCTGGTCGAGGGACGCCCGCTCATCCTCGGCGGTGTTTTGATTCCATTTGATCGCGGCCTTTTGGGCCATTCGGACGCCGACGTGCTCGCGCACGCCATCATTGACGCGTTACTGGGCGCGGCCGGACTCGGCAACATCGGCCAGATCTTTCCCGACAATGATCCGAAATTCAAGGACGCCGACAGCATGATGCTTTTGCGCCGGACCGTTGAAGACCTTCGCGATGCCGGTTACAAGATCACGAACATTGATTCCGTCGTTGTCGCCGAACGTCCGCGTCTGAATCCGCACCTCGCCGCCATCCACGCGCATCTCGCCGAAACGATGGGGATTGATCTCTCCGCCGTGTCCGTCAAACCCAAGACCAACGAAGGCGTCGGTCCCGAAGGGCAGGGCGAAGCCATCTCCGCATGGGCCACGACGTTGCTGGAGAGGATTTGAGGGACATCGCCGGCGATTCCCATTATCCTGCGCAATCCTGTTATCCTGTCCAAAGGCAACGGAATCCCCAAAACACGATTCGGCATATTCAGCACAGGCAAGGACGATTCAATGGTTTCCGCGCAAAATGGATCGGGCGATAATCACCTTGTTTTTTACCGGCGCATTGTTCGTGTGACAATGTCGGCCGCCGCAATGATCCTGTCGGCCATTGCGCTGCTGATCCTGCTGGAAGCGGCGTTACGAGCAGCGGGATACGGGACTTCGACCCATTTCCTTGTGCGCCGGACCATTGCCGGCAAGGACTACTTCCTCCCCAATCGCGAATACCTGCGGCCGTTCTTTAGTCTGCCGCTGGACAGTGTCGTGGCGTGGGATCAGTACGAGTTTCAGACACCGGCCACAAAGTCGCCGGACGCCTTTCGGATTTTCGTCTTCGGCAGTTCCGCGGCAAACGGCGCGCCCCCGGATTGCGCCTATGCCTTCTGGCGGATGTTGGACGCCATGCTTTGCGAAAACTTTCCGGGAATCCGTTTCGAGGTGTACAACGCGGCGGTGTCCGGCATGAATTCGAACGTCATGTATCCCGCTGCAAAAGCCTGCGCCGCATTGCAACCGGATGCTTTCGTCATTTACATGGGTAACAATGAGATGTGCGGTCCTTTCGGCGCGCAGAGCTGGCTTACGCACGATTATACGTCCAGCCTCGCCGCCATTCGGGCAAAGACGTGGGCGTCCGGCTTACGCCTGGTTCAACTGGCCGGGGGCACATCGCTTTTTCGCGCAAAATCCGCCATTTCCGAATTGAGCGATCTCGGATCATGGTATTGTTCCATCAATCCGGCCTCTTCCCGCGCACAAACCGTGTATCGCCATTATCAAAGCAATCTTGGCGATATGTGCAAGGCGGCCGTTTCGGCAAATGCCGCCGCCATTGTCTGCACCGTGGCTTCCAATCTCATCTACTGGGAGCCGGCCCAGGCGGGTGATCCTCCGCCGCTCTCAAACACAGACGCGGAAGCCTATCATTCCAATTATCGTCGCGCAATCGAACTGGATGACGCGGGTCTGTTCGGGGAGGCGGCGGCGCTTTACGAAAAAGCCTATGCCCTTTCCGACACGTCGGCCGACCTCTGCCACCGGCTCGGATATTGCTATTTTGTGACGGGGCGTTGCAAGGAGGCGAATCGTCTATTGCGCCGTGCCCTTGATTTGGATTGGTGTGTCGTTCGGTCCAATTCATACATCAACGATGCCGTCAGAAAGGTGGCGGCGGCATGGGAAGGAAAAGGTGTTTATCTGGCGGATGCCGAACGCGCCGTCGCCGAGGGATGTCCCTGCGGCATTCCGGGCGTTGACCGGTTTTATGATGCCGTTCATTTGAACCCGGACGGACATTACCGCCTGGCGTGCTGCGTGTTCGAACAAATACTCAAAGTCCTGCCGGGACGCTTCCCCAATCTGGACATTTCCGCCGCCAAGCCGTTGAGCCAGTCCGAATGCGAAAACCGGATCGGAATGTCGCCCTGGGTAAAACATAGTCACACGGTAAACACGTACGCCATGCAGCCGGAAGGTTTGACACGCACAACAGCCCGGCGCAATCAGGCATTGAAGGAACGGTCCGAGGCGCTGGCGAAACTCGTCGGCCCGGATGGAATCAACGATGCGCTTGCCACTTTCGCGGCTGCCATATCGCGCCGTCCGCACGACGAATATTTGCGCTATCGTCGCATTCAACTACTTTTGTCCAAAGGTGACTCCCCCGGCGCAATGAAGGAGGTTGAAGACGCGCTGGCCGCCTTGGGGCCGCGCCGGTACCTGAATGGCCTTTATGTGCGCCTGCTCATGGGAATAGGGAGAAAAGACGATGCGCGGCGCGCGCTGGAAGATTTTTTGAAATGGTATCCCGACGATCCGGAAGGTCTGATGGATCATGCCGGCTTCCTTGAATCGGATGGACGTCTCGACGAGGCGCTTGCGGCCTATCGCAAGGCTTTTGCGATCAATTCCACCCTTGACATGGCGTTGGAGAATGAAGGCAACATCCTGAAACGACAAGGTTTCATGAAACAGGCGCTCGAAGCGTATCGAAAGGCCTTGCACGCCAAGCCGCAAATGGTCGAACGCTACTTGACGCTCCATGCGTTTCTAGAAGAAAAGTTTTCTCCCGATGTCGCGGAAACCACATGGCGGACTGTTTTCGGGCAATTTCCGCAACGGCCATTGCCTCGACTGTTTCTTGCCGCCTCGCTTGAAAAGCGGGGGGCCGCGCAAGAGGCTGCCATACTGTATCGTGAGGCGGAACAACTTGCCCCCGATAGCCCGGAAATCCAGACTGCGATGGCCCAAATTCGCGAAAAGCAAGGCCGCTTCCAAGAGGCATTATCCGCCGCATGGAAGGCGCTTGAACTGGCTCCGGCCAATTTCACATCGTACGAACGGCTTGACGATCTGCTGATCCGGCATTTCAGTCCCCCGGAACGTGTCGGGCAATGGCAGGCCTTCGTTCAGGCCCATCCGGACAATGCGCGCGCGCATGCCAAGCTGGGCAAGGCCTTTGAGACTGTCCAGGATCACACGGAAGCCCTTCGCGCCTATTCAAAGTCCCTCGAACTCAATCCAAACGACAGGGACGCGCGAGAAAGACTGGAACATATCAAGAGCCAGAACGGAACAAACGAATGATGCGGGATAGCATGGATGGATCGGATCGAGGAAGGAAGGAACGGCTGGACTGGATTGTTCAGCAGCGTACGGGCATAACGCGCACGAAGGCGCAGGCGCTTGTCCGGGCGGGAAGCGTGCTGGGTCCGAACGGCGAAGTGCTGGACAAGCCCGGCTTACAGGTCGTCCCGGACATACGTCTTGACATCCGCGAATCCCCCCGTTATGTCAGCCGCGGCGGCTTCAAATTGGAAGAGGCGCTTTCCCGGTTCCAATTGGATGTGCGGGGCCGGATCGCGATTGATGTCGGCGCGAGCACGGGCGGATTCACGGATTGCCTGCTTCAACATGGGGCCGCGCGTGTATATGCCGTGGACGTCGGCTACGGCCAATTGGCGTGGTCGTTACGCCAAGACGATCGCGTCGTGGTTCTTGAGCGCACGAATATCCGACATCTCGATCCCTGCCGGTTACCGGAGCGTCCTGCTTTTTTCACGGCGGATTGCTCGTTCATTTCACTCCAACTGGTTTTGCCGTCACTGAAGGCGTTGCTAGCCGAAAAAGCACAAGGCGTGGTCCTAATCAAGCCCCAGTTCGAGGCGGGCCGCGCACATGTCGGCAAAGGCGGCGTCGTGCGTGACGAAGCAGTTCGCGCCGAAGTCGTCGAGAACGTCCTGGAAGCGGCGCGGCGGTTGGGATTTGCGCCGCGGGGTGTGATACCCTCATCGTTGTTGGGACCGGCGGGAAACCGGGAGTTTCTCGCGCATTTGGTTCTGGAAGCCGGGGAGTAAGACGCCGCGCTGTGCTGGAAACTTTACGCATACGAAATTATGCGCTCATTGACGAGTTGGAAGTGGAACTCGGCAAGGGATTGAACGCGTTGACAGGGGAGACGGGCGCGGGGAAATCCATTATAGTCGGCGCGCTCGAATTGGTGTTAGGGGGGCGCGCATCCGCCGAAATGATCCGAGACGGGTCGAAACAGGCCCGCGTGGACGCCGTTTTCCGGCTTTCCAAGCCGTCGCGGCGTCTTTCCGCCCTACTGAAAAAGCATGACTTGGAATGGGACGGCAACGAACTGGTCTTGTCGCGAGTCATCACGGCCGAGGGACGCAGCCGGGCCTATGTATCCGGCAGTCTGGTGCTTGTTTCGCTCCTGGCCGAAATTGGCGACGAATTGGTAGATCTGCACGGCCAACATGAACACCAGTCGCTGCTCAGGCCGGATCGCCAACTCGATTTGCTGGACGCCTTCGCCGGCACGGAAGAAGCGGCGCGTGATGTCGGAGAAAAGGTCGCGCGTTGTCGTGAAATTGAAAAAACGATCGCGGAACTTGAGCAGGAAGATCGCGATCGCGCCCGGCGCATGGACTATCTTCGGCATGAAATCCATGAAATTCATGCGGCGGGACTCCAGCCCGGCGAAGAGGAAGAACTGCGAAGCCGGCGCAATTTGATATCGAATGCTGAGCGGATTTATTCGCTGGCGTCGGGCGCCCTTGCCACGCTGTATGAGTCCGAGGACATGCCCGCCGTGACAGCCGTGGATGCCGCCCTCGCCGACTTGCAGGAACTGGCGCGGATTGACGATCGTTTTCAGGCCATGGCGGGCCGATTGGCGGGGGTCCGCGCTGAAATTGAAGAATGCGCCGCGGAATTGCGCGCCTATTCGAATCGCCTGGAGTTCGATCCGGCCGAACTCGATCAGGTCAACGAGCGCCTGTCGCTGTTGAGCGATCTCAAACGAAAATACGGGGGGTCCGTCGAGGCGGTAATCGCATATTACGACAAGGCCGTCGCCGAATTGAAAGCCTTCGACACCCGCGATCACCGTCTGGCCGAACTCTCGGAACAACGCGATGTCCTCCAAAACGAAGTCCGAAACTTGGCGGCTGAACTTTCCCAAAAGCGTCATGCGGCCGGGAAAAAACTCGATAAACAGGTCACATCGGTCCTGCATGATCTCGGCATGAAAGGCGGCCTTTTCGAAACGAGCATCCGGGTTGGAGGGCTGACGCTTTCCGGCATGGATCAGGTTGAATTTCTGCTGGCGGCCAATCCGGGCGAGAAACCAAAACCGCTGCGACAGGTGGCCTCCGGCGGCGAGATCAGCCGAATCATGCTCGCGCTCAAGGCCGTATTCGCCGACGCGGACCAGATCCCCACCCTGGTTTTCGACGAAATTGACGCCGGCGTAGGAGGGAAGATTGCGCGAAATGTGGCAGAGAAACTCCGGGGCCTTGCCGCTTCCCATCAAACGATCTGCATTACGCACCTGCCGCAGATTGCCGCCTCCGCCGATCATCATTTCTGCGTCAGCAAGGAAACGATCATGGATCGCAATGTGACATCTCTTCAGCGCGTGGAAGACTTGCCGCGCATTCAGGAAGTGGCCAGGCTGCTGGACGGTTCCGTGTCGGAGGCCAGCCTCCGCCATGCGAAAGAACTAATCAAGGAAATCGGACCTACAGGAAAACGGAGTTGAACATGCAACACACGGAAGGACCCAGAATCAAGATTGGCGTCATGGGATCGGCCGGCGGCGAAATGGCCGCGGATATTGTCGAGAAATGCAAGGAACTGGGGCGCGCCATCGCCGATGAAGGCTGTGCGATTCTCACGGGCGGATGTCCCGGATTGCCGCATTATGCGGTCATCGGTTGCAAGGAGCGCGGCGGGTTGACCGTCGGCGTTTCGCCCGGCCTGAGCCTCGATGAACATGTTTCCCGATACGGAAGCCCCATTGACCATATAGATGTCATGATCTACACGGGAAGCGGCCTGATGGGACGCGAAGTGGTCGGTGTTCGGAGCAGCGACATCATCATCATTGTGGGCGGGCGATCGGGCACGCTCGGCGAATTCGCCATCGCCTACGACGAAGGGCGCCCCATCGGCGTGTTGACCGGCACGGGGGGCATCGCGGATCACGTGGACGATTTTCTGCCCGTCATACGGAAAAAAACCGGCGCGCACATTACCTTCGACGATAATCCGAGACGTCTCATCGAGCGGTGTGTCGCCCATTTTCGCGAAAATCCACCGATCATTCGCGACAAGGAGGCGGGCGGCTGATGAAAATAACGGCATTCGGGGCCGCGGAAGGCGTTACCGGCTCCAAACATCTTGTCGAAGTCAACGGATCACGCGTTTTGCTGGATTGCGGCATGTTTCAAGGCCGGCGCAAGCAGTCGGATTTCAAGAACCGGCATTTCCCGTTCGACGCGCGATCCCTCGACAGTGTCGTGTTGAGCCATGCGCACATCGATCATAGCGGCCTGTTGCCGATTCTGGCCAAAAACGGGTTTCGCGGGCGGGTGTTTGCCACCTGCGCCACGCGGGATCTGTGCAGCATCATGCTGCTCGACAGCGCGAATATCCAGGCGCGCGACGCCGAATGGCTATCCAAAAAGAACCGGGAATTCATTCCACCGCTCTATGCGGACGACGATGTGCATGCGATCATGCGGCAGTTTTTGTGCATGCCGTACGGACAGCCGTTCGAGGCGGCCAACGGGGTTTCGGTTACGTTGCAGGATGCGGGGCACGTTCTGGGTTCGGCCATGGTGTGCCTTGACTGCCGGGAAAACGGAGCGACGAAACGACTGTTGTTCACGGGCGATTTAGGCCGTAAAAACATGCCCATACTCGACGATCCGTGGGAACCGGACGGGGCGGACATGGTCGTCATGGAAAGCACCTACGGCGACCGCGATCACGAACCCATCGCCGCCATGGAGGACAAGTTGGCCCAGATTGTCCACCGCGCCGTTCAGCGCGGCGGCAAAATCATCGTGCCGAGTTTCGCGCTCGAACGGGCGCAGGAAATCATCTACGCATTGAAGAACCTTGAAGTGCACGGCGCTATTCCCTCGATTCCAGTTTATGTGGACAGTCCGCTGACTGTGAACATCACGGAAGTATTCAGGATACACGGCGAATGTTTCGACGCCACGATCCGTGGCTTCATGGAACATGCCGGCGATCCGTTCCGCCTGAAACAGATTCATTATGTGACGCGCGCCGAGGATTCGATGCGCATCAACACCCTGCGCGAACCCGCCATCATCATCGCTGCCGCCGGCATGTGTGAACACGGACGCATCCTACATCATCTCAAAAACAACTGCGAAGACCCGCGAAATATCATTCTGATCGTTGGATTCCAGGCCAAAAACACACTTGGACGCCGCATCGTTGAACGCCAGCCCCGCATCAAGATCTTCGGCGTCGAGCATCCGCTGAACGCCGAAGTCCGCATCATGAACGGTTTCAGCGCCCATGCGGGACGCAGTGAACTCCTTGCGTTCGGCAAGCATTTTCAGAGGGTCCGGCTGGTTCATGGCGAACAGACAGCGCTCGCAGCGCTCCGGACCGGCTTGGCCGAGGCTGGTATTCCGGACGTGGCCATTCTGCGCGAAGCCGAACCCATTGAGGCGTAACCCAAAATTCGGCGGCAGAACACAGAAATCCCTGCCTATCGAAAAGGGGCGGGAAAAACTTTTTGGACAACATGATCCCGCAAAGCATTTGATTGGCCCGGTGAAGTCTATCGGGACCATAAGGTTCACATCATCCAAGACTCGCCCATGGCAATAGCGAGCGACGGGTGATTCCGGGGTCAAGCGACCGTGGGCATGGGTCCCGCAAGGACTTGTTTTACTTTCACGATGAGTTCGCGGGGTTGATAAGGTTTTTGGATGAACCCCGCCAGGCCTTCTCGCGAGAATCGCGCAACCGTATCCTGTTCGTTGTATCCGCTGGAAAGAATCACGGGCACATCCGGGCGAATCGCGCGAATTCGCTCGTACGTTTCCGTCCCGCTCAGACGGGGCATGGTCATGTCGAGAAGCACAAGGACGATTTCGCTGCAATGGCGCTCAAACATTTCAGCGCCTTCCTGCCCGTCGCATGCAAGGATTGTACTGAATCCAAGTGGTTCGAGCGTGTGCGCGGCGACATCGCGAACGATCGGTTCGTCATCAATGACAAGAATGACGCCCGATCCCTTCCATGCCGTGACGTCCACGACGGACGGGGTGGTTTCGGCCATTTGCTTTGCGGCCGGAAAGAGGACCTTGAACGTTGCGCCGGCGCCCGGTTCGCTGTAAACCTTGATGGCGCCGTGATGGCTTCGGATAATGCCCAATGTGGCGGCAAGGCCGAGGCCCCTGCCGACAAATTTGGTCGTGAAAAACGGGTCGAAGATGCGGGCCTTGGTTGCCTCGTCCATGCCGCATCCGGTATCCGACACTTCAAGGAAAATATACAGGCCGCCTGCCAGCGAGTCGTCCAAGTAAGTCTGGGAGAGATATTCGTGCGTGACTTCCATGACGCCGGTGGAAATCGAAATGACACCGACATTGTCCCCAATAGCGTCTGAGGCATTGGTGATAAGATTCATAACGACCTGCCGAATCTGGGTGGCGTCTCCCTCGATGGCGGGCAAGTCGGGGGCAAAATTGTATCGGAGCACGGCTTTTCGCGATATGCCGGCCTCGATGAACTGGGCCATTTCCTGGACCAGTTTGCCCAAGTCAATGGATTCGATGACGAATTTGCCGCGGCCGGAATAGGCGAGGAGTTGCTTGGCGAGATCGGCGGCGCGTTGTCCGGCCTGTTCGATTTGCTGGATGCGCTGGTACATTTTTGTGTCGGGCGGCAATTCACGGAGGACCAGCCCCGCATAACCGAGAATGCCCATCAGGAGGTTGTTGAAATCGTGCGCAATCCCGCCGGCCAGCACGCCGAGACTTTCGAGTTTCTGGGTGTGCTGGATTTGGGCTTCCAGGCGGCTGCGTTCCTGTTCGTCGTTCTTGCGCTGCGTGATGTCGCGGGTAACGCCCACAATGCCCGTGGCCGAACCATTCTGATCGCGCAGAAAAGAGACTGTCACTTCGGTCCAAATCATGCGCCCGTCCTTGCAGCGTTGCTGAAGTTCGAGCACACGGGAGCGCTTCGGATCGGCATTGCCGGATCGTTCGATGACCAGTTCCTCTTGGAATGCCTTTTGGACGGCCGCCATCGAGGAGGCGGACAAGTAGTCTTCAAGCCGGCGCGCCAGCGCTTCCTCGACGGTGTATCCCTGCATTTGGGTTACGGAGGGGCTCATATAGGTGAACTGCAGATCGAAGTTCATGGTCCAGATTACATCGGTCACATTTTCGGCCAGCAGGCGATAACGGTTTTCGCTCTCGCGCAAGGCATCCTCGACGGCTTTCCGGGCCGTTACGTCGCGCGTGATGCCACACAGTCCCACAATTTCCCCGGCTTGGTTGCGCATCGGCACCTTGACGACGTGGAAGGTGCGGTTGCCTTCGGGCAGGGCCCGCGTATCTTCCATTTCGACGATTTCGCCGGCCAGTACGCGCCGGTCCACCTCGTCAATGCGGATGCCGCCCATGGCGCCAAACACCGAGTCGCCCGTATGGCCGACGAGGGTCGAGGCCGGAATGCCAAACATCCGCTCCATGGCCGGATTTACGTGCGTGTAGCGCAGGTCGCGGTTTTTCAGGTAGATCCCGTCGTGCGCCGATTCGAAGATGGCGCGAAATCGTTCTTCGCTTTCGCGCAGTTCGCGTTCACGCCGGGCCTGCTCCGTGATGTCGCGGAAACACCAGACGCACCCGGCGGCCACGCCGTCCACCATGTTCGGGCGGGCATATTCCTCGATGATCCGGCCGTCCAGGGTGTTCAAGAGCACGGTTCCGTAGGTATCCCCGTCATTCACGGTGTCTCTCGACGACAGAAAACGTTCCGGATTGGCCAAATGGCCGGCAATGTGTTTCCAAAGTTCCGTTGAGGAAAGGTTGGCGTATCCGTCTTCCGGCAAATGCCACATTCTGGCGAAATGGGTGCTCCAGTTGACGACGCTTTCCTTGTCCGAGACCACC
Organism: Candidatus Hydrogenedentota bacterium; assembly: GCA_035450225.1. NCBI lineage: Bacteria > Pseudomonadati > Candidatus Hydrogenedentota > Candidatus Hydrogenedentota bacterium. The sequence goes on from DAOTMJ010000001.1 coordinate 276,134, forward strand.
ACGACCGCGTCCACGGTTGCGTCGAACATCGCGCGCAACATGGAAATCGAACGCTTTAGGTCCTCCTCTGTTTTGGTCCTATACGCCACTTCCTCTTCAAGACGTTTCAGCGAATCGCGCAACCGCGCCGTCATTCGGTTGAAAGCATCGGCCAACTCGCCTACTTCGTCCGCGTGCCGGACCGGCGCCTGACGCATCAGGTCGCCGCCCTCGATCGCACAAGCCGCGTCGCGTAATTCGAGCACCGGCCTCGTCAAGTGTCGAACCACCCAAAGACCGACCGCCAAGATACAGCCGAGCAACATCACCGCCAATACAATCGCATAATGGACCGCTGAAAAAAACGGCATGAGCACATCGCGGGCGTCGCGTTCAGCCAGAATGACTAAAGGCTGACCCAACAGCACCCATGGCAGGGCGCCCCGCAACGCACGATTCCCTTGGATGCTGGTTCCGTAACCGTCAACCCGCGGCCATGCCACGGTTTCGGATATGCCCTCAGTTGTGGTTTTGGCCAATATACGGCCTTCCGGATCCAATAAATAGAAATGCTGGTTTCGCCCCAAATGCGCTTTGGTCAGATTTTTCCAAATCTGTTCCATATTTATTTCAGCTTGAAGAAAGCCTGCCGACGCGCCATCCGCCCTGATTGGAATAAAAATAATCATTTGCCCTTTTTCAGGTGATCCGGCAAGAAAAAGACGCGGTTCAGGCAAAGAGTCCGATGGTTCGGAACGGGTAAAATCAGAAAAGGGCGCATCGCCGACGCGGGCCATTTCCCGGCCGCCGGGATCCAGCAGTCGCAAGGCGGTTGGCGTCTTCGCGGACGCAAGGAGGGTTTCAAGGAAATCGCGCCGTGCCGCGTCGTCGCCGAGGTTTGCCGCAACCCGGCCGCTGGCGATCAAGAACGCGGTGGTTTCTTCCATGATTGCTTCGAGCAAATGGGCAGTGTCTTCAAGATCGTGCCGCAAAAAGACAAGCGCCCGCCGGGTTAGTTGCATGTGGGCATGCCAAGCCGTGGCGCCCAAAATCAGGATCAAGGGACCCGCCGCAACACACACGAAAAGTCTCAGGAACCGGCTGCGAACGTAGGTCTTCATACCATCCCTATCCGGTATTAATCCGCTGAACCGTTAGATTTGCGACGCGCCACGTCTTTTCAACTCGGCCACCACCTCGCGAACGTCTTGTGCGCGTTCCTTCGGCATCACCAAGATTGCGTCATGAGTCGCCACCACGACCAAACCTTCCACGCCGATAAGCGCCAGCACGCGATCCGACTGCGAATCATGATCGTTATAAACGATACAGTTTCGTGAATCAATCAAAATGGGGTCGCCGACGACAATATTTCGACTGGAATCGGGCGCGTGAGTACGTTCGAGGGCCGGCCATGCGCCCACGTCGTCCCACGGAAAAGACGCCCGAGCCACCAGCACATTCCGGGCCCGTTCCATCAACGCAATATCTATCGAGACATTGTCGAGGCGCTCGAACACGCGAACGACTTCGGGTTCATTGCCCGATCGCATGGCCCGCGTCATGGATCGTATCGCCCCGGACAGATCGGGACACGCCGTGTCCAGTTCATTCATGAAATCCGCGATGCGCCAGAAAAACATGCCCGCATTCCATAAATATCGTCCCGAGGCCACAAAATGGCGCGCGCGTTCCGAATCGGGTTTCTCGTGAAAGCCGCCGACGCGGTAGACCGGAATCCTGCCCGTGAATCCCTCTAGAGGGCGGCCGTCGTCCGGTGTCTGGACATAACCGTAACCGGTCTCCGCGCGTGAGGGCACGATGCCAATGACCGCCAACGCCTTTTCGCGCTCCGCCGCATCCAATACCGTCGAAACCGTCGCCCGGAATCCCTCCGCGTCACCGATGCTCTGATCCGCCGTAACAACAGCCATCGAAAGATTGCCGAACGATTCGTCGCCTTCTTCGACGTCTTCTTTGGCCAAAATATGCGCCGTGGCATACGCCAGACAACCGGCCGTATTTCGTTTGCAGGGTTCAGCAATGATGTTTTCGTCCGGCACGCCCGGATTTGCAGCCCGAATGGGGTCCAAAAGAACACGACTAGTCGCCACATAGATGTCGCGGGGCGAAATCAGCGGGGCAAGTCGTTCGACCGATTCCTCAATCATGGTCCGGCCGCTGCCCGTCAGGCGTAGGAGTTGTTTCGGACGCAGCTGCCGCGACAACGGCCAGAAACGTTCACCTGAACCGCCGGCCATGACCACTGCGATGCGTTTGACCATCTTTTTTGTCGGCATCTGCCTGAATCCTCCCATTGCAACGTCATTGTATGACAGCCTGCCCCGGGATCCCAAACAAGGATCTTTCGATGTTCAGAATAGAAGAGGACGCGCGCCGTAGTTGTTTATGAGGATCGTTCGGGCTTCGCCGCAGGTAAAGATCGAACCGGTAATGAGCAGGGGATGATCGCGCGTGGCGAGGAGAATGGCGTGGGGGAGAGCCTCCGCGATCGAGCCAAACGCATCATGTGGACGCCCCCCGGCGGCAAGGCAAAGCCGTTCAAGGGGCATGGCGCGCGTGCCGGTAAAACAGGAAAAAACAAAGCGGGTTGCAACGGGCGCCAATGCTTCGATCATGGACGCGGCGTCCTTGTCGGCGGAAACAGCCAACAAGACGATGCACCGATCGATCGCGCCGGCCACGGCGCGCGCGCCATCGGGATTGTGCGCAATGTCCATGATGACCGGAGGATCGTCGAGCACGCGTTCGAGACGGCACGGCCAGCGGGCCGAGGCGATCCCGGCAACGGTGGCGCTATGGTCCAACCTGGGAAATGTCGGTTCGATTTGTTCGGCCAGCGCGGTCGCCACGGCGGCATTGGCGCCCTGATGACGGCCGCCCAGCGCGAGCGGCGTTGGCGGAATATTCCTCGTGGCGCTTCGATACGCAAAGGTCTGATTGAGCGGTGGCCCTTCGACCCTGTAGTGGAAGTCGCGCCCGCATTCGCGGACGCTACAACGTGCATCCGTCGCGCGGGCCAGAATCACCGCGCGCGGACCTTGTTCGATTATCCCTAAAACGAGGGGTGTTTCCGGCTTGATAATCCCCGCCTTCTCGGCCGCAATGGCTTCGATGGTCGTACCCAGATACTGCGTGTGGTCAAGTCCGATATTCGTGATGGCGGTCGCGACCGGTTCGACCACATTGGTCGAATCCAGTCGCCCGCCCATGCCCACCTCGACAAGGGCCGCGTCCACACGGCGATCCGCGAACCAACGGAACGCGACCGCCGTGGTCATCTCGAAAAAAGTCGGCGGGGCATCCATTCGATCCGCAACGTCGCGAAACCGGGAAATGCCATCGTCGAGTTCTTCGTCGCCGATACATTCCCCATTGATCGTGAAGCGCTCATTGACGGCCCTGATATGCGGACTCGTAAAGCGTCCCACGCGATATCCGGCTGCACGGAACATGGCATCCAAAAAAGCGGCCACGCTCCCTTTGCCGTTCGTGCCCGCAATATGCACGACGGGATAGGCGCGATGCGGATTACCGGCGGCGTCCAGCAACGCCCGAATCTTCTCGAGACCCAGTTTGATGCCGTGAAATTCAAGACCGGCCAGGTATTCACGAGGTGTTTGCACGTTCAATCTCCCTCACCGACACGGGTGGCGCAGCGAGAATACCCGTGCTATCGGGACGAGTCAACGTTGCAGGGATCGTTTTTCCGTCTCCAACGGCAATAATCGAAGGCGTTCGTGGCGATGCCGGCCAGTGCGGCAAGGGCAAATCCCGTTACCGTGGCAACATCCACCCACCAGGCGGAAACATCTGCTCCGAAGGTTCGATCGATCAGAAATTTGATATAGGAGAAGGGTAGATCGGTGTCGCCGAGCGCCCAGCGCACGCGCCAATGCCAGTCGGTGCAGGGACAATAGCCGAATCCATGCCAGATGCCGAGGCCGAACCACGATGCCGCAGTCAGCGCGACAACCATCAGGTGCCATCGCCGGGTCTTGCGCCATGCCCAACCGAACAGGATGAACACGATCAGCGCGGAATGAAAAACGAAAAAACCGATATCGAGCATCCGGTAAAGCAACATAAACTTATTCCGCTTTTCTGTTCATGCTACCGTCTTGAACTTGCACAAGCAAAAAAGCCGTGGCCGCTCATTGGCGCATGGACAATAGATGGGGTATAGTCGGGTCGGCTTGTAATAAAAGGCGATCATGAATCGGGATCAACTATTGGCATTGGCGGACCTTGTGCCGCACTGCGCGCGTCGCGTGCTCGTGGCCGGCGTGTACGATGAGACACTGGCCACCAATCTGCGCGGACGTGGCGCGACGGAAGTGCATGCGCTGGCGGATCCTATGCGCGAAATGCCGGGATTTGATTCGGTCCAGCCGCTTTCTCTGCGGGGCGATTTGCCTTTTCCGACTCGGTATTTCGATGCAATTCTTTTGCCGATGATGGATGCCGACCCTGAAAACACCGAAAAAACGATCATGGCGCTAGCCCCTTTTCTTGCCAAGAACGGTTACGCAATGGGCGAAGCCGCCAACGCCGCTTATTGGCGTAATTTAGGCCGTGGAACGAACATTGAATCAATACGCGCCGTTTTAGAAGCCGCCGGCCTTCAACTGTACGGCTTGTCCCATAGTGTCGCCGAAGACGATCCCGAAGCCGAACAGGATGGCGACTGTCTCGTAATTGAAGGACGGCGATTGCATGCCCCGGACGAATCCGCGCGCCAGTCGCTATTGACTCCCTTTTACCGGTTCACGGCGATTCGTCCTGAATACAATCCGATGGAACACGCCTGTGCCCGTTTTGATGCCGGTCATCCGGAAGAGGCGTATGAAATCCTCGCGCAGATCCCCCCGATCTGTTTCGATAACCCGGAAGTGGCGACGGCCATCCATTCAACGATCCTCCTATGCCTGTTGGCGCTGGTTTCGCCGGATACGAGCACGTCAAAGAACCTGAATCGGTTGATGAAGGCCCAATGGTCGTTTTACAGCGCGATTGCCCTCTCTCCGCATTTGCAAAGCGCCTATCGCGCCCAGGCGGAAATCTGGCATCGCATCGGCCATGCCGACATGGCCGTCCGCCTGCTCCGTTCCATTCAGCATGTTGCGCCGGACAAAGATGTGGCGGCCCAATTGGCGGGCTATGGATCGCCTTCTCGCATCGAAGCGCCGGACGACACGGCGCCCCCATGGAATCCGCCGGCGCATGCGCCGCGCCTGTTGTTTGTTACGCATCCACGTCCGCATTACGGGCTGGATATCCTGTACGACGGACTCTGCGCGGTCCTCGGCGATGAAAACGTCGTTGAGTTTCCATGGAAACCGTCGCTCCACGGACAACCGCCCGCCACGATGGCAAACTATCCCTGCGTATTTGACAGGCCGGGCGCGCGGTGGACGCTTGACGCGGTATTGAACGCACTGGACAAGGGAACGTTCGATGCCGTGCTGTACGGTGACCTCGAGCAATCCCTGCGGCGCACGACCGCACGGCGCATTGTGCAGGCGGCCGCCGGCACGCCGGTTTTCCTGTTCGATGCGCAGGACACGTGCGACGACAGGCGCGCGGACATGACGGAATTCCTCCGCATCCCGTCGTTTGCGGGCGTTTTCAAACGGGAAATGCTGATTGGCGCCGATTATGGACCCAACGTGTTTCCGCTGCCGTTTGCCTATCCGGATGGGCGCGTGCCGACCCTTTTGCCGGACGAACGCCCCTACGACCTGTTTTGGGCGGGCCATCGCGAGTTCGGCCTGCGCCGGCTCTACCTTGAACGCCTCGAATCGCTGACCGGGCAATCGTTCAGTCTGGCTTTTCCACAGGAAGATTATGTGAAAGTAATGCGGGCGTCCCGGATCGGCTTGAATATTTTTGGGATGGGATTCGACACGGTCCGTTATTGGGAACTGCCCGCCCACGGCTGTATGCTGCTCGCGGAACGCCTGCCAATACGCGTCCCGCACGGATTTACCGACGGCATCAACGCGGTCTTTTTCGACGATATGCGGGAATTGGAAGAAAAACTGGCCTATTACATCGCCCATCGCAACGAGATTGACCCGATAGCCCGCGCGGGCCACGCGCATTTCCTGCGGCATCATACCGGCAGCGCCCGGGCGCGGCAGGCCCTCGCGTGGATGCGCCAATGCGGGGCCTTCGACCGTTGTTACATGAGCACCGCGTAACGCACGATGAATGCCAGCGCGATGACGTACATGACCGCGTGAACTTCCCGGCCCCGGCCGGACAGCCACTTGATGGCGGCAAATGAGACACATCCTGCCGCAATGCCTTCCGTGATTCCGTAGCCGAACACCATGATCGCAATCGTCAGAAACGCGGGCAGGCTTTCCGTGACGTCATCCCAGCGCACGCGGCGCAGCGGCGCCATCATCATGAATCCGACGAAGATCAGCGCGGGCGCGACAGCGGGGTACATGCTGACATGGAGTTCGGTGGACTTCAGATGATAGAAAGCCGCGCCGATGTCCTGGCCGGCGATATGAATGATGGGCGCGAACGCGATGGCGAGTATGAAACAAAGGCCCGCCACAATGGCGGCAAGGCCGGTCCGGGCGCCGGCCGCCACGCCTGCCGCGCTTTCAATGTAACTGGTAACGGTAGACGTCCCGAACAGCGCGCCGACGCTGGTCGCCATGGCGTCGGCAAAAAAGGCTCGCCCGGCGCGTGGCAGGCGGCCGTTTTCGTCAACGAAGCCGGCCTGTGTACCCACGCCGATTAGCGTGCCGACCGTGTCGAATAGAACGAGGAAAAAGAAGAGGAGGATGGCGACAAGGGCGTCAGGCCAACGGGTGATCAATTCCGAGACATCGAGTTGGAAGAAGGTCGAAAAGTTCAGGGCAACCTCCGGACGGGTCCAGGGAATGATGCCGGTCGCTAGGCCGATGCCGCAACTGGCCAGCACGCCGAGAAGAATCCCGCCGCGAACGCCTCGCGCGTGCAGGACGGCAATCAGCAAAACGCCGAACAAGGTCAAGAGCGCGGGACCGGTGTGGAATCCGCCGAGCCGGACCATCGTGGTCGGGCTGAGCACAATGATGCCGCCCCATTGCAGGCCGATGAATCCAATAAAAAGACCGATAGCGGGACCGATGCTGTTCGTGAGGCATTGCGGCAGAACGGCAAGGATCATTTCGCGCGTGCGAAAGATCGAAAGCAACATGAACAAAATGCCGGAAATGAACACGATCGTCAACCCCGCCTGCCAGGAGAATCCCATCCCGCCCGGGAACGTCGAGCAGACGGTGAAAGCAAAAAGAAAATTCTCGCCCATGCCGGGCGCCAGCGCAAACGGATATTTGGCCAAGACGCCCATCAGCACGCAGGCAAAGGCCGACGACAGGCACGTTGCCATCAGCACCGAACCAAAATCCATGCCGGCCATGCTGAGAACGGTCGGTTGAACGAATACGATGTAACTCATCGTGGCAAACGTGGTCAAACCGCCCACCACTTCGCGGCGGACGCTCGATCCGGCCGCTGCAATACCGAAGTATCGATCCACTATGCCTGCCATGATGTGTCCTCCCATTCACATCGCCCCAAAGTCGCAAGCGGCGCCCGCTATGACGGACGCCGCCTATCGAACACGTTCAATGCAATCTATGATCGGGCCGCTCTCCGAAAGAGCTGCGCCAGCAGCGCGGCCAGCGCCGCCGCGACACCGGCCAGCACGATCCATGCCGCGCGCGATCCGGTCGCATGCACATCGAAAGGAATCGCTGCGCCAAACGCCATCCGCTGGCCAATCTGCACCACGCCGGAATGGTTGATTTGAATCTCGGCATAGGTTTGTCCATTCGACTGAACCAAGCGGACGCTGTCCGGAACAAGCCAGCCCGTTACGTTGCCGCCGCGATACCAGCCTTCATGACCGGCGGATTCGCTGTAGTAAAAAACTTCGATCGCGGCGGGATTCGTATCCACGGACACAGGGATTTGAATGGTTACGGGCGCATCGTAGACTCCGGCCGGTAGTATCCGATAAACAGACGATCGGGCATTGGCCGCCACGGGCGGAATCGGCCGCACGTTGAAATCTTCCTGCATGCGCAGGCTGCCGCCGGTCTCTGTTTTGTCCTCTGCCACCACGAACGTTTGGGAGACAGGGCCGAGAATGTCGCCTTTCACCGTTACGCCGCCCACGGCCAGTGTGACCATTTCGCCGGCCGGTAAAAGCGAATCGGGCGCAAATACAACCCAACCATCCCGGTTGTCGCCGGGTGTCGTGGCGCGCCATGCGCCCCCGGAAACCGTTCCGGCGCTCGTGGTAAGCGCTGCCCACACGGTGGACGGATCCACGCCGTCATCCGAACCCAATCGAATCGCCAAGCGGCTGTCCGCCGCAATTTTGGAAGCCGGTTGATTTTCCACGCTGCGCGGCAATGTCGTTTCAACAATACGGTCATCCAGACGCTTGAAAATCGCCCCACAATCCGTTTCGTCCTTATTGTCGAGTTCCAATCGGACTTCGACCAAGGCGTTTTCATTCACATGAACCGTCACGGCCACCGTCGTGGGTTTGTAGGAAGGCGCCGAGACCGTAACCGTGTAGTTGTCCGGGCGCACATGGGTAAAGACATACTCGCCGTATTGGTTTTGCGTCATGACGCGCCCGACCGGGTCGAGGCGCACCGTCGCGTTGGTGATGGGCGTAATCGAACCGACGGCGGACACTCGGCAGGTAAGCGTCGCGGCGCTCGCGAAATAGTTGAATCCGCTGGCCAAGGTCGCCGTTCCGCCCTCATTGGTAACGGACACGTCAACCGTTCCGGGCGCATGCGCAGGGATGGCCACAGTCAATTCGGAATCGCCGGCAGCCGACACGCTCGCCGCCAATCCGTCAAAGGTCACGCTTTGCGGATTGGCCAACCCGTCTCCGATTATCCGCACCACGTCACCTCCCGCGATGGATCCCTGGTTCGGGAATATCGAAAAGATGCGCGGAACCTTTACAAAGAGGAAAGCGTCGGCGCGAATGGCGGGATCCATCGCGCTGCGCACTTCAATGTCCACCGTTCCCACCGCGTGCGGGGGCGTCGTTACATACAGCCGCGTGTCCTCGCGCGAAGACTCATCAATGACGCCGGCTGTGCCGCCAAACAGGACTTGACGCGCGATGGCAAGATTCCTGCCCCTGATCAGGATGCGGGTTCCACCCGCCGCCGAACCTCTAGCGGGCTGCACGGAACCGATGGTCGGTTGACCCATATAGGTAAAACCTTGAAGCCGGGTTGCTTCGCCGAGCGGGGTGGTCACGACAACGTCCACGGGACCTTCCGGATTCGGCGAGGCGGGCGTTGACACGGGCGTCCTGACGGTTACAGATTCGGTTGTTTTCGCCAGAATTTCGAGCAGCGTGCCGCTGAACAACACGGAACCAGCTCCATCAAGCCGCCGTCCGTTGATGATTACCGTTTCGCCGCCGCGCACCGCGCCGGCGCTGGGCGTTATGGATGTAATGGCCGGGAGCGGGGTAAACACCGCGGTAACGTTCTTATCCGCGTCCATGGTCAGCGCGGCGACGTTCGCGGTTCCGCCCACGTCGCCCCGCCACTCCTCGAACCGCCAGCCGGCCTCGGGTGTGGCTATCAGCGTCAATTGCTTGCCGTCCACATACGCGTATTCGCCTTCCGGCGGCGACACGCGGCCCTCGCCCTCGACCGACAAGACAAGTCGGCGGATCGTTCCACCGACAAACACGGCACGAATGCTCTTGTCGCCATTCATAATCAATTCAACCTGATGGAGATCGCCGGAGAGATCCCCCGTCCATCGGTCGAATGCGCTGCCGGCATTCGGCACGGCCCCTACTTGGAGTTTCGTGTTTTTCTTGAATCGGTACAGCTGATCGCTTGACCGCTGAAATCCGTCCGGCGGCAGCATGGGCGATATGGCGATCGTGCCCGATCCTTCCACCACCGCCGCGAGGGTGTAGTCGTAGCCGTCTCTGACGAAAACGGCGGTGAGCGTCAAATTCTTCGTGATTTCCACCACGCCCTGGCCGGTGTCGGTATCGCCGGCGGCAACGCCGGTAAGCGCGCCTTCCCAATGATCGAACCGCCATCCGAGATCGGCCACCGCGACAGCCGGCACCGACGTGCCTTCCTCGTAGGTATGCACGCCCGGCTCGGGCGAGATGGTTCCGCTTCCCGAAACCGCCGTGGTCAGTGTGTAGAGTTTACCCTGCTGCTTGAAATGGGCGGTCAAGGTCTTGTCGCCGTCCATCGTGACCTTCTTGGGATTGGTCTTGTCCGCCGTATTGTCGTTCCAATAATTGAACACATAACCCGTGTTGGCGGTGGCGGTCACGGAAACCTGCCGATTGCTGGGATATTTGCCGTCGGCATCGGGCGCTGGATCCCGGGTAAGCGTCCCGGCTCCCGGCGGATCCACGACAATGCCGAGCGTGTAGCGCTGGGCTTCGTTGCCGAAGACGGCGATGACATGCGTGTCGGCATTGAGCGTGACCGTGATGGGATTCTCCGTGCCGCTGGCGTCGCCTTCCCAATGATCGAACCGGAATCCCGGCGCCGGAACGGCCGTGACCCGCTTCTGATCGCCCTTGCAATACGAACGGGCGCCTTCGGGTGGATCGACGGTTCCGGTGCCGGCATCACGCACTTTAGTGTACAGCAGAAACGTCTCGTCGCAGCACTTGCCATCGAAATAAACGTTCAAGTCACGCGCCTGCAGAATAGGGATATCGGTACAGAGATTTTCCTGGCTGAGTTGGTTGCCGCGCACGTCGAACACATCCGGCACCAATTGCCCCGGGGCGCGCGCGCCCAGCCCGGCGTTGCCCACCAGCGCGCTGATGTCGCCGATGTCGTTGTTGTACAAGGTGAGCACGGCCAGCGACGGAAGGCCCGCAAGCGCCGTTACACTCCGGATTCGGTTCCGGTTCGGATAGCCGAGATCGTTATGCAGATAAATCTGGGACGGCGAAATCAGCGTGTTGCCTTCGAGATAAACCAGCGAGGCAAGCGGCCCGATATCGGAGATTTTGTTGTTCGACAAGTCGAGAATGATGAGATTGGCCAGCGGTGTAATGGGCGACAAGTCTTCGATGGCGTTGTTGGATAGCACCAAACGCTTAAGATCGGTCAGTTCGGACAAGGCTGACACATCGGAAATTCGATTACTTCCCAGATCGAGAGAGAGCAGGGACGTCATGTCTCTCAGTGGCGACAGGTCCGAAATTTTATTGTCGCTCGCGGAAAGGACTTGCATGAACGCCAGGGAACGAACCGGGGCAAGATTGGAAATGTCGTTATTGGCGGCGTAAAGTTGGGTAAGTCCGCTCAGGGACTCGATACCATAAAGGCTCGATAACACACGGGTCTTTGTAAGTACGCCATTGACCGTCTGTTCGACGAACTGGTTCTGTATTTCCAACTTCGCCAGACCGAACATACGGCTCAAGGGATGCAGGTCGCTTATCGCGTTGTTCGACAGATTGAGGCGTTGAACCGTGGAAAGCGTGCTCATCGGCGACAAATCCGCGATGCGATTGCCGCCCAAATTCAGTTCCACGAGATTGATGCAGGCGCGAATGCCGGTCAGATCGGAAATCATCGCGTTCGAGGCATCCAGTTTGGTGAGTTGCGCCAAGTCCGTTTCGTACAGGCTGCCCGACCGAATGCGCGCCAATTCGTTGGAATTCGCCGAATGCTGCAGCAACTGAAGCAGCGCCCAGCGGATTTTCCGGCTGAGGTTTGTGTCGGGAATGTCCACCACCCGGATGCCGCACGCTCCGGACCGGTATACCGTTACGCCACGGCTTTCCATTGCCGGGATATGGGTGCAGTACGCCTCCTGATTGAGTTCATTCCCCGTCAGGTTGACGACGTCTTCCATGTCTATGCCGGCATTGTTTGCAAGGGCGGCGATATCCTTAATCATGTTGTCTTCGAGAAACACAAAATGAAGTTGACGAAGATTGGCCAACGGGACAAGGGACACAACCTGGTTGCCGCGCAAGTAGATTTCTTCAAGTTTGGTCAGCGAAGCCAGCGGCGAAATATCGGAAATGGCGTTTCCCTGCAACTGCAGCGACTTAATCTGGGTGCAATATTCGATTCCGGTCAAGTCTGTAATACCGCGATATGGCGCATTCAAGGCATTCAGCCCGCGCAACTGGGTATCCAGGATGGGCGGAGCGGCCTGGACAAGCGCCTGAAGGACGGCCTTCTCCAAGTTCTTGTCGGGAAACGTGACTTCCACCTGCGCCGAGGCCATGATCGGCGCGAGCGCCGCCACCGCCAAGAGCAGACCCGGCAATCCCTTCCATTGCACCGCGTTCGTTCGCATTGCTGCCTCCTCATTCTTGGAAGCGCCGCCCGGCGCGGCGTTTCCGCGCTTACCGCCACTGACGCCAATGGGCTTTTGCCCGGCATCGGGACAAATGCCGCCGCTTCGCGAGGAATTCCCGCGTCATGGACCGGCTAAGCATTATATCCCGCATAAGTTTACAGTGTCGTACACAAAATGTAAAGTGTTTTCTACCCCAGCCCATTTTGAGAAATGTTATAAGGACGCCCAACTCAAAGACAATCCGGCGTGCCGTTACGGCGCATTGTGGTCCTGGGAATCTTTCGGTTCCGGTTCGACAATACGATTGGCCTGATTTCCGGGTATATCGAGCGTCAATTTGCCCCAGTACAAGCCCTTGCCATCGGCCCTGCCGGTCCTCCCCCGAAGGCATTGCGTATCCGAAAAACCCTCAATGCCGACAGACCAATCTTCACGATATTTTTCCACAACGTGGAAGTCGTTGTCGGCTTTTATCAAGATTTTGGGTTCGCCATAGCATCCGAACCACCAGCCGTCATTCCAGCGGCAAACCGTTTGTATGCCCAGAAACGTGTAGCCACTGTCGAGAACATGACGCTTTACGAAAGCGAAACCGGCGTCGTATTCGTACACGTAATTTTCCTTGTATCCTTTCGGGAGGCCGCCGACGATGAAAAACCGCCCCTGATGCCACGCCATGCCGCCCGCCCCGTGAACCACTTCGGGCACGGCGTGTTTGGAAAGCAGGTTGAGGCTGTTTCCATCGTACACATAGACCCATGAATCGGCCTTGCCGGGTTCTTCGTTGAACAATCCAAGGTTTACGGCCACATACACCTTGCCGTCATGCCAGGCGGGATCGCCGTGATGGGAGGGCGCGGCGGCATAAGCCAAACGACGCCCCTCGAGATCCGTCTTGACAACCGCCTGGGTGAACGACCAGTAAATGGCGTTGCCGGGTTCGATCGCGATTCCCTGAAGGTGTCCCTCGTATGCGCCTTCACAGACGATTTCGGCAAAGGCGCCTCCGGCTGGGGCCAGGCATGACGCAAAAAAGAAACAAAATACACAAAGACACACGGCGCGATGGTTCATGGCCATTCTTTCCCGTTCGGCAACGCAGGTTCGCTTTGGCAACAATAATGCAGTATGATACGACAAAATCGGTCCCAAGGCGAACAATGGATTGCGAACACGGGCCGAAAATGCCGGAAAGGATGCGCCATGGTGAAGATTTCACGCGCGTTGTTGAGTTGTTACGACAAGACGGGCCTGGTGGAATTGGCAGGGGTGCTCAATGAGTTTCGGGTGGAGATTATCGCAACGGCCGGCACGCTGAAAACATTGCGGGATGCGGGCATTGCCGCGATGAGCATTGCCGATTTCACCGGAGTGGCCGAAATGCTGGATGGCCGCGTGAAATCGCTTCATCCGAAGGTTCACGCGGGTCTGCTCGGCATTCGCGACAATAAATTGCACGTCGAACAGATGCAGGCCATGGATTACAAATGGATTGATTTCGTCGCCGTAAACCAGCATCCGCTGGATTTGCTGGCCCGGCAACCGGGCATCACGGTCGAGGAACTTATCGAGCAGACCGATATCGGCGGAACGGCCATGATTCGATCGGCGGCCAAAAATTTTCGTTATGTGACGGTGGTGGTAAACCCGGCAAGGTACAAAACAATCCTTCATGAAATGCGCGCGCACGAGGGCGCGGTCACGTTCGCCACACGGTTCCGTCTCGCACAGGAAGCCTTCGCATGCACCGCCGCATACGACCGGTTCATCGCGGATTATCTCCGCAGCGCGGAACCGCCCAAAGAATAGGACGTCGAAAAAGTTCTGTCTCAGACAATGTGCATATAGAAGATTGTTTGTTTCGACTGTTTCCAATCCCATCCAATCCGGAGGAACGCATGAAAATCCTTGTGATCGGCAGCGGCGGGCGTGAACATGCCCTTGTATGGAAGTTGGCCCAAAGTCCCCTCGTCGAGGCCCTATATGCCGCTCCGGGCAATCCCGGCATGGCGCAACATGCCGAATGTGTCGCCATTCCAGTAACAGAGACGGGGGCCTTGGTGGATTTTGCCCGCGATCATGGAATTGGGCTGGTGGTTGTGGGACCGGAAGATCCGCTTGCGGACGGCATCGTGGATCGTTTTGGTAAAGCCGGCCTGGTTGCGTTTGGACCTTCCGGCGCGGCGGCGCAACTGGAAGCGAGCAAGATATTTGCCAAGCGCTTCATGCAGCGCCACGGCATCCCCACGGCGGCCCATGCCGAATTCGACAATGCGGAAGAAGCCATCGCATACGCGCAACGACAGGGAACGCCCCTGGTCGTCAAGGCCGATGGATTGGCCGCGGGAAAAGGCGTCACCGTTGCGCGCGACATGGATTCGGCCGTCAAGGCCATTCGGGAGGCGATGGTGGAGGGCGCTTTTGGCGCGGCGGGATCGCGAATCGTAATCGAGGAGTGCCTATTGGGCGAAGAAGCGTCCATACTCGCCTTTTGCGATGGAAAAACAGCCGTTCCGATGATGGCCAGCCAAGATCACAAGCCGCTGCTCGACGGGGATGCCGGTCCGAATACCGGCGGCATGGGGGCGTATTCGCCGGCGCCGGTGGTCACGGCGGATCGAATGGAAGAGATTGTGTCGCGCATCCTGGAGCCGTGCGTGGCCGGCATGGCCGCCGAAGGCATGCCCTACAAGGGCGTGCTGTACGCCGGACTCATGATTACGACCGCGGGACCGCGCGTGATCGAGTTCAATTGCCGCTTCGGCGATCCGGAAACGCAAGTGGTGTTGCCGCAATTACAGTCGGACCTTGTGCCCGTCATGCAGGCATGTTGCGAAGGCAGTCTGGAGAACATGGAAATCTCGTGGAATTCGGGCGCGTGTGTGACCGTCGTGATGGCGTCCGGCGGTTATCCGAAGTCGTATCCAAAGGGCAAAATGATTACCGGAATCGAGGAGGCCGAGCGCGAACCGGGCGTCAAGGTCTTTCATGCAGGCACAAAACAGACACCGGACGGCCTTGTGACAAACGGCGGGCGCGTACTGAACGTGACGGCATTTGGATCCGATATCGCCTCCACCATCGAAAAAGCCTACGGGGCCGTTCGCCGTATCCACTTCGACGGCGCTCATTTCCGAACCGATATCGGCGCGAAAGCCCTCGCGCGCACGTAGCGCGCCGTTCCGGTTGGCAGAACCTCAACGCGCACAGCGGAATTTTGGGTTCCAGCCGAGTTTGTCCCTTGCGCGGGCATAGCAGACAAGCGAACCATAACCGCCGCAAGCCTCCAGCCAGGCACGATCCACGGGCACGCCGGCAAAATGGCGTCCGGCAAGATCCATCGAAGGGATTGTGCTGCGCTGATCTTCGGCATGAACAAGAAACGCCTCGTAGCCCTCAGGGGGATCGTATTCGATCGCGCGCGCAATCGCCTCGACCAGATCCATCACGCCGATATAGTCGCAAAGGTGCGGATAGTCGGGCGGCGGTTGTGCCGCCATCGAATCCAGCGATTCCACGCTGACAATATAGGGCGGGCGGATCGTTACGACAGGCTTCCCAAACCGCCGCACATACGCCCGGCACCAGTACTCGGCCTCGACTTTCGAGCATGCATAATAATCCGTTGCCATGGACGGCTGATCCTCGTCAACGGGCAGGCGACGTGGCCGGTTTGTAAACGGCGGTTCCGACAGTCCGTGGTACATCAGCGACGAAATGAAGACAAACCGCTCGACACGAGGATTGCGGCCCGCCGCTTCGAGCACATTGAACGTGCCGAGGACATTGGTTTCAACAAGGGCATGGTACGGTTTCCGTGTTCCAGGTATGGCCGCGCAATGGACAACCGTGTCGGCGTCCGCCATGGCTCGTTCGACGGCCTCCGAATCGGTTATTGAACCGATAGTGAATGTTCCGCCAGCGACATCGGGCGCGCGCACATCAAACGGAATGACATCATGCGCGTCACGCCAAACGCGCAAACAGGCGGCGCCCAAGCGCCCGCTCGAGCCCGTGAGGAATATGCGCCGTCGCATGCCGTCAAGACCGGTAGAGGCTATGGCCGATGCCCATCGCCTCGCGGCACGCCTCGACGGTTTCGAGCGCGACGGGCGTCACGCGCTTGGCGTTCTCGTACAGGAACGCCCGTACCGATTCCTCGTTGTTCGCCGGGTCGTTGAATCGCTCGATGATGGGTGCATTGAACGCGGAGACGTATTGGGCCAGCGTGGTTTTCAGCGTGCCGTAAAAGCGTTCGCCGCGGCGATACTTGCCCAGGAAATCCAGAAAAACCTCGTTCGGCGCCAGCAGGCTGAGCAACCGGTACAGCACGCCGACGCTGGCCGGCATCCGCGGAATCACAATATCCGGTTCATCGCTGTCCGTGTCGAGAGGCAGCGGCTCGGTCGAGGTCTGCACGCCTTTGATTTTCTTCAAGACCGTCGCCGGATCGTCGAGCAAGTCGAGCGTGTTGTTGTCGCTCTTGCCCATCTTCGCCGAACCGTCGAGGCCGGGCAGACGCAGCGCTTCCCGAGACACGGCCGCGGGCACCTTGAGCGTCTCGCCGAAACGGTGGTTGAACCGTTGCGCGATGTCCATGGCCATTTCGACGTGCTGCCGTTGGTCGTCGCCGACGGGCACCTTATCCGCGCGCACGATCAAGATGTCCGCCGCCATCAGCACTGGATAGCCCATCAAGCCGTACGACAACGGATTGCCTTCGACATTGGGCGTTTCCTCGAGTTTTCCCATCTTGTCCTTGTACGTCGTGCCGCGTTCGAGGAAACCGATGTTCGTAATCATGCCGAGCAACAACGTCAGTTCCGCGGTACATGGCAGGTCGCTCTGGCGGTAAATGACCGATTTTTCCGGATCGAGTCCGCAGGCCACATAAGTCCGCAGCATGTCGATCGTCTGACGGTAGAAGTCCGTCCGCTCCGAAATCGTCGTCAGCGCATGATAGTCCGCGATGAAGTAGTAACAGCAATGCCCCTGTTCCTGCAGGCGGATGAAATGCTGGATGGCGCCGAAATAATTGCCAAAATGCAACCGGCCGGTAGGCCGGATGCCGGATAGAATAATCTCGCGTTCGCTTGCCATGAATTTTTCCTCGCGGGTCCTGTGGAAACGCCTCAAGAATACTCCATCGCATACGCATGTTTCCACGTCTTGACACCGAAGGGGAACAGGGTACGTCTACAAACGCAGGCCGGAAACGCGACGAGGAGATGCAAAATGGACAAGAAGATTGGGGCCGGATTCCTGCTCTGGACATTGCTGATCGGTATTTGTTTCGAGGCAACGGCGCTCGGCTGGATATCCGTCCGAGACGGGCGTTTCACCGACGAATCGGGCCGGCACGTCATCCTGCACGGCATCAACGTGGGAAACAAAAGCGCGCCTTATTTCACAAAGGATGGCCCGGAAGACTATGCCCGGATGCGTTCATGGGGATTCAACTGCATCCGGCTCCTGATTTTCTGGGCGGCGCTCGAACCGCAATGCGGCGTGTATGACGAGAAATACCTCGCCGCGCTGGATGCGCGCGTCGCATGGGCGCGCGACAACGGCATGTGGGTGCTGCTCGATCTGCATCAGGATCTGTGGGGCGAGGGAAAATGCCGGGGCGACGGCGCGCCGGCGTGGGCAACGCTCGACAACGGGCGCCCGCACGCCTCGCTGGGATTTGTCTGGAGCGACGCCTATCTCGTCAGCGGCGCGGTGCAATCCGCCTTCGACAATTTCTGGTCCAACGCGCCCGCGCCGGATGGCATTGGGCTACAGGATCATCTTGCGCGCGCGTGGAAATTGGTCGCGGAACGCTACGCCAACGAACCGGCCGTTGTGGGCTACGATTTGCTCAACGAACCATTCATCGGCTCGCCGATTCTCGAAGCGGTGGCGTCCATTATGAAACCGCTTGCCGAGGTTGCACGCGAATCGCCTCTGAACCGCGAAACGCTGTTCGAAAAATTCTCGGATGTCGCTTTGTTTCGGAGGGTTGTGGACGAAGCCGGGCCGGTGTTTCAACAGTTCGAACGGGAAAAACTCGGCCCGTACCACCAACGGATGGCCGATGCGATTCGGAGCGTGGATTCGCGGCATATCCTGTTTATCGAGCCGTCGCCGTCCTCGAACCAAGGCGTTCCAAGCGCGTTGCCGCCGGTGCTGTTGCCGGATGGTTCGCCCGATCCGCGACAAGCGCTGGCGCCCCATGCGTACGACATCGTGACGGACGGGCCGACACCGGAGATGGCGGACGAGGGGCGTCTCCGTTTCATCTTCGATAGGCACATGGAAACCGCCCGGCGTCTCAACATGCCGATGCTGCTCGGCGAATGGGGCGCATTTTACGGTTCGTCGCGCGTCCTACCCGCGGCGCGCGCGGTGCAGCGTCAAATCGAGCGGACACTCTGCAGCGACACCTATTGGGATTCGCACGACAAGATTGATCAGACGGTCTACTTTGAAACCCTCGAAAGGCCGTACCCCATGGCGGTCGCGGGCATCCTGCGCGAGTATGCCTTCGATCATGAGACCGGTGTTTTCACGTGCGCCTGGGAAGAAGACCCCTCCCAGGGACAATCCTCGATCGTGTTCCTGCCCGCACGCCGGTTTGCGAACGCGGAGGCGCCTTTCCCGGATGCCCGCATCGAACCCATCGCACCCGGCACATCGAACCTGATCCTCACGATTCCCGCCGGAAACGAAAAGCGCAGGCGCGACATCCGTCTATCCGCACCGGTAAGGTGATCGAAAGCAAAGAAAAAGGGCAGGCGCGAAGGCCTGCCCTGTGGCATTGCGGGGTTGACGAATCAGAATTTCAGCGTGGAGCCCACGTAGATATAATCGCCGTCGTTGTGTGCGCTGCCCTTGTTGAGCATATACCCGTTCCATTCGACGAAGTTGCCGTCGAAAGCGCCCTCGCCCCGGAACCAGTGCGCCCAGCCGGCGTCGAATTGAAGATCCTTGCTGTAATTGTAGAAGAGCGCAAGATAGGACTCCGTGCCCATGTGGCTGCCGCTGGATTTCGTCACGCGGCTGGGCTGGCCGGCGACGGGCATGTCGAAGGTGTCGTCGGCGCCGAAATAGGACACGCACAACAGCATGACCAGTTTCTCCATCGGGAAGGTCAGCACGCCGATGCGCACGTCGTAGCCATTGGAGAAGTCGTTGTTCAGATCCACGAATCCGCTGTAAATCTGGTTCGAAAACAGGCGGTTGAAACTGACGCTTGAGCGGGGATACAGGGGATTGGCCGACACGGAGCGGTTGTCTTCGCCGCTGAAATAGACGCCGCCGACAAACAGGCGCGGCTTCCACGGGCAATCGAAACTATAGCCCACTTCCAGTTTGGCCGCCCAGGCGTCCGCATCCGCATCGTGATCCCCGTACAGTCCCGGCTTGAACGTGAAACCGGCCTGATCCATGTCGCCGAATTGATAGGCGACTTCCGCCTCGAAATCGAATGCGCCGACCTTGCCGGCCGAACGCGCGCCAACGGTATGGAGTTCGGTCGGATCATACGTCGGATCGAATCCGGCCGGACCCACCGGGTCGGACGGCAACGCCCGCGCGTCGCGAAGATAAAGCCAGTACAGATCGAAGGCGACATTCTCGATGGCCTTGCAGGTCCCGTAGATGCCGTAAAAGTCAACGTCGCCGTCTTCCTCGGCGGGGCTTCCCTCAGCCAGCTTGCTCATCCAGGCGTCCACGGTAAACGTCTGGCCGGCGTACGTCAGCCGCACGGCGTCGAAGGACAGCCCCCGGAACAAAGGCGCCTTGTCGCCTTTGCCGACGAGGAACTCGCTGCCGAAACTCAATTCCTGCCGTCCGATGCGGAGGGCAAGCGGCGTGCCGTACAATTCACGCGCCTCGATATAGGCTTGGTAAAGACTCACGTCGCCGTCGGGACCGAGCAGCGTCGGCGTGAGGCCCGTCGTGGAACGGCTGTCCACGCCGGTCAGGTAATCGCTGCGGAAATCCTCGCCCCACACGTCGTAACTGTCGAATTCGACGAAGGCGTTCACATTGTCCGTGAAATCTGCGCTGACATGCAGACGCGTCCGTTGTTCGACGAAATTCGTGTTGTTGGAACGCCGGTTCCAACTCAGATAACTGACTGCGCCCAATCCGTTGTTCGGATAGGCAAACGGGCCGCCGATGGGGCGTCCCGCCAATTCCGCCGGGGTATACCGGACTTCAATGGGACCGGGACCCGCGAGCGTGCTCGACACGAAATTCGCTCGCAGCCGGATTTCGCCGCCGACCTGGACGTTTTGCAGGTCCGCTTGCGCGGCCATCGGGATCGTCAATACAAGAAATAACAACACACCTATGATTGTCCGCTTCATTGCACTTTTCTCCTCCGCTATATTCAGCCTTTCCCCAACAACGCCCAAATCCTACCACAAGGTACGGTTTGTATCAAGACTTTTTTTGAGAGTACCGAGTTCTTAAGACAGAAGGATGAGAATTTCCATGAAGATTGGCATTTCCGGGCAATTTCATGTCGGATCACGCAACGAAATCTTGTGTTGAAATTGAAAATGGCCATTTGGTAGCGCCGATTTCCCAATCGGCATGTCGTGTTTCAACAAGCCGATTTGGAAATCGGCGTTGCATTCCGAGACCTTCACGATTCCGAGAACACGGTACACTCAAGAAGATTATTTGTTTTCCTACAAAAAGCGATTCCTTGAGGTATTTTCATTGTATGCGATCATCATAAGCGAATATAATGAAAAATACAAATAATGCGGTCGGCACACGGCGGTCTGCGGTAAACTTTTATTGAAGATGGATTCATGTTATACTATGAATCGTTTTTGGGTTGAAACCCGTATCCTGGGCGACGAGTCCGAGTTCGTAACACGTGGATGCAACAGGCAAAATCTCTTTGCATGCCGGCAATGAGGCCGGTTTCAATGTCAAACAGTATGGTTTCTCGATTTCCAAAATGGATTCGGCGTTCGTGGTCGGCCCCGGACGGGGTAATCGCCACGCGCGGCGTATTGGAAGACTTGCGGTTGCATACGGTGTGCCGCAGCGCGCGTTGTCCGAATCGTTCCGAGTGCTGGCAGCGCCGCACGGCCACGTTCATGATTTTGGGCGGGCAATGCACGCGGAATTGTTCGTTTTGCGCGGTGGCGCATGGGCGGCCGGAAAATGTCGAAGAGGATGAACCGGCCCGGATAGCCGAGGCGGTAAAACGCCTCGAATTGAGGCATGTGGTTGTGACCTCCGTCACGCGCGACGATTTGCCGGATGGTGGCGCATATCATTTCGCGGCGACGGTCGAAGCGATACGGGGCGGTTGTCCCGGTGTTCGCATTGAAGTGTTGACGCCGGATTTTCAGGGTCGGGAACAGGCGATTCGAACCGTGCTGGCGTCTGGGCCGGACGTCTTCGGCCACAATATCGAAACCGTGGCCCGGCTGCATCCCGCCGTTCGGGATGCGCGGTGTTCGTATGAGCGTTCGCTGGCGGTGTTGCATCTTGTGGCGGACGAGGCGCCGGGTATCATCGTGAAATCGTCCCTGATGGCCGGGCTGGGCGAAACGGACATGGAAATTCGGCAGACATTGCGCGACTTACGTGTGGCGGGTTGCGGGGCTGTCTGTATCGGCCAGTACCTGCAATCCGGGCCACGCCAACGCCCGGTGGAACAATTCGTGCCCCTCGAGGCATTCAAACGGTATGAAACATGGGCCTATGCCATGGGTTTTTCCTTTGTCGCGGCAGGCCCCTTTGTAAGGAGTTCCTATCATGCAGACCAAGTCTGGACAAGCCACGGTTCGACGGAAAAAAGCACCGCGGCGGCAGGAAAGTTCTAAGACGATGCAATATGAAGTGACGTTGCCCAGTCTGGGCGATGATCTCGAGGACGTGGCGCGGGTTTCCATGTGGCTCGCCGACGAAGGCGATATCGTCAACGAAAACGACGATCTCGTCGAAATGGTCACGGACAAGGCGGCGTTTACTATTCCCAGTCCGAAATCGGGCACCTTGATTGAAAAACTCGTTGATGAAGAAGACGAAGTCAAAGTCGGCGACGAGATCTGTATTCTGGAAATTTGAATGAAGGCAGCCAGTAGTCCAAGGCCGAAATCGCTCGGTGCAAATGCCACCGAACTACTGACTACTGTCTGCTGACCACTGAAAGGCATTTTCATGCGGATAGGAGTTGGCGTTATCGGGGCAGGGACCGTCGGCGGCGGCGTCATCAAGGCGTTGCAGACCAACCGTGATCAGATCGCGCACAAGGCGGGGGTGGACGTTGCGTTGGTGCACGTGGCGGAACTCAGACAGGAATGTTTGTCCGAATTCGACTTGAGTGGGGTGACGGTCAGCCGCGATGCGGCAACACTGGTCGGCGATCCCGCCGTGGATGTCGTGTGCGAATTGATCGGCGGAACAGGCGCGGCGAAAACATTCATTCTCAATGCGCTCCATGCGCGCAAGCACGTCGTGACGGCAAACAAGATGCTGTTGGCGAAAGCAGGGACGGAGTTGTGCCGGGCAGCCGTCGAAAACGGCGTGGAATTGCGCTATGAGGCATCCGTGGCGGGCGGCATCCCGATCATCAAGGCCCTGCGTGAAGGGCTGGCCGCGAATCGCATCGAGTTCATCTATGGCATTCTCAACGGCACATGCAACTACATTCTGAGCCGGATGACCTACGACGGACTCGATTTCGCGGAAGCGCTGTCGCAGGCGCAGGCGCTCGGATTCGCGGAAACGCCGCCGGACTTGGATATCGAGGGGCACGACACGGCGCATAAATGCCAGATCCTTGCCTCGCTCTGCTATTCAACCGAGGTGCCGCTCGACAGTCTTTATGTGGAAGGGATCACCAAGGTCACGCACGACGACGTGGCCTATGCGGGCGAGATGGGCTACCTGATCAAACTGCTCGCGATTATCCGTTCCGTGGACGGCGGCATTGAGGCGCGGGTGCATCCGACGCTCGTGCCGGACACGCACCTCTTGGCATCGGTACGCAACGAATTCAACGCCGTCTATGTGAAGGGCGACGTGGTGGACGCGACGCTGTATTACGGGCGCGGGGCGGGGCGCATGCCGACGGCGAGCGCCGTCGTGGCGGACATCATTGACATCGCCCGCCGCGGCAATGCGAAAGCGCCGGCCCCGTTCGTCTACGATCAACCGAAACCCATCCGCGACATCAACAAAATCCAGGGACGATACTATCTGCGCCTGACCACGAACGATCAAGCCGGCGTGCTGGGAAAGGTCTGCACGATCCTCGGCGAGCACGGCGTCAGCATTGCCTCGTGCCTTCAGCGCGATCCGCATGGACAAGAACATGTCCATGTGGTTATGATGACGCACGAGACGTCCGAGGCGGCGTTGCGCAACGCGCTCGGCCGAATCGAAAAACTGGATTGCATCAAGGAATCCACGCACGTGTTGCGCGTGCTGGAATAAGGCCGGGAGGTTATCGTGCATGCTGAACAGGGGCGTCATCGAACGTTATCGCGCACACATGCCCGTCAGGGCAACGACGCGCATTATCACGCTCAATGAAGGTTCGACGCCTCTCATCCCGGCGCCCGGTCTTGCCAAGGCAATTCACCCGCGGCTCGAGATCCTGTTGAAATACGAGGGACTGAACCCAACCGGATCGTTCAAGGATCGCGGCATGACGATGGCCATCACGAAGGCGGTCGAGGACGGTTTCCAGGGCGTCATCTGCGCCTCGACCGGCAACACGTCGGCCTCGGCGGCGGCGTACGCGGCACGGGCGGGCATCAAGTGCATCGTGCTGATTCCGGAGGGTAAAATCGCGCTGGGCAAACTGTCGCAGGCGATGATTCACGGCGCGCGCGTCGTCCAGATCAAGGGCAATTTCGACAACGCGCTCCAGTTGGTTCGTTCGATCGCGTCGGCACATGCCATCGCGCTCGTAAACAGCGTCAACCCGTTTCGAATCGAAGGCCAGAAATCCGGCGCGTTCGAGATTGTGGACGACCTCGACGGCTATGCGCCGGATTGCCATGCGCTCCCGGTCGGCAACGCCGGCAATATCTCGGCATACTGGAAGGGCTACAAGGAATACTTCGCGGCGGGCAAGGCCAAGAACAGGCCCAAAATGCTCGGGTTCCAAGCCGCCGGCGCCGCGCCGATCGTCCTGGGCAAGCCCGTCGAGGATCCCCAAACGTTTGCAACGGCGATCCGGATTGGAAATCCGGCGAGTTGGAAAACCGCCGTTGAGGCCCGCGACGAATCCGGCGGCGTCATCGGCATGGTCACCGACCACCAGATCCGCGAAGCCTACAAGATGCTCGCGGCGACCGAAGGCGTCTTCGCCGAACCGGCCAGCGCGGCCAGCATCGCCGGTCTGATCAAACTCGCGCAAAACGGTTATTTCGATGCGATGAAGCCGATTGTCGGCGACCGCATCCGCGTGGCGTGCGTGCTGACCGGCCACGGACTCAAGGATCCTGACAGCGCGATCAAGGCCGCCGCGGAAACCGTCACGGTCGAACCCACGGAAGAAGCGGTCCTGGAAGCCATCGGCATCGGCGAACCCTCACTTGCGGGAGTGTAGGCGCCTGCCCGATCGGGAGAATCCGACCGATCAGTCGGATAGGACCGATCGGGATGCATCGCTTCCCGCTTCACTCTGCGATGGACAAGACATTCGATATCATCCGCTTGCCTGGATACGTTCCCTACGCGGACGCCCTTCGCCTGCAATACGAACGCCGTGCGGCGGTGGAGGCCGGCCAGGCGCTCAACGCGATCTTCCTGCTCGAACATGCCCCCGTCATCACCTTGGGCCGAAGCGCTCATGCGGAAAACCTCCTGCTCTCGAGAGAGGAATTGCTGCGCCGAGGCATCGCGGTGCATGATACGGATCGCGGCGGCGACGTCACTTATCACGGCCCCGGACAGATGGTCGCCTATCCCATTCTGAACCTCACGATCTGGAACCTGGCCATCTGGCCGTATTTGCGCTCGCTGGAAGACGTGCTGATCCGCCAACTTACCCGCTACGGTCTCGACGCGGGCCGCATGGAAGGGCTGACCGGCGTGTGGGTGAACGGCGCGAAAGTCGCGGCCATCGGAATCGGCGTTCACCATACGGTAACGTTCCACGGCGTCGCTCTGAACGTCAATCCGGACATGGAACACTTCCGCTACATCGTTCCGTGCGGCATCGGCGACAAGCCCGTCGCATCGCTGGCTTCGCTTTTGCCGGCAACGCCGTCCATGGATCAAGCGATGGACGACTTCGTTGACGCCTTCGCGGACGTGTTTCAAGCCCGCGCTCGCCGGTAAGATTCCCTGCAAATTTATCCCAAACCCAAAATCCTTTTTCCGTACGAGGGGAACCGCGATCCCGGTTTTCGATACAATTTCGATTCGGTGTCTGGAAAGCGAGTTGTATGGCGCGAGTGCTGATACTGTTTGCGGGAATTGTGGCGGTTCTGGCAGGTTTGCATTCCCTGACCGGCATGCCGCCGCGTTCAACCGCGGGCAAGACCGTTATCACGTTCTGGCAGCCGTGGCCGGGCGATCAAGGCGATGAACTGCGCCGGCTGATTGCGTTGTTCAATCGCGCCCATCCGTCAATCGAGGTGCGCACACTGTATGTGCCGCACAATCCGGCATCAAACCAGAAATTGTTCCTCTCGATTAGCGCAGGCATTCCGCCGGATTGCACCATCGTGGGCGGTCCGCAAGTTTGCGAATGGGCGGCGCGCGGCGCGCTCGAACCCCTCGATACGCTGATGGCGCGTTTCGGGGTTCGTAACGGGGATTACTGGGAACCATGCGCCCGGCAGTGTCAATTCCGCGGGAAAACCTATGGATTGACCTATTGCGCCGACCCGAATTTCGCGCTGTTGTGGAACCGGTCCGTTTTCCGGGAGGCGGGGCTGCTGGAGAACGGTCCGCCGAAGACGATTGAGGAACTGGATCGCCTGGCGAGGCAATTGACGCAGCGCGATGCAAAGGGACGCCTCAAGCGCATCGGTTTCATTCCGTGGAGCGTCTTCGGGTTTCCGAACTCGATATTCACATGGGGCTGGGCTTTTGGAGGCGAATTTTACGATGAAAAGCGCGAGCGGCTGGTCTGCGGCGAGAATCCGGGCGTCTTGGAAGCCATGCGCTGGATGAAGTCCTACGCGGACGAATACGGATTCGAGGCCATCAACAGTTTTTCGGAAGGTTTCGGCGATGAGGCGGACAGTCCGTTTATCCGGGGCAAGATTGCCATGGCGGCGGGACACATCTCCAATTTGCGGCTTTTTGAAAAGTATGCGCCCAACCTCGATTATGGCGTGGCGCCTTTTCCCTATCCCGAAAAGATGGGTTCGGATCACAGCGCGTGGGTGGGGGGGTGGTGCGTGGGTATTCCCCGCGGCTCCCGCCATCCGGAAGCCGCGTTTGAATTCATGAAGTGGTTGTGCTCCAGCCCGGAGATGGGCAAATCCATGGTCCAGACCACGGGCCAGTTTCCCGGTTACCGCCACAGTTCCGCCCTGGAACTGGCCGAAGACAACCCACCCATGGCCCTGTTTCTTGACATACTCCGAACCGCACGGCATCAGCGTCCCGTGATGCCCGCCCAGGGCTATTTCATGGGCGTGCTCGATCATGCCGTAAGCGATGTGTTGAACGGACTGAAATCGCCCGAACAAGCCCTCATGGATGCGCAGAACGACACGCAAAAGGAGTTGAACCGGGTGTTGGAACGATTGGAATAACCGAGTATGGTGCGATTCAAGGAACTGGAACGTTTGGGCGTGGCGCTGGCGGTTATGACGGACATAACCGACGGAGATTGCGGAATGCGGGGATCGGATAGTGAAACCTGTCGGGAATCGTTGGCCGCCGATAGCGCGGGGAACAGGATGCGCGTATGCGCCGCGTGCGGAATTCGCCCGGAAGACCTCGTGTGCGGCATGCAGGTTCACGGCACGCAAATCGCCGTGGCCGGTGAAGCCGACCGGGGACGCGGCTTTCGGAAGGGATTGCTGGCGTTTCCGGGAACGGATGGACTCATTACACTTGTAAAGAATTTACCCCTTGCTCTGTTTGTTGCCGACTGTGTGCCGGTCTTCATCGCCGATCCGATTTCCGGTTCGGTTGGCTTGGTGCATGCCGGACGCGAAGGCACGTTGCACGGCATCGCCGCGCTGGCAATCCAGCGTATGATGCAAATTCCGGGCACCCAACCAAGGACCTTCCATGCCCTTATCGGCCCCTCGGCCGGACCCTGCTGCTACGAAGTCGATCCATTGAGGGCCAAGGAATTTGCCGCAGCCGGTCTTCCTGTTCGTGGACGTTATCTGGATCTCTGGCAGGCCAATGCCATACAACTGGCGGGGACGGGCGTGCCTGCTTCGAACATCATGGTTTCGGGTGTGTGCACTATCTGCTCAGGCCGATACCACTCGCATCGCCGGACGGCGGACGGTTCTCGCAATATGGCGCTGATATCGGCATAAATACATACCTGTATGTATTTTAGATTGATTTTTTTATAGGGGGTTGGCCTTTGGGCCGATATGTCAATATTCTGTCGAAACGATGGGAAACTTGCAGTATTGTTGTCAAGAGATAACCGGTTTGTCCGATAGAATGTATGGAAAGCGCATTGGACGGCTAAAGCAAATCGTATCTTGGCTTGGCCCGTTTTATGCGTTGTTTTGTACGCAAAAAACTGGAAAAGAAAAGTGTTGACAGAAAGTCGAATATTTGCTAAGATGTAAAGTGCAAAGACAGGGAGGATAGGCCGTACTGGGTGTGACGGAAGTTGGATTAAGAACGCATAATTGAGGAGTGGGGTAGTTGAAAGGCCAGAGGAGCATGGAAATCATTGCTGTTCAGTAAGCCCAAAAAGGCAGTCGGCATTGATATAGGCGCCCATTGCGTGAAAGCCGTGCAGATGTCGCGTTCGGGCCGCCGCCTGCATGTGGATGGCGCGGGCATGGCGTTGGTGGACCGCAACTTGGTCAATACCGATCCCGTTGCGGCGCACGCAACAGCCGTCCGCGATGCCTTGCGCACGATATTTCTTGCCCAGAGTCTGGTCGTTGGGGCTTTGCCCGGGCAGACCGTGGTGATTCGATATCCACGCTTGCCGGACATGCCGGAAGATCGCATAGGCGCGGCCATTGAAAAAGAGGCATCCCAGCACATTCCATACGATTTGTCGGAAGTTTTTCTCGATTGGAGCCTGCTGGAACGGGTGACCGAGGGCAACGATCGTCTTTTGAAAGTCTTGTTGGTGGCGGCACGCCATGAAGTGATAGATTCGCGCGTTCAGATTGCGTCAGCCGCCGAAATCCAGTACGGCATTCTGTCGGTTGATTCGCTGGCTTTGGCGGATGCGGCGGAATGTTGCGGATTTCTGAAGACCGGCGAGACCGTGGCGTTGGTCAACATCGGCCTTACGTCGGCAAGCATCCATTTTGTGAAGGATGGCGTGTCCAATTTCATACGCGACGTCAACTGGGGGGCGCGCGAGTTCATTCAGGCAATCGTTCGTGCGCGCCGGTGCGATTACGAGCAGGCCGAGAAATTGCTATGCGCGGCTGCGGAGGAATCGGAATCAAAGCCAGAAACGCCGTCGGCTGCGCCCGAAACGGAGGAACCCAAACCGGCATCGAACGCGTCGCTGCTTGATCCCTTTGAGGATGAATTCGAGATGGCGCCGAAAACGCCCGCCCCCGCCGCGCCCTCGCTGGATTCCGACAAACCGGTCCAGGATCTTCTGGCCACACCGCTGAACAAACTGGTCGCCGAACTGCGACGTTCGCTCGATTTCTACGAACATGAATTGTACGAAACGCCCATTGATCGGATGATTCTAAGCGGCGGGGTGGCGCATCTACCGATCGTGCGCCTTACCCTCGAAGAAGAACTGGCCCTCAGTCGGGTGGACGTGGCCAATCCCACGGAGAGCGCGTTGACGTTTGGCAACGGGTCCACCATGGGCGTTCTGTTTGAGCATCCAGCCCAGTTTATGGTCGCCATAGGCTTGGCGGCAAGGGGGATGGCGGAATTATGATTACGATAAATCTTCTTCCCTATCATTTGCGGCCGATCAAGCGGACCCCCCTTCCGTATATTCTCAGCACGCTGGTGTTGGTGCTAGTTCTTGTTGCGCTAAGCGTCCTTTGGCTGCAGGGCCAAGCCCGGATTTCAGCGAAAAACGCCGAATTCGAGCAACACAAGAAGGAACTGGCGGGACTTCAGGCCATTGTGGACGAATTCAAGCGGCTCTCCGAACAAAAGACCCGTCTGGCCGACAAGATTCAAATCATTCAGGACATCGTGGCCGATCGCATTATCTGGTCGCGGCAACTTTTCAACATCAGCCGTTTGACGCCGGACAATTTTTGGTATTCGGGGATTGCCGAAAAACAGCGCACGATCAAGGAAAACCGGATGGTTTTCAATGAACAGACCGGCAAGGAGGAGATGAAGTCCGTAACGGTTCCGCAACGTGTGCTGGAACTGAAGGGCTACGTTATCACGGGCGCCGACGGAAGCAACGACATTTATCCGCTTACCTTCAACATGGAGCAGGATCCAGAGTTTGCCGGCCTGTTTCAGTTGAGCCTGCCCAAACTGGTTGACACCGAATTCAAGGGGTATCGCGTGCGCAATTTCACCCTTGAATATCTTGTCGTGGAGAAGAAGGAAGAAGCGGCATCCGCCGGGGAGCCGAAGCAATGATGGATTTCCTGAAAGGCACGGTAACGCCCAAGGATTGGATGGCGACGGGGATCATCCTTGCGGTGGCGGCGGGGTTGTGCGCCGGGTATTACTTTGTTCTTCACGCCAGGCAGGCGGCCAAACTGCAGGAGATCGAGGCGGCTGACGCCGTCGTCGTGAACGATCTGCGGCTTGCCCGTGAGACCGAGAAAAACATTGACAAGTTGCGCGTCGAGGCGGCCAAGATGCAGGAACTGACCTCGCAATTCGAGCAGCGGCTTCCGGAAAGCCGCGAAATTCCGACGCTGCTGCGCCAATTCGAGGGTTTTGCGGGCGAGATCGGACTCCGCGTGGAATTGTCGCAACTGCCGCGTGTAACGGACGAGAAAAAGGAAACGATCCCTTACAGCGTGGTGGCAAAGGGAAATTTCCATCAGATTGTCACTTTCATCAACCGGCTGGAACGGTTTCAGCGTTATCTGAAGATATCCGAGTTGAATATCGGCAAGATGGAGGAGGGGATTGCCGAGGCCTCTTTCACGCTGAGCACCTACCGTTTCATTCAGCCCAGCGAGGGCGAGAAAAAGTCGTGAACGAACAACAGAAAAAACAATTGGTCATCGTCGCCATTCTTGGCGTTGTGCTGGTGGGCGTTCTGGTCTACCAGTTCCGCGGAAAACCGGGCGCATCGCCGGCTTCCCCGAAACCCACGGCTGCGGCCGCGGCGCCCGGATCACAGGCGCCAGCCTCCGTCCCCGCGGTTCAAAAGCCGCAATCGGTCATGCAAAAGGCCGAGGTGAATATTGACGAACTCCTGATGGGCATCAAGGAAGTGGATTTCGACTATGCGCGTGATCGCATGCCACGCGATCCCCTGGCGCCCCTCGTGGGAACGGTGAGCAAGAAATCGGCCTCGGAGGCCACCGGCGACCTGAGCACGATTCCGCCCAGCATTTTGCAGGTCATGAACAAGGTTGTCACAGGCATTATATGGGACAAGACCCGGCCGCTTGCCGTAGTGGACAATGAAGTCATTTTCCCCGGATATGAATATCCCGATGGAACGGTGGTTTATAAAATAGATAAAGAGTCGGTAACCTTCAAAGTCGGGGACTCCGAAATCCAGGTCGAACTCAAGGAGTTGTGATACATGATCTCCATGCATCTTCAAAGCCGCATGACAGTTTCCATGCGCCTAGCCGGCGTATGCGCCATAGCCTTGGTGGCGGTGTCGGCCATGGCCAGTGCGGCCGACACGCTTGAACAACGCAAACGGGAAGTGGCCCGCGCTTCATTGGACCGGCTTGGGCGTCCGGACGCGGGCGCCTTGATTGACAATGCCTCACAGGCGGAGGCGCTAACGGATATCCGGGTGGATGGAGTGGGACCCCAAGCCCTGCTGACCGTCGAAACAACCGGCGAACCGGCCTACAAGGCGTTTACAACAGAAGAAGGCCGAAAGATCGTATTGGACGTGACGGGAGCCGTCAACCTTCAAGCAGGCAAGGTGTTTACCCCCGCACAGGCAACAATCGTTCGCCAAGTGCGCACCAGCCTTTTTGCGGTGGAACCGCAATATATTTCCCGCGTGGTAGCGGATTTGGCCGGTCCGGGACATTACACGGTCGCGCGGGAGGGCAATCGCATCTGTCTGACCATTACCGGCAACGGGGCGAATCCGCCCACGCAGACGGTCGAAACAATAAAAACGGCCGAACGCATCAACAAAACCAAGGCGTCCCTCGAGGCGGTGCGCAAGGAAGTGCAGGAAAAGCGCGTTCGCAAGGAATGGGTGCGGGACGGCGCCATGCGCGTCGGTTCGCTCGCGCACTCGATGAGTAAAAGCGGGGTGGAAGTTGCTTCCCGTGTTCGCGACGGCTTTATGACACTGGCCGCCCGTCAACAGGCGGCCATGCCGAATCCATCCGAACATCGCGTGGAATATCTTGCGCGGGACTTGGAAATGGTGAAAGCGGCGGAGATAGAGTTGCGTATGCCGCCGTTAGCCCGCCTTGCCCAAGTAGCCGCGGAACCTGCGCCGCCTCCGGCTGAAACGGCCGCGTCGAATCCCACGGAAACCGGCAATCAGGCGGATCCGTCGCAAACCACGGGGACTCCGGCCGCTTCGGACAATGCCGATGCTTCAGCGGAACAACAACCCGCCGCGGAACCCGCACCGGCCGAGCCGCCACCGCCCCCCAAACGTGACGAAGGCGCCGAGGGCGCTTCGGGCGGTGTTGCGGCCATCGGACGCATGAAACAGTTGATTTCCGGCATCGCCGGCACGCCGTCCAATCCCGCCGAAGCGGGATTATCGTCGCCCTCCGTGGTGGATGCCCAAAATTTGCCACGGGCCGCAAAGACCGATTCCGCTTCCCCAAGGCCGGAATCGATCGAATCACCGCCCTTTGCAGGGAACCCGTTGGAGCAAATCGTCAACATTGATTTGCGCGAAATGGATTTGACCAACGTTGTCGCGTTGCTTGCTCAAAAAGCGCAAATTAATGTGATTGCGGGCACTGAACTCAAAGGCGTCGTGACGGCCAGTCTCAAGAATATCACCCTTCGCAAGGCGATTGACACGGTACTGCGCATGAACAACCTCGGCATTGTCGAGGAAGAAGGCATTTACCGAATTGTTCCCTATGAAGACGCCCTTGCCGCGAAGCGCAAGACCCTTATGGTCAAACTCGACAGCGCAAAGGTGGAAGAACTTCAGAAAACGCTTCAGGACGTTGTAAAAGGAACGCCGGACGACAATTTGGTTTCGATTTCGGTGGACAAGCAGACCAACACGCTTATCTTGGCCGGACCCGACATGCGCATCCAGGAACTGGAAAAACTTGCGCGCGACCTTGACGTGGCGAAACCGGCCACCCCAACGGTTACCGAGGCCATCAAAATCAACAACGCCGATCCCGAGGAATTATCGAAACTGATAGCCGGCATTCAAACGCCTGAAATTGGGAAAGCCGCCGTGGATGCGCGTAGCCGGATGTTGGTCGTCACCGACGTGCCGGTGGTCTTGGAACAAATCCGCGATCTCATCACGAAGGTGGACATGCCCGTGAAGCAAGTGACAATCGAGGCCATGGTCGTGGATGCGGTGCTGGCCGACAATGCCGAAACGGGCATTGATTGGATTTACAAGGCTATCAACTTGCGCAGAGACCTCACCGGCCTCGGCATGGAAAACGACACGACGGGCAGCGTTCTTACGCCGGGCGCCATTACCGCGATTCCCATGGCGGGACGGCTTACGTTTGCGTTGTTGTCGTCCCATGCGGACATTCAAGGCGCCATTGCGGGCCAGGTCAAAGCCAACAACGCCAAGCTGCTGGCCAATCCCACCGTGGTCACCGTCGAAAACAAGAAGGCAAACATCAACATTACGCGTGAAATTCCCTATATCCAATATACGCAATCCACCACAGGGCCGCCCATGGCGACCACGGCCTTCAAAGAAGTTGGTATCATCATGACCGTCACGCCCAACGTGTCGCACGACAATCACATCATCTCGGACATTGATGTAAAGGAGAGTACCTCGACCGAAGTGGTCAACGATATTCCCGTCGAGGCAAAGCGGCAGGCGCAAACGTCACTGCGCACCAAGAACGGCCAGACTATTTATATTGGCGGCCTGCGCCAACTCGACGACACGACCTCGGTCAGTAAGACGCCCATCTTGGGCGATATCCCCATCATGAATCTGCTTTTCCGCAGCAACAGCATCAAGAAACAGCGCTCGGAATTGCTGGTTTTCCTGACATGCACCGTCTTGCCCGATGAAATCGAACCGTTGTCAGCCGAACACCAACAAAGGTACGACGAATTGGGCCGAACCCCGTTTATCCCCAATTCACAGCATACGTTGATTCACAATACACTCAATCCGGGCGAATTTCGCGACCCGGCGTGGAAGTATCGCCGGCCCGTCGAGGACGGACCGCTGATCCCGAAACCCGAGAAAAAAGCGGGCGCCAAAAAACGCCCACAACGGATTGAGCGGGTAGACTAGACCTACACACCACACACGACAAAAGGGATACGAACGTCGGCCGGGCGTTTCGGCGAGCGTTCGCGTCCCTTTTGTCGTTCCGCTCTCCAATGGGAACTATCGGAGCCCATAACGCGCCATCTTCTACCGGGATGAAAATGAAGTATCCTCGTCCTGCCGGGACCACATTTATTCCTCAATGCGGTAAAGATGGGTTTTTGTGCGCAGAAAGAGCGCCTTGCCCGCAACGGCCGGCGAAGCCATCATGCCGGCGTCGAGTTTGTTCGTGGCGAGAATTTCAAAGGTCCGGCCCGCCTTGAGAACCACCGATTTTCCCTGGGTGCTGAAAAAATACAGCCGGGATCCATCGTAAATGGGCGAGGCCATGTAGTTGCCGCCCAATCGCTCGCTCCAGATTTGTTCGCCTGTGTTCGCGTCAAGGCATGAGGCAATGCCGTCGTTGCTTATCAGATAGATCAAATCGCCGGCCAGCACGGGAGACGGTTCCTCAGGCACAATTTTACCGGAAACCTTCCACGCCACATGTGTATCGGTGACGTCGCCGTGTCCATCGAGACGCATCGCCCAAAGCTCCGCGCCTCCGCGTCCGGTCACCACATACGCCAATCCGTTGCCTTGCACGGGACGAACCGCCGGCGAATACGCGGAATGATGTGTTTTCCAGATTTCCCGCCCCGTGCGAACGTCATAGGCATAACCCGCGTAGGAACTTGGACTGATCAACTGCGGAACACCGCCGGTATTGACAACGATCGGCGTCGTGAAGGCCTTGTGGAAGTCGCCTTCCCGGACTGGTTTTCCGTCGGCATCGAGATCGGGCCAAGGCGTCGTTCGATCGGTCTTCCAGATCGTCTGGCCCGTTTTTGTGTCCAGCGCCGTCACATATTGAACATCGGCCCCGTCAAACGTCAGCACAAGCATCGGACCGTATAAAATTGGCGAGGATCCCGGCCCACGGTAATGGCGGCAAGGAAGGTCGGTGCGGCGCCACAGGACCGCCCCGGTGTCCGAATCCAGACAGGCGGTTCCATAACTGCCAAAATGGATGTATACCCGCCCCTTTTCGATGGCGGGCGACGGAGACGCATAACAATTGACATCGTTTCCCAGCGGTTCCGGGTTGTCCGAATGGAACAGTTTTTCGCAAAAAACGATTTGACCGTTTGCGGCATCCACGCATATCGCGAAGAAATCATGGCCTTCCGGGGACGCCGTTGTCAGCCATATCCGCCCATCCATCACAACAGGCGTGGACCATCCTTGCGGAGGAATTGCCGTTTTCCATTTGACATGGTCGGTTTCGCTCCAATGGATAGGCAGATTCGATTCTTCGCCAGATTGAAACGGCACATGGCCGTCTCCGGTCGGCCCCCGAAATTCCGGCCAATCCGAAGACGGTTTCGCGGCGCCGTGCGCCGTGAACGCCAAGAACAACGCCATCACCCATGCGGCAATGCACTTACGGTTTCCGAATGGCATTTCACATCTTTTCGCATATCCGCACCATACGGTTTGGATTCGCCCTTTCAGTGTACAGACACGGTCTGGCCGTAAGGTCTCCATCATGGGTATCTTTCCCTTCATTTCACCACGGGCAGGCCGTCGAGTTCGATGGCTACGGTGGCGACGGCGTCATCGGGCAGGGTTTCGGGCAAATAGATCTGCTTGTTCGCGTTGTCGAAGCGCAGCGGTTCGCCGGTTTTCAGGAGCCATGCGCGACGGATGTCGTTTTGCAGACTTGGCAAGGCGAGCGGGCCGCCGGGATGCGTTTCGAGGTGGATGTAGAGCCGATTGTCTTTCGCGGTGCACTTGCCCGCGGGCAGGTTTATAAATGGCGAGGCCGTCGTGCCGTAGATGGATTCGCCGTTGGCCTTCAGCCACGCGCCGATGGCTTCGAGCCGTTCGACGAGCGGCGGGGGAATCTCGCCGTCGGCGTTCGGTCCAACGTTCAGCAACAGGTTGCCGCCCCGGCTCACGATATCCACCAGGCGCCGGATCAATTCCGTGGCGCTTTTCAAGGGCGCATCGCCCTCCTTGTATCCCCATGACTCGCCGATGGTCATGCAGGCTTCCCACGGAATGGCCGTGCGTCCCTCGAATTCGGCGGCCTTGTCAATCTCGACGGGCTGCTCGCGCGTGTAGAAATCCACAAGTCGGTTCCTGCCGCGCTCGTCCTTGCCGACGCGGTCGTTGATGAGGGCGTTGGGCTGGAGGGTGCGGATTTCCGCGATGAGCGCCTCGCTTTTCCAGTCGGCCATCGGGCG